>CAITSG010000223.1 GCA_903894995.1 uncultured Burkholderiales bacterium
CTTGGTGGCTGGGCAGTTGCTTGCTGTCGGCCGGGTCGATGCTGGCGCTGTCGGTGCCGATCAGCAGCACGCCCAGGTCGGCCAAGTGCTGCACGCAGGCGGGGTCAAAGCCGGTGAGTTGGGTGTCGAAGTGTTGGCTCGGAAACTGGCGGTAAGTGCGCACCAGCAGCCGCTCGGGCATGTCGTTCAGGGCGCGCTGCAAGTGGGCGAGGGTGATCAAGGGGCCAGCATCGATGGCGTGGATGACGCGGCATCTGCCCAGAAAAGGCAGCAGGTCCAAAGCGCCCACCGCCTCGCCTTGCGGGTCGTAATGCAGCGGGGCATCGGCATGTGCGCCCACATGCGGTGACAAAGTGATGGCGCTCACGTTCACAGGGCAGTCTTTAGACAGCGTGGCGGTCCATTGCTGGGTGTAAGGTGTGTCGCCCGGAAACACCGGGCTGTGCGCGTCAATCGGTGGAGAAATATCCCAAAGTTTTTTCATGGTGTGCGAAGGTAGCACCCCACAAAAAATCGTGGTGTCGGTTATTTCCAACACCCGTCAAATTCAGGCGTTGAGCGCTGGCAGGCCGTGGCGTCGCCGCGCTTGCTCGCAGGCGGGGCTGCCTTCTTCAAACTCGCGGCAAGGCGAGGGCCGCCATTCGTAAATGCCGCAAATGGCTTTTTCACCTGTCTTGCCATACAGCGCGGCGCAACGCGGCGGGCTGTGGTCGGTGCCGCGCATGCGGCAGGTGTGCTCGGTGATGGGCGAGGCCAGCCCAGCGGGCACATCGCCACCGCCTTCTTCGTATTCGTAGACGGAAAAGTCCACCCGAAAACTGACGCAGCAGGCGCCGCAGGTGGTGCAGTGGGACATGGGGTTAAAAGAGGGGGATGGACCCCGGATCAAGTCCGGGGTGACAGGCAGCGGGGTGACAGGCAGTGGGGTGACAGGGTTTTGTCATACCGGGCTTGACCCGGTATCCATGAACCCTGAAGTCACGGAGCCGGTATCGTGCCCGGGGGGAGATCAGGCCTGGACGCGACCCAGCAGCAAAAACTCCATCAATGCTTTCTGCACATGCAGACGGTTTTCAGCCTCGTCCCAGATGACCGACTGCGGCCCGTCGAGGACTTCGGCGCTGACTTCTTCGCCTCGGTGCGCGGGCAGACAGTGCATGAACAGGGCATCGGGCTGGGCCACTTGCATCATGGCTTCGTCCACGCACCAGTCGGCAAAGTCTTTTTTGCGGGCCTCGTTTTCAGCTTCGTAGCCCATGCTGGTCCACACGTCGGTGGTGACCAAGTCTGCGCCTCGGCAGGCGTCTTCGGGATCTTTGAAGATTTTGTAGCTGTCGGCGCTGCGCAAACCGGCCACGGCCTGGTCCACTTCGTAGCCACTGGGCGTGCTCAGGTGGAGCGTGAAACCCAACAACTCGGCCGCCTGCAGCCAAGTGTTGGCCATGTTGTTGCCGTCACCCACCCAGGCGACGACCTTGCCTGCAATCGAACCACGGTGCTCGATGTAAGTGAAGATGTCGGCCAGGATCTGGCAAGGGTGGTATTCGTTGGTCAAGCCGTTGATGACCGGTACGCGCGAGTGAGAGGCAAAGCGCACGATTTTGTCTTGTCCGTAGGTGCGGATCATGACGATGTCGGTCATGCGGCTGATCACGCGGGCACTGTCTTCGATGGGCTCGGAGCGGCCGAGTTGACTGTCGCCCGTGGTCAGGTGCACCACCGAGCCGCCGAGCTGGTACATGCCCGCTTCAAAACTCACGCGGGTGCGGGTGCTGGCTTTTTCAAAAATCATGGCCAGCGTGCGGTCGGCCAGCGGGTGGTATTTTTCGTAAGCCTTGAACTTGCGCTTGATTTCGGCGGCGCGGGCGAATACGTGTGCGTATTCGTCGGCGCTCAGGTCGCTGAATTGCAGGTAGTGCCGAACGGGCGCTGGGGTCGATGCACTCATGGTTTTTCTGCCAAAAAGGTCTTGATCAAGGGCACCAAAATGGCCACGATTTCGTCGGCTTCGGCTTCGGTCAAGATGAGCGGAGGCACCAGGCGAATCACGCTGTCGGCGGTCACGCTCAGCAGCAAACCGGCTTCGGCGGCGCGGCTCCAGATGGCACCGCAGGGGCGGTCGAGTTCCACGCCCAGCATCAGGCCTTGGCCCCGAATTTCCTTGACGCCTTGAACACCCGCCAAGGCATGTTCCAGGGCGCCGCGCAAATGGTCGCCGACCCGCGCCGCGTTGGCCATCAGGCCGTCTTTTTCCATGACGCGGATGGTCTCCACACCGGCGCGCATGGCCAACGGGTTACCGCCAAAGGTGGTGCCGTGGTTGCCGGGCTGGAAGATGTGGGCGGCTTTGGGACCGGCCACCACCGCGCCAATCGGCACGCCCGAGCCCAGGCCTTTGGCCAGCGGCATCACGTCAGGCACGATGCCCGCCCACTGGTGGGCAAACCATTTGCCCGTGCGGCCCATGCCGCACTGCACCTCGTCGATCATCATCAGCCAGTCTTTTTGGTCGCACAGGGCGCGCACTTGCTGCAGGTAGTCGACGCGCATGGGGTTGACGCCGCCTTCACCCTGGATGGTTTCCATGAAGACGGCCACCACATTGGGGTTGCCTTCAGTGGCTTTTTTCAAGGCTTCGATGTCATTCACAGGCACGCGCAAAAAGCCCTCCAGCATGGGGCCAAAACCTTTTTTGAGCTTGTCGTTGGCGGTGGCGCTGAGCGTGGCGATGCTGCGGCCATGGAAGGCTTTTTCATAAACCACGATCTCGGGCATTTCGATGCCCTTGTCGTGGCCGAACTTGCGCGCCAGCTTGATGGCCGCTTCGTTGGCTTCGAGGCCCGTGCAGCAAAAGAACACGTTCGTCATGCCCGACAACTCGACCAACTTGGCCGCCAGCACTTCGGCATTGGGCACATGGAAGTAGTTGCAGCTGTGAATCATCTTGGCCAGCTGGTCCTGCAGCGCGGGCACCAGATCAGGGTGGTTGTGACCCAAAGTGTTCACCGCAATACCGGCCAGCGCGTCGAGGTACTCTTTGCCATTGACGTCCCAAACTCGGCAACCCTGACCATGGCTGAGCGCAATCGGCAGTCGGCCATAGGTGTTCATGGTGTGCGGTGAGGCGGCTTCAATGTGAGCGGTCATGCGTGAACTCCGGGAATAAAAATCGGCCCAACGATGAGGGGCCGTTGAAACGAGATTCTAGAGGCAGAAATACCCGGCAGGTTCAGGACCTGTCAACTTGGCTTTTGCGGGTGAGCGAGCGGTTTCAAGTCTTATATAAGATACAATACACGGGTAAACCATTGGTCGGCGATCCCGAGCTCTGGACTCCACTGATTCACACCTCTATCCGATGGTCTCCAACACTGCTCAAGAAGTCTTTATCCAAGGGATCACTGAGGACGGCAAGACCTTTCGGCCCAGCGATTGGGCCGAGCGTTTGGCAGGCGTCATGAGCCCCTTTCGCCCAGGTGGGGCAACGCCGGGCAGCCACCTCAGTTATTCACCTTGGTGCATTCCCACTACTTTGGGGGGCATCAAATGTGTGGTCGTGCACCGCGATTTGCGCGAATACAACGTCATGGCTTGGGATTTCGCGATGAATTTCGCCCGAGACAATGGCTTGCAATTGGCCGAAGTTTGCCTTTTGCCTGATCCCAGTTGATGGGGGCCGCACATGAAAAAACCGCCCGAAGGCGGTTTTTTTTCGCTGACAGCGCACCCGTTTCAAACGGCGGCCAATGAGATTTGGCCGGGCTGTTGATCTTTATAAGCGGATCAGGCTGCAGTGGCTGCAAGAGCCAAAGTCTTGACTTTGGCGCTCAGGCGGCTCTTGTCGCGAGCGGCCTTGTTTTTGTGGAAGATGCCTTTGTCGGCAATGATGTCCACCACAGCTTGCATTTTGGCAAACAATTCAGTGGCTTTGGTCTTGTCGCCTGCAACAACGGCTTTTTCGACGTTTTTCACAGCAGTGCGGTATTTGGAGCGCAGCGAAGAGTTCGCGGCGTTGATTTTGACGTCTTGACGAACGCGTTTGCGGCCTGATGCAAGACGGGGGTTTTTCTTTTTGGGTTTAGCGGATGCCATATTTGTGTTCTTTCAATGTCTGAGGATGTTGTCAAGCGAACCCAACATTCTAGCAGAGACGCTTTCGTTCTTAGTAGCGTCTTGGGTCCAGACATCAAGACTGTTCATGCACAAAGTGCGAGCCTCGCCCTCGCCAGCCCAACAGATTTGCCCTTGATTGGGCTTGGATAAGTGCTTTTGCACTGACAAGAGGCCGCTACACTCCTTCACTGTGAGCCTTTTACGATCTGCTTCCGTTGTGTCGATGTTGACCTTGGCTTCTCGGGTCACAGGGTTGGTGCGCGAGTTGCTCATGGCTTCGATGTTTGGGGCCAGTGCCTTGACCGACGCCTTCAATGTGGCTTTTCGAATTCCCAATTTGTTTCGTCGCTTGTTTGCAGAAGGGGCATTTAGCCAGGCTTTTGTGCCGGTTTTGGCTGCCACGAGGGCTCAGCATGGTGACGACGCCACAAAGGCAGCGATCGACAGCGTGGCCACGGCCTTGGCGTGGTCGGTGCTGGTTTTGTCTTTGCTGGGTGTGTTGGCCTCGCCTTGGCTGGTTTGGGCCTTGGCCAGTGGTTTGCAGCAAGACGCACAGGGTTACAACGCGGCTGTGAACATGACGCGCTGGATGTTCCCCTACATCGCTTTCATGTCCATGGTGGCTTTGTCGGCAGGTATCTTGAACACATGGAAGCGCTTTGCTGTGCCTGCGGCGACGCCTGTGCTGCTCAACGTCAGTGTGATTGCCGCAGCCTGGCTGCTGGCTCCTTGGTTCAGTCGACAGGGAATAGAGGCCATTTATGCCATGCCCGCAGGCGTGATGTTGGGGGGCTTTTTGCAGTTGGCGGTTCAAATACCCGCCTTGGCCCGCTTGGGCTTGCTGCCCCGCATCGGTATTCGCCCGTCTGCCGTCAAAAGGGCGTGGACCAATCCCGCCACTTTGAACATCTTGCGCCTCATGGCACCCGCTTTGTTGGGGGTGGGGGTGGCCCAGATTTCTTTGCTCATCAACACGCAAATTGCCTCGCACCTGGCCCCGGGCAGTGTGAGTTGGTTGACTTATGCGGATCGCCTGATGGAGTTCCCGACCGCCATTTTGGGCGTGGCGCTGGGGGTGGTGTTGATGCCGCAGTTGGCCGCAGCCAAAGCCACCGGCGATGCCGATCGCTATGCGGCCATGCTGGACTGGGGTTTGCGGCTGGTGTTGCTGCTGGCCTTGCCTTGTGCAGCGGCCTTGCTGTTGTTTGCTCAACCGCTGGTGTCGGTGCTCTACCACTATGGCGCGTTCACCGACAAGGATGTGCAACAAACCACCTTGGCTTTGACGGGCTACGGTGTGGGCTTGCTGGGCTTGGTGGCCATCAAGGTGCTCGCCCCGGGGTATTACGCCAGTCAGGACATTCGCACCCCGGTGCGCATCGCGGTGGTGGTGCTGGTGCTCACGCAAATTTTCAACGTGCTGTTGGTGCCTTATTTGGCCCATGCCGGGCTGGCGCTGTCCATTGGTTTAGGGGCTTTGGTCAACGCCTTGTGGTTGCTTCTGGGTTTGCTGCGCAAAGGCAGTTACACACCTCAGCCGGGTTGGTGGCGTTTTGCGGGCCAGGTGCTGCTGGCAACGGCATTGCTTTCGGTGCTGTTGAGCTTGGCGGCCCATCACTTGCCTTGGATGGCCATGCGTCAAGAAGCTTGGCTGCGCATCGCTTGGATGTTGGGCATTTTGGTGTGCTCGGCTTTTCTTTATTTTGGTGTCTTGTGGGCCACAGGTGTGCGCCTCAAGGCCTTTCTCAAACGGTGAATGGTGCTCGGAGTTGACATGCTTTTGAATTTATCACCGCCCACCCCGCTCAGCTACTTTGCCAGTCTGGTGCAAAGCGATGAGCATTTTCCTTTGCTGGAGGCTGCGGCCAGCTTGGCCCAAGACGAAGAGCCCACTTTGGATGTGCAGCAGGTGCTGGACGATGTGGAGCGCTTGCTCAGGCGGGTTCAGGCACGTTTGCCCGATGACGCCGATGACTTGACCCAGTTGGCGATTTTGACGCAGGTTTTTTATCAAGACTTGGGCTTTGGAGGCAATGCCAATGATTATTACGCGCCTGAAAACAGCTACCTGAACGATGTCCTGCGAACGCGACGAGGTATTCCCATTTCGTTGGCGATTGTCTGGCTGGAATTGGCCCAGACCCTGGGTTTGCAAGCGCAGGGCATTTCGTTTCCCGGTCACTTTTTGGTCAAAGTCAGCCTGCAGGGCGGTTTGGTGGTGCTGGACCCGCTCACGGGCAAATCTTTGGGCTTAGACAACTTGTCCGAACGCTTGAGCCCCTATCGCAGCCCGGCTGACCGTTCGGTGGCGGCGGACCTGGACGAGGGTGAAACGCCCTTGGGGCTTTATTTGCAAGCCTGCCCAGAGCGCGACATTTTGGCGCGGATGCTGCGCAACTTGAAAGAAATTTTCAGGTCACAAGAAGACTGGCCGCGCATGCTGCAGGTGATGGACCGGTTGGTGGTTTTGTTGCCCGAGTTTTGGAGCGAGCGACGCGACCGGGGCTTGGTGCATGCCGAGCTGGGCCATGTTCACGAGGCCTTGCAGGACTTGAGGCTGTATCTCGTGGCAGTGCCCTCCGGGCCTGATACCTTGGCCCTGAGAAACCGCGTGATTGAGCTGTCAGAGCTTTGAAGGGATTGTGGTGCCCAAAAGACGAGGACTTGGGGCCCTGCTCAAAGTCCAAGTACTTTAGGAAGTCCGCCGCGCTCAGGCCACCAGCACCTGTGCTCCCTCGCCTTGGGCTTCAATGCGGCCAATGGTGAACACTTGTTCGCCGGCATCACGCAGGGTCTGTGCACAGGCCTCGGCTTGAGCGGCATCAATGACGACCACCATGCCGATGCCATTGTTGAAGGTGCGGTTCATTTCGATGTCGTCAATGCCAGCGGTCGTTTGAAGCCATGCAAACAACTCGGTCTGTGGCCAGCTGCCTTTTTGCAAGTGGGCGGCCAGGCCGTCGGGCAGCACGCGGGGAATGTTTTCAAGCAAGCCACCGCCCGTGATGTGGGCCAATGCTTTGATGGGATGCGCGGCCAACGCTGCCAAGACGTTGAGCACGTAAAGGCGGGTGGGCTCCATCAGGGCTTGTTTGAAGGGCTTGCCATCCAGGGTTGCGGGGGCCTTGCTGCCCGCGCGTTCGATGCACTTGCGTACCAATGAAAAGCCATTCGAGTGCACGCCACTCGACGCCAAACCCAGCACCACGTCACCCACTTGCACATTTTGTCCCGTGAGGATTTTGGATTTTTCGACCGCGCCGACGGCAAAACCGGCCAAGTCGTACTCGCCAGCGGGGTACATGCCGGGCATCTCGGCGGTTTCGCCGCCGATCAGTGCGCAGCCAGAGAGCTCGCAGCCTTTGGCGATGCCTCCGATCACAGCCGCTGCCGTGTCCACATCCAGCTTGCCGCAGGCAAAGTAGTCCAGAAAGAACAGGGGCTCGGCACCTTGCACCAGCACGTCGTTCACGCTCATGGCCACCAGGTCGATGCCCACGGTGTCGTGCATTTGCCATTCAAACGCCAGCTTGAGCTTGGTGCCCACACCGTCAGTGCCACTGACCAGCACGGGTTCTTTGTAGCGCTTGGGCACTTCAAACAGCGCACCAAAACCGCCGATGCCCGCCAACACGCCTTCACGCATGGTTTTTTTGGCCAGAGGCTTGATGCGCTCGACCAGCGCGTCGCCCGCAACAATGTCGACGCCGGCGTCTTTGTAGGAAAGAGGAGTTTGACTCATGGTTTTGACCCGAAGGGGTAGGTAATTGGATAACGAAGGGCCAATAAACGGGCTGGCAGACTAAAATGACAACTTATTTTAAGGGTTGACCCTGACCACTGGCGGTCACTCACCGCAAATGTTGAGACTCACTTGCAAGTACCTTTGCCTTTTTTGATGACCCGTTTGGCCGCATGGCTGGGTGTGTCTTTGGTCGCTGCCTTTGTTTTTTGGCTGCTCGCTCCTGTTTTGGCCCCCTTTGTGGTGGCGGGGGTGATGGCTTATGTATTGCACCCTTTGGTGCTCCGACTGGACAAGCTCACACGGGGGCGTTTACCCAATGCCTTGGCGGTGGTGCTGGTGGAGTTCTTGGCCATGCTGCTGGTCTTGGGTGTTTTGCTCATGCTGGTGCCCATTTTGGTGCGCGAATGGCCTTTGCTTCAGCAGCAGCTGCCCTTGTTGCTCGACCGTCTGGTGGAGTTCATCAACCCCTTGTTGTCTCAGTTGGGCTTGAGTGTGTCGCTGGATTTGCGGGACTTGAAATCTCAATTGGTCGCCTACCTCAGCGCCAACCGCGAGGACTGGTGGGCTCCGCTCATGTCCTCGCTCAAATTGGGTGGCAGCGCAGCTTTGGCTTTTTTGGGTTATGCGGTGTTGGTTCCGGTGGCGCTTTTTTACATGCTCAACGACTGGACCCGTTTGGTGAACATGTTGCTCGAATTGGTGCCCCCGGCTTGGCGCGGCGGCTTTGACAGTTTCATGCACGACAGCGATTTGGTCTTGGGCGAGTATTTGAGGGGGCAATTGCTGGTGATGCTGGCCTTGGCTCTTTTTTATGCGGTGGGTCTGAGTTTGTTTGGTCTTGAATTGGCCTTGCCCATTGGGGTGTTCACTGGCTTGGCTGTGTTTGTGCCGTATTTGGGTTTTGGCTTGGGTTTGTTGCTGGCATTGCTGGCCGGTTTGCTCCAGTTCACACCGGCCGAGGCGGTGTTGATGGTGGCTGTGGTGTTTGGTTTGGGGCAATTGCTGGAGAGTTTTGTCCTCACACCCAGATTGGTGGGTGAACGCATTGGCTTGCACCCCTTGGCTGTTATTTTGGCTTTGATGGCATTTGGTCAGGTCATGGGGTTTGTGGGGGTGTTGATTGCTTTGCCCGCCAGCGCCGTGTTGTTGGTGGCCCTGCGCCGATTGCGCCATCTGTATCTGAACAGTGATCTGTACCAAAAGAGTGGTTCTGGCTTGGCCGAACAAGGGTCGGACAGAGAATGAAGCAGTTGGCTTTGGACATCGGTTTGGCGTCAACACCGACGTTGGACAATTTTTTTGCCGGGTCCAATGCGGCTGCTCTGAGCCACTTGCGTTTATGGACGGCCTCGGCCAGTCGTTCACCGGTGCCCAGCTATTTGTGGGGTGAGAGTGGTTCGGGCAAAACCCATTTGCTGCATGCCGTGCACCAAGCTTTGCAAGGGCAGGGTGCGCAGGTGGGTTGGCTTGATGCCCACACCATGGACCCGCCCGAGTTCAACGACGATTGGGCCGCCGTGCTGATGGACGATGTGCACCTGTACAACGCCGAGCAGCAACACACCGCCTTCAATTGGTTCGTCAATGCCTTGACCCCTCGAAGCGGCACGCCGCGATGGGTGTTGGCTGCGGGGGCTTTGCCGCCGGCCGATCTGAAGCTGCGTGAGGACTTGCGCAGCCGCCTGGGCTGGGGACACATTGAAGCGCTGCAAGTGCTGGGCGAGACAGAGCGCCGCTCTGTTCTGCGCCAAGAGGCCGACGCCCGCGGATTGTTGTTAAGTGACGAGGTCATGTCTTACATGCTCAAGCGTTTTTCGCGTGATCTGGGCAGCTTGATGCAATTGCTCGACCACTTGGACCATTACGCCTTGCAAACCCAACGCGCCCTGACGATCCCCTTGGTGCGCGCGATGCTGGAGAACGAATGAAACTTGCGCTGTTTGACCTGGACCACACTTTGTTGCCACTGGACTCTGACCACAGTTGGGGCGTGTTCACGACCGAGTTGGGCTGGAATGATCCGGTGGCGTTCAACCAGCGCAACGACGAGTTCTACGCGCATTACCAAGCGGGCACACTCGACATTCAGGAATACGTGCGATTTGCAACCCGCGCCGCTCGAGAAAAAGGAGCCACTGAGGCGGCCCATGCCCATGCCCGCTACATGGATGAAGTGATCCGCCCGCGCATCACACCCGAGGCGCTGGCGCTGGTACGATCGCACCAGCATGCGGGTGACACGGTGGTGATCGTGACCGCCACCAACGAGTTTGTGACCCGCCCAATTGCCCAGGCCTTCGGTGTGAGCGAGTTGATTGCAGTCGACCTCGAACGCGATGTCAGCGGCTGGATCACGGGCGAGATTCGGGGTACGCCGTCTTTTCGTGACGGTAAAGTGACTCGGGTAGCCCATTGGCTGAGCCAGCAAGGACTGGGCTGGGGTGATGTGGAGACCACGTTCTATTCAGACTCCATGAACGACTTGCCGCTTCTGGAAAAAGCCCACCATCCGGTGGCAACGAACCCTGACGCTCGGTTGCGTCAACTGGCCACAGAGCGTGGCTGGCGCATCCTCGAACTCTTTCAAGAATGATCAAACAATTCATCGACAAACTGATGGGCAAAGCGCCCAAAAGCAGCAAGCCCAACTTTGGCCGCCGCACCGAGGTGCCCGCTGCGGTGCATGGCATCGATCCCAGCTTGGTGGACGAACGCGCCATCAACGTCACCCACACATTGCAACAAGCCGGATTCGAGGCCTATGTGGTCGGTGGTGCCGTGCGCGACCTGCTGTTGGGTCTGCGTCCCAAAGATTTTGATGTGGCCACCAACGCCACACCCGAACAGGTCAAGAGTTTGTTTCGCCGTGCTTTCATCATCGGTCGTCGATTTCGGATTGTGCATGTGGTGTATGGCCGGGGGCGCGACAACGAGGTGATCGAAGTGTCGACCTTTCGCGCCCATCTGGACAACGCGGCGGCTGAACAGGTCAAGGGCAATGAACGCACCAGCAAACGACAGCTCGAAGGCATGCAGCATGCGGTCGATTCCAGCGGTCGGGTGCTGCGCGACAACGTCTGGGGGCCACAAGACGAAGATGCCACACGCCGTGACTTCACTGTCAATGCCATGTATTACGACCCGGAGTCGCAAATCGTGGTGGACTACCACGGGGGCATTCAGGATTCCAAAAAACGTGTGCTGCGCATGATTGGCGACCCGGTGGCGCGGTACCGCGAAGACCCGGTCCGCATCATCCGCGCCGTGCGATTTGCGGCCAAGCTCAGCCCGCTGGCTTTCAAACTTGAGGCCAAAACCGCCAAACCGCTGGTTCAGGCCAGTGCCTTGTTGGCCGATGTACCCCAAAGCCGTTTGTTCGACGAGATGTTGAAGTTGTTGCAGACAGGCCATGCACTGGCCTCTATTGAGCAACTCAGAGGTTTGGGGCTGGCCACCGGTATTTATCCCTTGCTGGATGTCGTGGTGGAGCGGGCGGACAGCGCCTTTGTGCAAGTGGCCTTGGCTGACACCGACCGCCGCGTGGGCGAGGGCAAACCCGTGGCCCCCAGCTTTTTGCTCGCTTGCGTGTTGTGGGCCGATGTGCGAGATGCCTGGGCCGCCCGACTGGCCCGCAGGGAGCACCCGCACCCGGCTTTACAGGACGCGATCGACGAGGTGTTTGAGGCCCGCATTGGCGATGTGTCCGGGCGCGGCAAGTTGGCCGCTGACATGCGCGAAATTTGGATGATGCAGCCGCGCTTTGAAAAACGGGTGGGCAGCGCACCTTTTGGTTTGGTCGAGCAGCCACGCTTTCGCGCAGGCTTTGACTTTTTGCGTCTGCGAGCGGACATCGAAGAAGTGGATGTGCGCCTGGCCGACTGGTGGCAAGAGTTCAACATGGCCAGCGACTCAGAGCGTGAAGACCTGCTGCAGGCGGTCAAGGCCGAGCAACAGGCCTCACAAGCGGCCAAGCCTCGCGTGCGTCGGGCACCCCGACCTGAAGGCGCACCCCCTCAAGCCGAGAGCCGACCTGCAGCGCAGGCTGACAGTGGTGACGATGCTGCTGCCAAAAAACGCCGCCGCCGTCGTCGCAACCCCGGTGCTTCGGGCGATCAGGCGGGCGATGGCGGCGCAGCCACTTGAATCTCGGACTTGAGCAGAAAAGGGACATTTTGCGAAACCCCGTCACCGCTTATGTGGCCTTGGGGGCCAATTTGGGCGATGCCCGCGCGGCGGTGCTTCAGGCCTTTGAGGCTCTGGCCTGTTGGCCTGAGATTGAAGTCACAGACCGTTCCGCGCTTTACCGCTCAGCGCCCCATGAAGCCCAGGGACCCGACTTCATCAACGCGGTGGCCCGCATTGACACGCGCTTGACGGCTCCCGATGTGCTGGACGCTTTGCAAGCCATCGAGCACCAGGCAGGCCGTGTGCGTCCTTATGTGAACGCACCACGCAGCTTGGATCTGGACCTGCTGTTTTTTGGCGACGCCAGCATGCACAGCCCCCGCCTGACGCTGCCCCACCCGCGCTGGCGCGAGCGGGCATTTGTGTTGTATCCCTTGGCCGATGTGTGTCCACAACGTGTGGGACCTGATGATCTCGCCCGAGTGGAGGACCAGATCATTGATCGTGTGGCTGAGCAGTGGTCATGACTTTTTTTGCCCGCTCACGTTTTTGCAGACCCTTTTGCGCTGACCGGTCTGCTGCCTGTTCAGGGTCTTTGTCTGGCAAGAACCAGGCGCAATGAGGCCGCAGAGCTTTGAAAAGCTGCAGCCTTGGTGAGTTGGGCGTGGCCTTGTTTGAATACAGGCTGTCGATGAGGGCCAACTGCTTGATCCCCACAACCTTCAACGTGCTACTCGACTGAGAGCCAATTCAAGCCCTCATCAATTTGACTTGTGAACGCCGACCGAATGAAATTCATCGGTCGGTTTTTTTACTGGCTGATCAGACGTGCCGCTTCAATTTGGTATTCAAAATACCGCTGAAAGCTGAACACCAAGCTGGACATCAACACGGTGGTGCCCATCAGCAATGCCACTGCGACGCCAATGATCGTGCCCCAATGGGTGCGGCCAGCCGGATTGAGTTCTTCGCTTGTGGGGTTGAATTTGGCATTCCATTTTTCAGCAGAAGTGAGGCCGTAAACAATCGCGTTCAAAGCGCAGCCCGATATGGTGAACCCCAGCAAAGGAATCAGCATCCAACTGAGGGTGTCGTCCTGACCAAACTGCTGTACTCGCTCCAGACCGTATAAGCCCAAAGCGGTGGGAATGGGCAACAACCAGCCCAGCATGTCGGTGAAACCAAAAAGGTAGAAGCGGTGCAGACCCAAGGGGCCGGTAAAAAAAGTCAACCAAGTGGCCAGTGTTTTGTTTTTCATGGGTCTGATTATTGCGGAGCCGTGCTGTCGTCAGCGCCCAAAGGCTTTTCCATCGTCGCGGTACCGAGCCAAGGCCTGAACTTCCAGCCGCAGGACTTGAGCACCCCGACGAAGCGACATTTGCGTCGCGGCTGTGTCATATGAGTGGCAAGACAAAGCTGGCGTTGTACAATAGAGGGCTTTTCAGTGTGTCACTGGCCGGGTGGCCAGTTGCGTGTCTCAAACGCTGAAAGAAAACGGGCTTCCCGGCATTTGTTCCGGAGAAACCCAACCACCCAAGGATAAATCATGGTTGTTATTCGTCTGAACCGCGGCGGCTCTAAAGCACGTCCTTTCTTCAACATCGTCGTCGCCGACAAGCGCGTGCGTCGCGATGGTCGCTTCCTCGAGCGCATCGGTTTCTACAACCCCACAGCCAAAGGCGGCGAAGAAGGTCTGCGCATTGCACAAGACCGCCTGACTTACTGGCAAGGCGTTGGCGCCCAGGCTTCCCCCACCGTGGAACGCCTGATCCGTCAAGCCGGCAAAGCCGCCGCCTGATCGGTTCGCACAGGTCATGCGCCCGCCTTTGGAAACAGCCGCACTGCCGGCTGACGCCATCGAAATCGGTCGCATCACCGATGCGTGGGGCATCAAAGGCTGGTTCAAAGTCTTGCCCCACAGCGCCTCGCCTGAGGCGCTTTTTTCTGCCAAAAGCTGGTTTCTGTTGCCGCCCGATCGGCCCATGAAACCCCAGCGTGGCCAAGAGGCTGCAGCCACCGCACAACAGGCTTGGCTTGAGCCGTTGCTGCTCAATGTCCTCGAAGTCAAAGACCATTCCGACACCGTGGTGGCGCGTGCCCAAAGCATTGACGACCGCAACGCGTCCGAATCCTTGCGCGGTGGCCGAATTTTTGTGTCACGCGCCAGCTTCCCTGCCGCCGCCGATGGCGAGTACTACTGGGTTGATCTGATCGGTCTGCAAGTGTTCAACCGCGAAGGTTTGGATCTGGGTCAGGTGCGCGACCTCATGTCCACCGGCCCACAAACGGTATTGGTTATTGAAGCCGCTGGTGAAGCAGAAGGCGGCAAACCTGTCGAACGCATGATTCCGTTTGTTGCGGCTTTCATCGACGGTGTTGATTTGCCAGGCCAGCGCATCACGGTCGACTGGCAGCCCGACTACTGAGCCGCCGGCCGTTGAGGGCCATCCCCATGCGCTTTGACATCATCACCTTGTTTCCTGAGTTGTTTGCGCCACTGTTAACCAGTGGCATCACGCGCCGTGCCTACGAAGGTGGCTTGGTGGAGGTGCATTTCTGGAATCCACGCGACCACGCCGAAGGCAATTACCGCCGCGTCGATGACCGTTCATTTGGCGGTGGTCCTGGCATGGTCATGCTGGCCGAGCCCTTGTTCAAATGCTTCACAGCCATTCGCGCAGCGCGCCAAGAAACAAGTCCGGCACCCTTGGTGCTGTTTTCACCCATTGGACAGACGCTGAACCACGGTGCCGTGGAGCAATGGTCGGCCAGCTCGGGTGCTGTGCTGTTGTGCGGCCGCTACGAAGGCGTGGACCAGCGTTTCATCGACCAACATGTTGACCAGCAAATCAGTCTGGGCGACTTTGTTTTGTCGGGTGGTGAAATCGCCGCCATGGCCTTGCTGGACGCGGTGGCCCGTTTGCAACCGGGTGTGTTGAACGACGAGGGCAGCCACCAATTGGACAGTTTCAACCCAGCGTTGGATGGTTTGTTGGACAGCCCGCACTACACCCGCCCCGAAGTTTGGCAAGGTCATGCCGTGCCGCCAGAATTGATGTCGGGTCACCATGCGCACATCGAGCGCTGGCGACGCGAGCAAAGCCTACGCCTGACGGCCTTGCACCGCCCAGAGCTGATCGACCAAGCCCGTCTGACTGGGCGACTCAGTTCCCAAGATGAGACCTTCTTAAAGCGACAGTAAATCTGCTGGATCACGGCAGTTAACGCAGCATGGCTTGAAAAAGTTATAATCAAAGGCTTTTCGATCCTCTACCCGCCGCGATCTGGTTCAGTCATGCATGTGTATGGCCCTTACAACACAGAACGCCCCTTGTGTAGCGAGGCATGATCGGACGGAGTTCAAAAAATGAATTTGATTCAAACTCTTGAGCAGGAAGAAATTGCCCGTCTGGGCAAAGTGATTCCTGAATTTGCCCCCGGCGACACCGTGATCGTCAGCGTCAACGTGGTGGAAGGTGCGCGAAAGCGTGTCCAAGCTTACGAAGGTGTTGTGATTGCCAAGCGCAACCGTGGTCTGAACAGTGGCTTCACTGTGCGCAAGGTCTCCAGTGGCGAAGGCGTGGAACGTACGTTTCAAACCTACAGCCCTGTGATCGCGAGCATTGAAGTCAAGCGTCGCGGCGATGTTCGCCGCGCCAAGCTGTACTACCTGCGTGACCGCAGCGGCAAGTCGGCACGTATCAAAGAAAAGTTGCCACAGCGCAAAGCAGCACCTGCTGTCAAAGCGTAAAGCCTTTTCGGCCATACGAAAAAACCGCCCGGGTTTGCGCCCAGGGCGGTTTTTTTTATGGCTCACGCCATCACCCCGAGGGCCGGGCTCCCACAAAATGCAGGCAGCCTCCTGTAGGATCGACGCCCCCGTCGCGAAAAGCCCCGCAGACCACCAAGAATCGCCCCGAGGGCGGGGCTCCCACAAAATGCAGGCAGCCTCCTGTAGAAGCGGCGCCCTCGCCGCGATGACCCTCGCAGATCACCAAGAATCGCGCCGAGGGCCGGGTTCCTACATTCATCACGGTGCTGATCGCTGTGCCCAAAACCAGTCTTTCACTTCATACTTGTCAGGTCGAAACCAAAGCCCTTTGGCCTGCCGCCCTTTTTGGGGTGGGCAAGCTTTTGGGGCCAAGCTCAGTTGCGCTTGGGCGTCTCCAGGCCGCCGGTGTAAAACCGGTTGAAAGTGGGCGAGATGACGAGTTCGTTGATGCAGGTGCGGGCGGGCATTTGGGCCAGGAACAAGATGGCCTGCCCCATGTCTTCGGCTTGCACCATGAGATCGCGCTGCGCTTGTGACGGGGGCACGGGGCGTTTGTCCAGGATGGGGGTGGCCACCTCGCCGGGCAACAGCGAACTGGCCCGAATGCCGTGTGTGCACTCTTCCATGTTGATGGATTCGGTCAGGGCCAAAACCGCGCGTTTGGTGGCGTTGTAGGCGGGTCCCGTGAGCTTGGAGGCGTACAAGCCCGCCCACGACGACACGTTGATGATCAAGCCCCCTTGCTGTTGGCGCATGGCCGGCAGGACCGCGTGCACGCAATAAAAAAGGCCCGACAAATTGATGGACACCACATCGTCCCAAGCCTCTGGCGTGACGACGTCGAAATTGCGCTGCGTGGCATTGGTGCCCGCGCTGGTGACCAAGATGTCGATGCGACCATGCCGGGCCAAAATGTCTTGCGCCGCTGCCTTGACCGCATGCTTGTCGGCCACGTCGAGCAAAATTGCCTCGGCACTGCCCAAGGCTTGCAGTGTGGCCAAAGCGCTGGCGTTGGTGCCGGCCGTGCGGCCAGAAATCACCACATGGGCCCCAGCCTTGACGAGTGCGATGGCCCCCGCCAAACCAATGCCGCTGCCCCCGCCGGTGATCCAGGCAATCTGGCCTTTGAGAGAAGAGGTCATGGGGTGCTCCTTTGAAATGGATGATCGAATTTAAGCAGTCTTGGGCTGCTGGACTGCTGCTCAGGTGACAGGCGGGTCCACACCGCCCCAGGGTGCGCCTCTTGCACGCGGTGCATTGGGGCTTGACCCAAGGGCTAGCCCTTATTGCCCGTGGTCCGGCCCGTGTTCACAATGAAAATTCATTTGGAGCAACTCTATGGACTGGTTAGACCAATCGATCATGCGCTTGCGCGGTGTGGCCCAAGGCCGCACGCCCGAAACCCATTCGCTCACGGAAGCCCTGCAGGGCAAGTACCACTACACCATCGGGCCTTATTCAGACCCGGTGCTGAAGGTGCGGCCCGGTGACTGCGTGGTGGTGGAGACCCGAGACGCTTTTGAGGGGGCCATCAAGACCGAGCAAGACCTGCCTTCTCGTGTGTTGACCATGCCCTTTGTCAACCCGCAAAACGGCCCCATCATGGTCGAAGGGGCAGAAAAAGGCGATGTCATCGCGGTGCACATCAAGTCCATCCGCCCACGCGGCCCCAACCCCCGAGGCACCTGCTGCATGATTCCGCAGTTTGGTGCCCTCAGCGGTACATCCTTGACTGCTTTACTCTCCGACTCGCTGCCTGAAATCGTCCGCAAAATCGATGTCGATGAAGACGGTGTTTACTGGAGCCGACGCGTCACGCTGCCCTACAAACCGCACATTGGCACCTTGAGTTGCTCGCCCGAGATCGACTCCATCAACACCCTCACACCCGATGCCCATGGCGGCAACATGGACCTGCCCGACATGGGGCCGGGCAGCATCACTTATTTGCCGGTGCAAACGGCAGGCGGCAGGCTCTTCATTGGCGATGCCCATGCCTGTCAAGGCGATGGTGAGGTGTGTGGCACGGCCGTGGAGTTTGCCAGCACCACCACCATCGAGGTGGACTTGATCAAGGGCTGGCAAATCGACTGGCCCCGGCTGGAAAACGAAGCCGTCATCATGGCCATTGGCAGTGCACGCCCACTCGAAGACGCCACGCGCATTGCTTACCGCGAGTTGGTGTTGTGGATGGAGGCCGAGTATGGCTATGACCGCTGGGACGCCTACATGATGCTCAGCCAATGCGGCCAGGTTCGGCTGGGCAATTTTGTCGATCCCAAATACACCGTGGGTGCGGCCATCACCAAAAAATACCTCGCGCCTGAGGGCGTTTGAGCGCCCTCAAAACAGTGCTTTGCATTGCCAATTTTTTCAACTGAAAGGGGAACCCCATGGATTTAGGACTCAAAGGCCGCACCGCTTTGATCACGGGCGGCACCAAAGGCATAGGCCAAGCCATTGCACAAACCTTGGCCGCCGATGGTGCGCATGTGGCCATTTGTGCCCGCAACGCGGCTGAGGTGGAGCACAGCGTTCAAGAGTTGGCCCGCCATGGCGTCAAGGCCTTTGGCCGTGCTGTGGACGTGGGTGATGGCGCGGCTTTGCAAGCCTGGGTGACCGATGCGGCGGCCGCTTTGGGCGGTATCGATATTGTGGTGGCCAACGTCAGTGCCCTGGCCATCAGCAACGATGAAAACGGCTGGCAACAAGGCTTTCAGGTGGACATGATGGGCACCGTGCGCTTGGTCAATGCCGCCATGCCTTTTTTGGAGAAAAGCAGCCACGCCTCCATCGTCACCATCTCCAGTGTTTCAGGTCGGGAGATCGATTTTGCGGCGGGTCCTTACGGCGCGTTCAAGGCGGCCATCGTGCACTACACCCAAGGCCTGGCTTACCACTTGGCGGGCAAGCACATCCGCGCCAACAGCGTATCGCCAGGCAACACCTATTTCGCGGGGGGTGTGTGGAACCAGATCGAAGTGGGCAACCCCGAGTTGTACAAACAAGCCTTGGCCATGAACCCGACAGGCCGCATGGCCACGCCTCAAGAAATCGCCAACGCCGTGGCTTTCCTGGCCAGCCCGGCGGCCAGCTTTGTCACGGGCACGAACTTGGTGGTGGACGGTGCCTTGACCAAAGGCGTTCAGTTCTGAAGGCGGGCTTGGGCCGCTGGGTGGCCCAAGCCTTTCAGACCTGCACAACACGGCCCTTGGGTTGAGTGCCTGCAAGTTTTGGCCTGAAAAACCGTGCGTTTTCAGTGACGCCCTTCGTTCTGGTTGTAGCGCATGATGCGCCCGTGACGGCCTTCTTTGTCGCGTTCGATGTCGTAGCAGTCACCTGCAGGGCCGGTGCGCCGTGCCAGCAAGGGCGCTAAAAGGGCATGGTCCTGCGCGTCCAAACGCAAGGCTTCAATGCGGTGCGTGGCTGGCAGGTGGCGCGTTGAGGTGAAGCCCATGATGGCACTGCCCACTTGGGGGCGGTCGATCACCCAGCGCGTGGCCACATCACCCAAGCCCACGCCATGGCGCGTTGCGATGGCCTGCAAGGCTTGCAACAGTTCCTGAAACAGGTCCCAGCCGCCAAAATCTTCGATGATCAGTTTGTACTTGGTGTGTGAGCGGTTCGCCAGTGGCTCGGTGGGCTCGGCTTGGCCCAGCCAGGCATCGCTGAGCAAGCCGCCAGCCAAGGTGCCGTAGCACAGGAGTTGCACCCCGCGCTCTTGGCACAGTGCGATCAGGCCTTGGTCGGGGCGGCTGTCCAGCAGCGAGTACTGCACTTGCGTGCTGACCAGCGGAATGCCTGCGTCCAAGATTTCCCGGGTCAGGGCGGTGTTGAAGTTGGTCAGCCCCAGGTGCGCGATTTTGCCTTCGCGGCGCAGATCGCTCAGGATGCCCAGCGCCTCGACATAGCCCGGTTGGGCCAGGTTCCACCAGTGAAACTGCACCAGGTCCAGCTGGTCCACGCCCAGGCGTTCCAGCGAGCGGTCGATGATCCCGGTGAGGTAGGCGCGGTCGCATGAGGTCAGCCGGTCGTAGTCGGGCACGCATTTGGTGTGCACCTGAAGCTTGGGGGCCAGCTCAGGGTATGCACGCCGAAACTGGCCAATCAAGGCCTCCACGCCGATGTAGTGGTCAGCACAGTCAAAGGTGGTGAGCCCGGCCTCCACGAAGGCGGCCATGTCTTGCACGGCTTGCGCTTGGTTGACCTCGCCGTGCCCTCCTGCCAGGTGCCAGCAGCCTTTGATCAGTCGGGACGCACGGTAATTCGGTGCCAGCTCGGTGGTGGAAATGCTCATGGGGTTTTGTCTGAGTCGTGTGAAGGGTTGGCCAAAGGCTCTGCGGTGACGGCCGCATGGTTGAACTGCCGTGTGCCGCAGCGCTTGATGACAAAGCGGGCCTTGCAATTCGGATCGGGGCAGGCCACGCGGGCGTCGGTGCTCATCCAGTCGTTGGGGTGGCAGGGGCGCTGCTTGGCGGGCAAGATGGGCAGCAGCGCCGCCAGGGTGTAGATGGACCAGCTTTGCCCTGGCGGAAAATGCAGCTGCTCGCCATGCAGCTCGAAGTGGTCTCCGGCTTTGGCCTTGCACCAGCAAGGACCATCGCCTTCCCACTCCACCCGCAGGTCGAACAATTCAAATGAGTCGTTGCCTGCGGGCTGGCTCATTTGCTCACGCCCAACTCGCGCGACACGGTGGTGATGAGGGCACGGTATTCGTCCAGCGCTTGTTTGGCGGCGGGCGATTTCTTGCTCGCGTCTGCCAGCCATTCTTCTTGCACAAAAGCCAGCTTGCCGCGCAGCTCTTGCAGCAGGGGGCCTTGCACGTCGGTGACCTTGACCCCGGCAGCAGCCAACTGGCGGTCGGCGTCATCTTCCTTGGCCTGCCAGACGGCGGCAAAGCGGCGCACCATGGTTTCACCCGAGAGCTTTTCGATCGCAGCCCGGTCGCGTGCCTCCAGTGCTGCCCACTTGGCGGCGTTCACCACCACGAACTGGCTGGAATGCGCAAAGCCACCCGGCACGTAAGACGCCGTGGGCATGTGCTGGGTCATCTTGAAGGCGACCACGGTTTCCTTTTGCTGGAACATGCCCTGGATCACGCCCCGCGAGATTTGCTCGTAGGCTTCAGACAATGGCGAGGAAATGGGTGTCATGCCCAGCGAACGGGTGATTTTTTCGACCGTGGTGCCGGGCACACGGATCTTGATGCCACTGACCGCGTTCATGGAGGTCAAGGCATTGGCCTTGGTGAACAGCTGGTAGGAGCCGTTGGTCCACAGACCGAGCAGCACCGTGCCTTCGTGTTCGTTGGCTTGTGCAAAGTGTTTTTGGTAGGTGCGCCAATAAGCCAGCGAGTTCACCACCGCGTGGTCGGTCGTGAAAGGCAGCTCGCCCATTTCGGTGAACTTGAAACGATTGGGCGTGTAGGCATGCACGCTGAAGGCGATGTCGGCCACGCCGTTTTTGACCAAGTCAAAGTGAGCTGGCGGCGCACCCAGTGCGGGCAGCACCTGGATCTTGACGCGGCCCTCGGTGGCCTTTTCGACATCGGCCGCCCAAGGCTGGATCATTTCGGTGACCACATGGTGGGTCGGTGGCAGCCAGTTGGAAAAACGCCAGACGGTTTGGGCCTGCGCCGCAAGGGCAAGACTGCCCAATGCAGTGATCAGCAGGGATTGACGCAGAAAACGGGGGGTGATCATGGGAAAGCTCCTTGGGTTAGGTGGACGGAGGGGAGAAGGACGCAGGGGGTAAGGACGAAGGGGAGATGGACTCGGGGATGGATCAGGTGATGGAGGGCAGCCACAGCGCAATGGCGGGCACAGCGAGCAAAATGCCCAAGCGGATCACGTCGGCCGCCACAAACGCGCTGGCCCCGCGAAACACCACATTCAGCGGGACCGATGGAATCTGGCTGGCCATCATGTAGACGTTCATGCCCACGGGTGGGGTGATCAGGGCCACCTCGATGAGGGTGACGATCAGCACACCGAACCAAATCGGGTCGATGCCGTAGCTGACCACCAAGGGAAACACAATGGGCAGCGTCAGCAAAAGCATGGACATGCTTTCCAAAAAGCAGCCCAGCACCAGGTACATGGCACAAATGATGAGCAAAAATTGCATGGCCGACAGGTCCAGCCCCTGAAACACACCGCCCAACCAAGGCGTGAAGCCCGAGATGGTGATGTACTTGGACAAGACCAGTGCGCCAATCAGGATGAAGAACAAGCTGGTGGTGGTGACCGCGGTCTCGCGCAGCACTTGGGCCAGCAGCTTGCGCGTCAGTCGCCCGCGTGCAATCACCATCGCAAACGCACCTGCAGCGCCGATGCCCGCCGCTTCGGTCGGGGTGAACCAGCCGCCATACAGCCCACCAATCACCAAGCCGAACAACAGGACCACACTGCCGATGCCGCGCAAGGAATGCAAGCGCTCTGTCCATGTGCTGCGCTCGCCGGCCGGGCCCGATTGCGGGTGCCGCCATGTGTACACCATGACCGCGCCCACATACAACAAGGCCCCCAACAGGCCGGGCAGCACACCGGCAATGAACAGCTTGCCGATATCGGTCTGGGTCATGATGCCGTAGACCATGAGGGCCACGCTGGGCGGAATCATGATGCCCAAAGTCCCGGCCGAGGCGATGCAGCCCGTGGCCAGCGCATCGCTGTAGCCGTAGCGCTTCATCTCGGGGTAGGCCACACGCGTCATGGCGGCTGATGTGGCCAAGCTGCTGCCGCAAATGGCTGCAAAACCCGCGCAGGCCAGCACGGTGGCAATCGCCAGGCCGCCACGCAAATGCCCCACAAAACGGTAGGTGGCGCGGTACAGCTCGCGTGAGATGTCCGCCTCGTTGATCAGGTTGCCCATCAAGATGAACAAAGGCACCACCGTGAGCGAATAGTTGTTGACGGTGCTGAAGGCGGTTTCACCCACCATGAACAATGTGGGGCTCCAGCCCAGGACAGTCAGGCAACCGACCACGCCCGTGACCAACATGGCCACGGCAATGGGCACTTCCAAGGCAATCAGGGCCAGCATCACGGCCATGGCGATCAAGGTGGCGCTCATGATGCGACTCCGACATGGCGCTTGGTCCACAAGGCCATCACCGCAGAAAGCGCCATGCTCACCGCCCCAAATCCGGCCACACACGACAAGGGCACTTCGATGTAGGGTGCCCGGTCACCTGCTGCGCCGACCCGCAACATGTATTGAAACAATGCCCAGGCCAGATAAGCCAATGCCATGCAGGACAAGATCTTGCGCAGTTCGCGCAGCACAAGCGCCAAGCCCTTTGGTGCACTTCGCCACATTTGCAAAATGCCAGCGCGCACATGATCGTCCTGCGCTGTCACCAGGGGTAAGGTGGCATACACCAGCAAGCCCATGAGCAAGGCCGTCAATTCGTAAGCCCCGGTGATGGGGCGGCCTGCGATGCGCAGAACCACATCCAGAAAGGCCACAGCGGCCATGGCCGCGAGTACCCATGAGGCCACATGGACAAACCAAAAAGCGGGGCGTGGCGCTGCTGCGGGCATGGGTTCTACAGGGTCTGATTTCATGCGTTCACCATAATGTGATCACATAATACGGCATGCCTCTTGAATAAAGCAAGCGTGGATATACTGCCCTATGGCCCGACCCCGACGTGATGCCCCCAGCCCAGAAGCCTTGCGATCCCCGTTGCCGGTGTTGCGGCCGGTCTCGCGCGATTCGGTGCAGGACCGCATTTATGCCGAGCTCTCAGACGCTTTGATTTGCGGTCGCCTGCAGGGCGGGCAAACCCTTCAGATCCGTGACTTGGCCGACGCCTTTCACACCAGTGTGATGCCCGTGCGCGAGGCCTTGCGGCGCTTGGTGGCCGAGGGGGCTTTGGAGTCCGCAACGCAGAGACCCGTTCGTGTGCCGCACCTGTCGGTGCAGCGTCTGGACGACATTCACCAAGCCCGTCTTTTGGTGGAGGGGCATGCGGCCGAGCGGGCTGCCGAGCGCGCGGATGCGCATTTGTTGGCCGCACTGGAAGTGGCCGATGCCGAGTTTTCACACGCATTGCAAACCGGGGATGTGGAGGCCGAGTTGCAGGCGAATCGGCGCTTCCATTTCACGCTGTACGAGGCCGCTCAATCGCCCACCTTGTTGTCCATGATTCGCAGCCTGTGGCTGCAAAGCGGCCCTTATGTGCGTGTCGCCGTGGCCCACCACAGCCCCGAGCAGGGCGCTCCCCGCACCTTGCACCACCATGGCCTGATGCAGGCCTTGGCGCAACGCGATGCCAAAGCCGCTCGTCGGGAACTGGAGGGTGATCTGGACTGGGCCTGGCGCTTGATGCAGGGCAAGGTAGGGCCGTCTGTTGAGAGTTTGGGGAAGGCTTGATGTGCAAAAAAAAGCCCATCTTGTGGATGGGCTTTTTTGTTATTGTCTGGCTCCTCGACCTGGGCTCGAACCAGGGACCTACGGATTAACAGTCCGGCGCTCTACCGACTGAGCTATCGAGGAACAGCCTTAAATTATAGAGTGCTTTTGGACAGGTTTTGGGTCTGTGGTCCAGATTTTAAAAAATTTAGAAGCCGCTGTTTAAAAACTGGTTTTCAGGGCCAGACGCAGCGTTCGGGGGGCACCTGCATAGAGATAGTGGTGGCCAAACTGTTTGGGTGATTCGCGCCAATAGTGTCGATTGGCCAAGTTGTCGACGGCCAAAGTCCATTGGGTGCGTGTGCCTTGGATGCGCGTGTCGTGGTGTACGGCCCAGTCCAGCGTGGTCCAGGCGGGTAGTTCAACGCTGCCGTCTTCTGTGGCTTGGCGCTCGGCTTCGTGGCTCAGGCGCAGGCTGGTGCGCAGGCCGGGTACGGCCGCAAAGCGGTATTGGGCTTGGGCGCGAAGCGTCATTCGGGGCACGTTCAGTGCGCGTTGGCCGTTGACACTGGGGTCGATCACGGCGTTTTGGCGCAGGGCTTGTATCCAGGCGGCACCCATGTCCAAGGTCCACTGGGCATGCGTCATGCCAGCCGACAAGTCCAGTCCCCGGTGACGGGCTTGGCCGTCGATTTTTCGGGTGCAGGTGTTGGCTTCGTCGCAAGTACCTTCGTCGCCCGACACGGGGCGCGTGATGTCAAACCAGCTTGCTTGCCAGCGCGATTGGGCCCATTGGCCTTTGACACCGATTTCCGTTTGATGGCTGCGCAGCGCGGGCAGGGCTTGTCCAGCGTTGGTGTAGCGGCTGCGGTTGGGCGCGACTTCGGTTTCAATGCCTTCGCCGTAGCTGCCATACACCGAATAAGCGGGCGTGATCTGGTGCGTCACAGCCAGCCATGGGGTGTTGAAGCTGCGCTGGTCCTGCACGGCCTGGCTGCCGTCGGTGCGTTGGCTGGCGCGGTTGAGCTGCGTGTGGCGCATGCCCAGCCACAGCGCGGTTTGTGTGTTCAGTTCAATGCGGTTGCGCAGGGCCACTTCGGTGGTGTACTCGCTGCGCTGGGTGTTCAGCTCGCTCGGGGTGGGTTGGGCTTCGGGGCTGTCAGAGGTGCCGTCGATGTTGCCGGTGCCGGCCCAGTTGTAGGCCTGCATGGCCGAGGGGCGGTCGAGCAATCGGCTGCGTTGCACACTCAGACTCAGGTTGTGGCGCAGGCCTGCCCAAGTCTGTTGGCCACTGAGTTCGGTCTGCAGCGCATCGCTGCTGCGGCGCTCGTTGTCGCTGCGGTAGTCGTACAGGTCAAAACCGCCGTTGCTGCAGTACTTGTTGCCAATCCAGTCGCCGCTGGGTGTGGTGCAGCCAAAGGCAAAGGTCAAACGGTCGTCGGTGCGCAAGCGTTGTGCGCCGTATTGCGTGGTCCAAAGCCAGCCGCCGTCAAGGTTTTGCTTGAAGCGCAAGGTGCCCGTGGTGCCCGCAAAAACGCCGGGCACCGACCAGGCCTGGCGCGTGATGTTGCGTGTGCCGTCCACGGTGGGCGGGAGGGTGGGTACGCCGTTCAGGGGGTC
Source organism: uncultured Burkholderiales bacterium (assembly GCA_903894995.1). Classification (GTDB taxonomy): domain Bacteria; phylum Pseudomonadota; class Gammaproteobacteria; order Burkholderiales; family Burkholderiaceae_C; genus Limnohabitans_A. Next base: position 25,734 of record CAITSG010000223.1, read on the forward strand.
GGTGGCGTTGGCCAGCAAGCTGTAGGCGTTCACGCCCATTTGCTGGCGTTCGCTGCGCTCGATTTCCCACTCCAGACGGCTGTCGGGCGTGAGGCGCCAGTCCATGGCCAGGGCCAGCAAGTGGCGGTGGCCATCGGTGTTCTTGATGTACGGGTTCAGGACTTCGTAGGCCGCATTGAAGCGGTAGCCCAACACCTGGTCTTGGCCAAAGCGGCCGCCCAGGTCCAGCCCGATGCTGCTGTTTTTGCCCGGGCCATAGCTGGTGCTGACCGAGCGGATGGTCTCGTCCTTGGCTGTGGGTGGGCGCTTGACCACGTAATTGACCAAACCGCCCGGGGCGCTGGTGCCAGCCTGGATGCCGCTGGTGCCTTTGAACAGCTCGATGCGCTCCTTGTTGTCCATGCCGATCATGGTTTCGGCCGAAATGGGCAGGCCTTCGCGGCGGTAGTTGTAGCGGTTGTCCAGGGTGTAACCGCGCACGCTCAGGCTGTCCCAATAGGCGGGTGAGTTGTAGCTGTCGGCCACGCTGGCGTCCAGGCGCAGGGCGTCGGACACGCGTTGTGCACCGATGTCTTGCAGGGTTTGCTGGTCGATGGTCACTGCGCTGAAAGGCGCTTTGCGCAAAGGCACATCGCCAAAGCCGCTGACCTGCGAGGGGGCCGAGCCGGTGATGGTGATTTCACTCACCGCTGGCGTTTGGGCTCGCGTTTGAGCTTGGGCGCAGCCCCAGGCCAGACAAGCCACGGCGCTGGCGATGTGGGTGACTCGGCAAGTCAAAAGCTCAGAAGAGCGGTGCGAACTGGACGAAAAAAATGGCGAAAAAAATGCCATGACGTTTTTCCTTCAACGTTATGGCAGGTCGGCTGGCTGGGAACGTGGTGCGCCCACAAATGGGACACGGTTCTTTTGACAAGCTTCCCTGCGCGAGGATTACCTCAATCAGGTTCAAAGGGACTTTCTCAGTCGAAGGCCTCACGGCTTTCAACACCCCTAGCGAATGCGCCGCAGGATTGCGGCGCGTGGTGGATTCTAGGTCAAGGTGCTGACCACTGCGTGGGCAGGGGGTTTGCTTGCGCTGGGGTCCCACAAAATGCTGGGCACCCACAAAATGCGGGGCATCTCGTTGTAGGAGCGGCGCCCCCGCCGCGATCAAGCCTCGCAGACCACCACCCATCGCCCCGAGGGCGGGGCTCCTACAAAATGCAGGGCACCGCACAAAATGCGGGGCACCCACAAAGGGCTGGGCATCTCGTTGTGGGAGCGGCGCCCCCGCCGCGATCAAGCCTCGCAGACCACCACCTATCGCCCCGAGGGCGGGGCTCCTACAAAATGAAGGGCACCGTACAAAATGCGGGTCATCTCGTTGTAGGAGCTGCGTCCTCGCCGCGAAGGATGCGTTGGCGCATTGGGTCCAGCAGGGTTTGCAGCTCGGCCACGCTGAGTCACCATTCGTAAAACGACTTTTGCCCACCCAGCGCGTGGTGCTGCACATCGCGCAGAGCGCGTCGGCGTATGGGGTTTTGGCGCAAACGCGGTATTTGGCAAGCTTGTCGATGAGCAGGTCCTGTACAGTTAAAATTTAAAGCAGCAAATATGAATCTTTAAAATTCTTAAAAGCTTATAAAATACTTTTTATGAATGGAACCGATACGCTCCCTTTGCCCATCACGCGCAGCCTTGCGCGTTTGGGGCAGGCCATGTCGCTGGCGCGGCGGCGCAGGCATTTTTCTCAACAAGACTTGGCCGAGCGCATAGGTGCGTCGGTGACCACGGTCAGGCGCATGGAGGCGGGCCACCCCGGCACGGCGCTGGTGCATTTCGCCCGGGCGATGCAGGTTTTTGGCGAACTGGGCCAGCTGGACCAGTTGCTCGATACGCCCCAAGACACCATTGGCCTGGCCTTGATGGACGAGCAGTTGCCCCAAAGGGTGCGCAAGTCGCGCAAAACACCAGAGTCTGGGGCGTTTTGATGGCAACACCCAGTACATTCAAATCGGGGCCTGTGCGCAAGACCTTGGATGTTTTTTTGGGGCAGGCAGAGAGCCCGTTGGGACGACTCATTTTTGTCAAAGACGGGCAACGTGAGTTTTCACAGTTTGCTTACAGCCCTGCGTGGTTGACGCACCCACGCTGTTTTGATGTGTCGCCCGATCTCAGCCGCACCATGGGTTATCAATTGCACAAGCCACCCACTCAAAACGACAGCTGTTTTTGGGGGGCGCTGGCCGACACCGAGCCTGACGCCTGGGGCCGCCGGGTGATTGCGCGTGCGCACGCCAAGGCCCGGGCCAAAGACGCGGCACTGGCACCACTGACCGAGCTGGATTATTTGGCTGCAGTGGATGATTTCAGCCGCGTTGGGGCGCTGCGTTTGCGCCACGAACAAGGTCAATACCTGCGCAGCGTGGCCGATGGTGAGCGCACCACACCCGCGTTTTTGGAGTTGGAAAAAATCCTGAGCGCATCGCGTGCCGTGGAGCTGAGCCAAGAGACGAGTGCAGACTTGGCCTATCTGCAGGGCAAGGGCACATCTTTGGGCGGCATGCGCCCCAAATGCACGCTGCAAGACACGGACGGCTCCTTGTGTTTGGCCAAGTTCCCCAGTGTGGGTGACGCGCGCGCCGTCACCCGTGGCGAGGTGTTGGCCTTGCACTTGGCCCGCTTGGCGGGCATCGACACCGCTGCGGCGCGGGTGGTGATGGTGCAGGGTGCCCCGGTAGCGGTTGTCAAACGCTTTGACCGAACGCCTGAGCATCAGCGCATTCCCTACATGTCGGGGGCCACCTTGCTCCAAGCGCGTCGTGATGACGAGCATTCTTATACCGAAATTCTGGATGTGATGCGGGCTAAATGTGACGACTACACCCGCGATGCGCGGCAGTTGTGGCGCAGATTGGTGTTCAACCACCTGATCACCAATGTGGATGACCACCTGCAAAACATCGGCTTTTTGTACAGCGGCCAGAACCTGTGGCGCTTGTCGCCTGCGTTTGATTTGAATCC
>CAITSG010000224.1 GCA_903894995.1 uncultured Burkholderiales bacterium
CCCCCTACTTATCAAGCTTGGTCAAAAACCAACTCCAGTTGAGCCTCATGCTTTGGGGGCCGCCAGGAATTGGGAAGTCCAGAATTGTTTCTGAGGTAGCCAAGCAAAACGGCTTAGAACTCGTTGACCTTCGCCTGAGTCAATTGGCACCAACTGATTTGCGAGGGCTGCCAGTTGCAGACAATGGCTTATCACGGTGGTTTCCTCCCGAATTTCTGCCCACCAAGGGAGTGGGTATCTTGTTTCTTGATGAGATCAACATGGCACCGCCAACCATGCAAGGCATTGCGCAGCAGTTGATTTTGGATCGAAAGGTCGGTAGCTATCGAGTCCCGGAGGGATGGTTTATCTGGGCAGCGGGTAACCGTAAGTCAGACCGCGCAGCTGTTTTTGAAATGCCCTCCGCATTAGCCAATCGTTTCATACATTTAGATTTGGTGCCGGATTTTGAAAGTTTCAAGGCCTGGGGACTCCGTACTGGCCTGAGCGAACAGGTGCTCGCATTTCTGGCTTTTCGCCCAAGCCTAATGCATCAGATTGACACCCAGCGCCCTGCTTGGCCGTCACCTCGATCATGGTTTATGGCGCATCAACTGCGTTCAGCTGGACTGTCTGTTGAACCCGCTATTGGACCTGCCGCCGCTGGTGAGTTCGATGCTTTTTGTTCAATTTATGAGGGGTTGCCTGATTTAGAACCAATCCTTCAAGGAAAAAGTAAGTCCGATTTTCCGGCTGAAGCATCGGCTAGATACGCTACTGTCTTGGGCCTCATTGTTCGTGCTCAGGAGGTTGAACACGCTGTCAATGCCTTGTCGTGGCTTGTTGCTAAGGCAGGTGCTGAATGGGTTCAGTTTTATGCGACAGACATGTTTCGTCTGATGCGAGAAAAAGGAAAATTTGGTGAATTGGCTAAGAGGATCAGCTCGAAAGCTGATCTGAAAGACTTCGCTCGGAATATGCGCGATTTGATTTTTAGCGCATAGGATTCCTGTGCTCATTGACATCCCCAAACGCTTGCAAGGTGCTGTACTTCGAATTCGAGGTGAGCATCCTTTTTTCGGAACTTTGGCACTGTTTGCTGAATTCAGGGTCTCGGACGATGTTGATACTGCGGCAACCAATGGCAGGGTGCTCTGGTTCAACCCTTCATTTGTGGAGAAGCAAACCACACCGCAGCTATGCGGGCTTGTTGTGCACGAGTTGTTGCATGCCGCTTTACAACATGTACCACGTAGAAAAGAGCGTGACGGCACTTTATGGAACATTGCCGCAGACATAGTAGTCAATGGAATGATTCGCAGCGATACTCATTACGAGCTTCCCGTAGGTGGGGTTGAAGATGCCAAGCTGGCTCATTTGAGCGTGGAGGAAATTTACGAGCAACTGAATACAGGCAAGCTCCGGATGCCGAAAATCGTTCTTCTTGACCTGTTGTCTATCGGAATCTCTGGCGACGGCGAGCAGGGTTCATTGGAAGGTGCGCATAGTGAAGAAATGAGGCGTCACTGGCGGGCTGCTGTGCAGCAGGCAGGTGCGGTCGCACGTCGCATGAATAAAGGTTTTGGCAGGCAAGGTCTTGGTGGTTTGCGTGAAATCGAATCGGCAACTAATTCTGTTTTAAGCTGGCGAGAAATTTTGTGGCAATTCATGGTCTCAACGCCATTTGATTTTGGTGGATTTGATCGCCGTTTTATTCACCGCAAGCTCTATCTCGAAGATATGGTGGGCGAGTCTTTTGATGTTGCCATCGTGGTTGATACGAGCGGCTCCATTGGAGGGCCAGAACTAGCAGCGTTCCAAAGTGAAATTCAAGGAATTCTGGACGCCTATCCGCAAATTCATGGCGCGCTTTTCTTTGCGGATGCAGAACTCTATGGGCCATATGAGTTCAGCAAAGATGCACCATTTCCACCTGCATTGGGCGGAGGCGGGACGTCGTTTTGTCCCTTTTTCAAATGGGTCGCAGAGCAAGAACGCAATGGCAGTTTCCCGGTTTGCATTTATTTCACAGATGGTTACGGCTCCTTTCCCGAGGCTGCACCAGAGTCCCCGGTTCTTTGGGTCGCGTCTCCAGGTGGTCTTGAGTCCCCGGGCTTTCCCTTTGGCAGTGTTGCGAGGATGGGATGAAATAGGTTCGTATTCAGTTGTTGTCTCATTTCATGAAAAAATATTGAATCATCTCAAGTGGTTATCGGTCGTCGTTTGGATGACTTTGAATTTGCGTACTGATCGTTTCAGTTGAAATTTACATGAATAAGAATTTTTTGTCACAACTCCAACCCGGAGCCATTGGCGTTTTCCGTGTCCATTACATTGATGGAATCAAGAAGGTGCTGGCAGAAAATTTTGATCGAAGTAGCATCGATGTTGAAGGAAATAATGCGCTGCATTTGGTTTCTATGCCAAAGAATGCTCAGAAACTCTCTGCGACGGCTATTCGCATGGTGATTGCGAGTGGGGTTAGCGTTAACGCACGGAATAATTTTGGTTTCACACCGTTGATGCTAGCCGTCCTCTTGCTACCTACAGAGCTGGTCAAGGTTGTTTTAGAGGCGGTACCTAGCCCTGACTCGATAGATGATTCGCTTCATGAAGCCCTGTTGCTTGCCGCTACTTATGGCAAACCGGATGTCGTCTCTGCTCTGATTGGAGCTGGTGCTCAAATTTCTACGGCCACACCAATTGATGTTCATTTGAAGCTAGCGCAACATCTGGATCGCCATAAAAAATTACTTCAAAATATTGATACGCTTCTAGGTTTGTTCCCTGCGTTCGATCGTGAAATAGCCCAGAGAAGCGACCTAGATGATGTTGATCTCAGAAGGCTTTCATCCAGTACAGATGAGACCACAAAACACCATCTTGCGCTCAATCCGAACACCCCTTCTGAGATCCTTTTGAAACTTGCGCCTGAGTTTCCGAGGGCGTTTTATAAAAATCCTGCCTTTGATTGGCTGCTTCTTGAAAATCCAGACCTGCTTTTTGAGATGAAGCAGGGCGTTTTGAAGCATATCCTGAGCTTGCGCGACTGCCCTAAATCCTTTTTGCAATGGGCCGCAAGAAACGGTAGCGATTCTGAAAAATTAGTGGTTGTCAGAAGGGTGGACGTTGCGGATGAACTTCTTGAAATTATTGCCACCGGTAAGTTTTGCAAGGCCGCGACTATTGCAATCGCGAAAAATCTTAGTTCAACCCTGGAACAACTTGTGGCTATCTGTGGTCAAGATGATTCGGCAGATCGGCTTTTGGCTGCGCATCCCAGTGCCAATTCAAATTTACTTGCCAAGCTCTCGGAGAGCCGAGATGACATTGTTCGTAAAAATGTCCTTGCTCACAAAAACACATCTCAACTGACATTGCGGCAGATGTCCGATGGTCATATACGTTTCCATCGACTTAAATGACATACACGGTGAAATCTACCCGTGTCAAGATGTAAATCCGAATAAAATTTTAAATAGACTTTGGTTGGGGTGGCAAAAATTTTCCCCTTACAAAACCCAAGCATACGAATCCCGCCCGTGTCAAGCCATGGAATGAAAAATGCATGCGGGGAATCCAATGGGGTGTGTGGTGTAGATGTTGTTTTTAATTCTTCATACACTACGAAACCCACCCGTGTCAAGATGTGATTCTGAATAAAGTTTTAAGTGGGTCGGTCGTCATGATGGGGAAATTTTTTACCCTTGAAGATTTGCATGGCATACGTTTTCCGGTCGTGTCAATACGTGAAATGAAAAATGCCTGCGTTAAGACTTTTGGGCTGTAATACGCACGCATCATTTCTTAATGAACTCAAGCGCCATCCAATCCCGGGTTTCAAGACATTCAAACCTTAGCCTTCCTTTGAGGAAAGTCAGAACATGCATCTTGCCCACAGATGCCGATGGTGTCGGAGTTAAAACCCTGCCCCCGATCAATTCAGGTGGGGGCGTTTGAGGTGGCCATAAGTGGGGCAATTTGGGTGGCCATCAGGGCGAGGGTTGGTTTAATTCAGCATAAAGCCGTTGCAGTTCAACTTGTTCAGCAGCAAGTTGCTCTTTTAAAAATGCCGGCGACATCACCACCGCATCAGGGCCCATGGATCGTAGCCACGTTCTGAGCTGGACCGTATCTGGCACGGTCACGTTGATTTGCGTCCATTCATCGTTGAAAGGCGTCATCACTTGATCCTGGGCAACCGGGGTTTCTGCCAAGTATTTGCTCAAAATACCTCTGACTCGCAGAGATAAGTTCAGTGGCACATCTCCCATGCTGATTCCAAATTCCCTCGAAATGAAAGCATCCATGTCGAAGTTCTCGGGACGTTTGGCATCGTCCACCAAAAGGCGAGCGGCATCAATCCGGTGGACAGCCAAAAACCGGGCGTCTTGGTAATTTTTCACGGTGCAAACAAGGTAGACCACTTGTTCCATGACCACCAAACCCAGAGGATGCAGTGGATAGGTTTTGGCTTCAGCGCCTGTGGACAGTGCTCTGTATGTGACCTCTAGCTGCTTTTCTGCCAGAAGTCCGCTGTAAATGGTGGCTTGAATATCGGGGTCAATTTGGGTGGGAATCCGATTGAATGAATGAGGAATTACACGCAATTTTTCTTGCCATTTCGTGACCGTAGACGCCTGAGCGTTGGCCACACCTTGCGCTGCATCAAACCAAGGAGCCATGTGGCTGAGAGTGGATCTGGGCAGCAGGTTTTGCATGTATTGCTCGACCAGATTGAAGGTCAATGCAGCATGCGCATCCATGCTGGGGACCTCTAGCTGACTTGCACCCTCACGCCAACACCAGCCTTGCGGTTTTGATTCGTCAAAGGTCAAGGGGAAGGTTTCTGCCAGTGTGTAGAGGTCACGCTGAACGGTTCGCAATGAAACGCTCATACCCAAATCTTCAAGCCTTGTATGTATGGTCGTGGCGTCAATACGCTTGGGAAATCTGGGTATGGTGCGCAGCATTGCCCATTGCCGAATCAAGGTGTCACTCATAAGTATTCCTTAACGGTTTTCAAAATGAATGGCGTTTGACCGTCCAATTTGTCAATGTATTTTGCAGTTGAAAAGCAAAATCAAGCGACGCAGTATGTCGTTTGCCGCTGATACATTGATTTACATGGTCGCTACATCTCCTCAAAAAAAACTCAACAAACCATGGACTCCCCAAGGTCCGATCAGGCATGGATTGAGTTGATCAACCTGACCATGAATACAACTGAACAAACTGCCGAGGAAACGATCTATGTTGTGGCGCCTCAACTCGTGGCGCTTGGGAGTGCATTGGAGCCTTTGTCAAAAGCTGCACGATATGCCCTTAGGCGCAAAGTTCCGCAAACCGATCAACGTTTTGTTGTTGTCGATGACTTGTTACGACACTTGGGTGTTATCGAACATGCCTTGTCCGGATTGGGTGCCAGGCTAGAAGGTCTCATGACCGACGTGATACAGAACGGCGAGGCTAATGCAATTGATGTTGGCCGATCTGTAGGGCGGCTTGAGCAGGTGCTTTGGGAGTTCGTTGATGGCTATATAGACGCGAAGTCTTGCCAAGAGGGGCCTGAAAGCGTTCAAGCGCAGGCATTGATACTGGGCGTTTACCGTCATCATATTGAAAGCATCTGCAACTGGCTGGATGAGTTGGTAACGACTGTGCTGCATCCCGAACAGGCGCTTGATTTGCGCGGCATCAAGCCTTCTAGCGATGTGACATTGAAGGTCTCACTCAATATGACCAATCCCCCAGAAATGTCCCAAATTGACATCTTGGTCAAGTCACTCTTGGCGCAGGCAGAAGAAGCAGTGGCGGCACAGTCTTACGCTGGTATGGCTCGTGAAGCGAAGCCTGGAGTCTTAAGCGCTCTGGGAGCTCTGGCGTTTGGGTTGGCTGCCACGAGCGCTATTTGCAGGAAAAAACATGAATGACCTCGAAAAAAATACGTTGGACACCCAAGAGGTCAATGTTCGAAACTGAGATTTTTAACCAAGGAGAAAAAATGAAATTTTCAGGCTATTGGGTTTCGTTGTCATCGGGCAAAGCACTGTTGGAATGCACCACGTTTGACGAAACGGATCTGGATCCTGCCACGAATTGGAAGCAGGCGTGGCAAAACGAGGACGAGACATCCACATGCAATGGGTTTATTGAACTTCGAGAAGCATTGATATTTGCTGCCAAACTTCTTTCAACGGCTGAAGGGCGTACGCTCAGTCAAGTGGAAATTGAGAAGATAGTTCTTTTTCAACCAGAATGGAATAACGACGCTTGTCAAATTCAATCTATTTTTCAATTGCTAGGTGGGGGCCCCCCTGTGTCAGACTAGTTGTCGCCTCGATAGAACCTAGAACCTGGGGGCGGCGATGAAAGAACAAAATGGCTCGATATGGACAAGCATTCAGAGACAAAGCGGTAGCCAAGTTGCTACCTCCGGAGAGCGCACCGCTGCAGGTGGTTTCTCGCGAGATGGGCGTGAGCGAGGCAACCCTGGAGCGTTGGCGCGAAGAAGCACAAACCAGACCTGCTCGAGCGCGGCCCTGGTCTGCGGGTGCCCGGCTTGAAGCCGTGATCACTACAGCTGCGATGAACGAGGCCGCCAAGAGCGCCTGGTGCCGCGAGCACGGTGTGTATCCGGTTGATTTGGACAAGTGGCGCTTGAACTGCACCACCGCGCCGAGCCGCTCACCCTGTCAGCAAGGATCGATTGCATATTCAGGCCAAGCCTGCCTTCTATGTTTTCGTAGGATATGAATATCAAGACTCACAAAGTAAGCCCAAATTCCAATGTCGCTTCTATCGTCATGGACCTTCTGGAGAAGAGTTGCCTATCAGTGTTGAAAAGAAAAAATTCAACAAGATATGCCAGTTTTACGATCTGTATAGATAGCGATTCATCGATTGTTTGACCGAAATTTGAAGTCTGCAGAGATGCCCACAATGCTTCTCCACATTGGACAGGTGAAATGGACCCCGAATTTGGCACAGGTGTTTAAGTGGGACACTGTCTAAAGAAACGGGTTACCAATGACTGAATCAAAAAAGCGAAGAGTTCATCCGCCGGAGTTCAAGGCCAAGGTGGGGCTGGTGGCGCTCGGTGGGATGAAGACAATCAACCAAATCGCCCAAGAGCACGGCGTCCATCCGATTCAGGTCAGCCAATGGAAGCGCGAGATCCAAGCCCAGGCCAAAAGTCTGTTTGAAGGCAAGCGTGGGCCACAACCGGTATGGGACGTAAAGGGTGACCTACTTTAATCAATTCGTTCTTGCGCTCGATCATGGTACCAGTTCCAGCAGGGCGCTGGTCTTTATAGATCGCTTCCAGCCTAAAGCTGTCCCTCTTTGGTTGCCAAGCGAAGGCTTGTGGCGGGTTTGACTCTTTCATGCCACGACCAATCTTTGTATTTATCACCATCTTGGCGCAAATGGGTGTAACGCTTCAAACTTGACCAACTTCTGTGGCCAGAAACTTGAGCTACGTTTGGAATAGCCCATCCCATCTCAAAGAGTCGTGAAATGCCTTCATGCCTTAGATCGTGAAAATGCAAATCTTTGATGCCCAACATTGCACAGGCATCTGTGAAAGCCCTGCTTATCGTTCCCGAGTCGAACGGGAAAACTAGGCCATCTCTTTGCTTGCGTGAAGTCTTTCTTGCAAGCACGCAATTGAGTGCCTCTTGGGGTAGTTTGGTCATCACATCGTTGCCAATTTTTTCACCAGGGTGCTTCATGTCTCTGACCATGATTTCGCCATAGGTTTCATCGAACTCGGCGAATTTCAACCGTGTTATTTCGGCTTGGCGACGGTTTGAGAACAAGGCAAAGTAGGTGATCTCTGTCATGGGCAGAACCCGGGGCTCACGTTGTTCGCGTTGGCTGAAGTACGCCATCAGTGTGTCCAACTCTGCGAGGGTGGGGCGACGTGAGCGGCTTTTGGAGCGGGAGGTGACTCCAAAGTGTTTTGTGACGATGCGTGCATCTTCAATCACTTGGTAGTCCAATTGATAGCCCCAGGCTGGGCGGGCGACTTTGAAAACCGAGGCCAAATGGGACAGGTAGTTGCCGATGGTGGAGGGTTCGACGTTGAGTCCTTTTGCAAAACCTACAATATCATCGCTTCGGATTTGGGAGCATCTGAGTTCTGCAAACGCTGCGTTTTGCATGATCTTTAAGCACCCGCGTTTTGTATCCCCGATCTTTTTTTGTTCATCCATGTATCGTTGAATGACGAGATCGATGGTGGGGTCGTTTTCTCTTGGGCGCAGGGCGGTTTGAATGCCTTTTTCTGTACCCAGGATTTCTGATCGATTGAGGAGCCAGGTTTTTGCGGCTTCTTTTCGCGGGAAGGTTTTGGCTTCGCTGAAGACCAGTTTGCCGTTGTTGCGGACTCTGACTTGTGCGGTGAAGGAGCTGATGTCCTTTTTGTTTTTGCGTTCTACGATTGAGGTGGAGACGGTCATCTTGGGCCCTTATCGGGTCGTGACCAAGAGTCCAGAAGATCTGGGATACATGACCAAAACGTGGATACATTGTATCCCGCAGGGATAAAAAAGGGGGTAATCGTGGCAAATTGGTGGAAATGAGACGATTTCTAATGTTTTGTAAGTGCTTGATTTATAAGAAATTTCAATGAAAACAACACCATGGCGACTCAGCGTTGCGCCGATGATGGATTGGACCGACCGGCACTGCCGGTTCTTCCATCGCCTGCTGACCCGCCACACCTTGCTTTACACGGAGATGGTGACCACCGGTGCCTTGCGTCACGGCAGCGTGCAGCGGCACCTGCGTTTCAACGCCGAAGAGCACCCCGTGGCCCTGCAGCTGGGCGGCAGCGACGCCGCCGATTTGGCCCATGCAGCCAAGCTGGGGCAAGACTGGGGTTATGACGAGATCAACCTCAACTGCGGCTGCCCCTCAGACCGTGTGCAGCGCGGCGCGTTTGGCGCCTGCCTGATGAACGAGCCTCGCACTGTGGCCGACGGCGTGAAAGCCATGCTGGACGTGGTGGATGTGCCGGTGACCGTGAAGCACCGCATTGGCATTGACCGCATTGAAAGCTATGACTTTGTGCGCGACTTTGTGGGCACGGTGAGCGAGGCCGGTTGCCGGGTGTTCATCGTGCACGCCCGCAATGCCTGGCTCGATGGCCTGAGTCCCAAAGAGAACCGCGAAATCCCGCCGTTGCGTTACGAACTGGCCTACCAGCTCAAAAAAGACTTTCCGGGGCTGCTGATCGCGGTGAACGGCGGCATCAAAACGAATGACGAGATCGCTCTGCATTTGCAACAGGCCGACGGCGTGATGGTTGGGCGAGAGGCGTACTACAACCCTTGGCTTTTGGGAAGTTGGGACGCCGCTTTTTACGGCGATGCCCACGAAGTGCCCAGTCGCGAAGATGTGGAAGAGGCCATGGTGGCCTACATGGAGCGGGCCTTTGCCGAAGACGGCTGCCCTTGGTATGCGGTCGCGCGGCACATGCTGGGCCTGTACCACGGGCGACGCGGTGGACGTTTGTGGCGACAGGTCTGGAGCGACCACAAGCTCAAGCCTTTGCCG
>CAITSG010000225.1 GCA_903894995.1 uncultured Burkholderiales bacterium
AGCGCAGTCAGCGGGGCCACCCGCTCGCCTCTTCAAGGGCGAGATTCGAAAAGTTGAAAGGCCGCATATAGCGGCCTTTCCATTTGGTGCATCTTTCTGCTTGTTAGCGTTCAGAGCGCATTTCCCAATCGTCGAAATGTGGGGTGAATATAGCACAATGGTATTCATTCGTAAGTTCGAAATGACAGGAAATACCATGCACCAAATGCGCTACCGACTGGCCCTCGATTTGGGCTCCACCTCTTTGGGCTGGGCCATGGTCCGACTCAACCCGCAAGACGAACCCTGCGCCGTGATCAAGGCTGGGGTGCGTATTTTCAGCGACGGGCGTAACCCCAAAGACGGCTCATCCTTGGCCGTCAGTCGCCGCGAAGCGCGTGCCATGCGCCGCCGCCGTGACCGCCTGCTCAAACGCAAAAACCGCATGATGGCCACGCTGCTGCGCCACGGGTTTTTTCCGCAAGACGAAGCCGCCCGCAAAGCGCTCGAAAAAACCGACCCGTTTGCCTTGCGCGCCAAGGGCCTCGACCAAGCCTTGCTGCCCAAAGAGTTCGCCCGCGCCCTGTTCCACATCAACCAGCGCCGTGGCTTCAAGAGCAACCGCAAAACCGACAAGAAAGAAAACGACAGCGGCGCACTCAAAACCGCCATCGGCCAACTGCGCCAAGCCATGCAAACCACGGGCTGCCGCACGGTGGGTGAATGGCTGTTTGCCCGCCACCAACAAGGCCTGTCGGTGCGGGCGCGTTACCGCGAAAACCGCATTGCCCAAGACAACGGCAAAACCAAAATCGAGAAAAGCTACGACCTGTACATCGACCGCGCCATGATCGAGGCCGAGTTCGATGCGCTTTGGGCCAAACAGAGCGAACTCCATCCGGCCCTGTTTCACGACACGGCCTGCGACGAACTCAAAGACTGCCTGCTGCACCAGCGCCCGCTCAAACCCGTCAAGCCTGGTCGCTGCACATTAATGCCCTACGAAGAGCGTGCCCCCTTGGCCCTGCCCAGCCAGCAGCGCTTTCGCATTTACCAAGAAGTGAACAACCTGCGCCTCCTCAGCGAGGGACTGAGCGAAGAACCGCTCACACTCACCCAGCGTGACCAGCTTGTCCATGCGCTTGAGACCAACAGCAAACGCAGCTTCACCCAGATTCAAAAGCTGTTTGGCTTTTCGGGGCAGTTCAATCTGCAAGACGAAAAACGCACCGAACTCAAAGGCAACAGCACCAGTGCCATGTTGGCCAAGAAAGAGTTTTTTGGCAGCCAATGGGCCAGCTTTGACGAGGTGCAGCAAGACGCCATCGTCATGCAATTGGTGACCGAAGAAAACGAAGCCCGGCTGATTGCGTGGTTGCAGGCTCAAACCGGTATTGATGACATCACGGCAGAACGCATCGCCAACGTGCCGCTGGCCGAAGGCTACGGCAGTCTGAGCGCCAAGGCGCTTGAAAAAATCCTGCCCGCCCTACGCGGCGAAGTCATCACCTACGACAAAGCTGTGCTGGCCGCTGGCTTTGACCACCACAGCCACATCAGCCACGCCGCCACGGGCGAAATCCTGCCCCATCTGCCCTATTACGGCCAATACCTCCAGCGCCACGTTGGCTTTGGCACCGGCAAGCCCGAAGACCCTGCCGAAAAACGTTACGGCAAGATCGCCAACCCCACGGTACACATCGGTCTGAACCAAGTGCGCACGGTGGTCAACGCGCTCATCAAACGCTATGGCCACCCCAGCGAGGTGATTGTTGAACTGGCCCGCGACCTCAAGCAAAGTCAGGATCAGCGCAAAGAAGAGCAAAAACGCCAAGCCGACAACCAGCGCCGCAACGAGCGAATGCGCGAGGACATTGCCAAGCTGCTCCGCACTGGCCCAGAGCGTGTTCGTGCCATCGACCTGCAAAAAATGATTCTTTGGGAAGAACTCAGCTTCAACGTGGCCGACCGACGCTGCCCCTACAGTGGTGTACAGATCAGCGCCCAAATGCTGTTCAGCGAACAGGTCGAAATCGAGCACATCCTGCCGTTTTCGAAAACCTTGGACGACAGCCTAAACAACAAAACCGTGGCCATGCGCCAGGCCAACCGCATCAAAGGCAACCGCACCCCGGCACAAGCAGCTGCCGACTTTGCAACGCAAGGATGGCCCACTGAAGACATGCTGCAGCGCGCCAGCCTCATGCCCAAAGGCAAACGCTACCGATTTGCCCCCGATGGTTTAGAGCAATGGCTGCGAGAAGACAAAGGCTTTTTGGCCCGCGCCCTGAACGACACCCGGCACCTGAGCCGCGTGGCGCGTGAATACCTCAGCCTGATCTGCCCACAAGACACCCGTGTGATTCCCGGGCGCATGACGGCCATGCTGCGGGCCAAGTTTGGGCTCAACGACATCCTGGGCCTGGACGGTGAAAAAAACCGCAACGACCACCGCCATCACGCGGTGGACGCCTGCGTGATCGCTGTGACTGATCAGGGAATGCTCAACCGTTTCGCCCAAGCCAGTGCCAGCGCCCGAGAAAAGCAGCTCAACAGACTGGTGGAGACCATGCCCCTGCCCTGGGAGAGCTACCGCGACCATGTGCAACGCGCCATCGGCAACATTTGGGTCAGCCACAAACCCGACCACGGGCACGAAGGGGCGATGCACAACGACACGGCCTATGGCCTGCTAGGCGGCGGAAAAGTGCAAGTGCGCAAAACGCTGGACGGCGTGCGCACCCGAGAGATCGCTGTACTCAAAGTGATCGAGTTTGCCGATGCCCATGCCACGGCAAGGCACGGCCTCTTGCCCAATGGCGAACCTCGGCCTTACAAGGGCTACAAGGGCGACAGCAACTACTGCATGGAAATCGTGCGCAATGAAAAAGGCAAGTGGGAAGGTGAAGTCGTCTCAACGTTTGAGGCTTACCAATTGGTGCGCCAGCATGGCTTGGCCCGGCTGCGCCATCCAGCGCTGAGTGTCAGTGGCAAGCCGTTGGTGATGCGGTTGATGATTGGAGACATGTTGGCTTTGAGTGCCCCAGACAACCCCAAGATGATCGCCCGCATTACAACGATCAGCGGGAATGGGCAAATTTTCATGGCTGCGCACAACGAAGCCAATGTCGATGCTCGTAACCGGGACAAGTCAGATCCATTTGGCTATGTTTCGAAGATGGCGGGCTCTTTGCAGAAAGCCAATGGTCGACACGCCAGTATTTCGCCTATCGGTCAATTGCTTGACCCCGGTTTTACCAACTGAACCACATAAGTATCTAAATGGATACAATTAACCCATTCCGCCTTGCCCAAACGACCACTTTCAGCCGTTGGCTCAGTGGGTTAAAGGATTACCGGGCCAAAGCCGCCATCGTCTTGCGTCTCAAGCAAGTGGCCGCCGGTCATTGGGGCGATGTCAAAAGCGTTGGCGAAGGCGTGTCTGAGCTGCGCTGGCACATTGGCCCAGGCTACCGGGTTTATTTCACGCGGCGCGGTGAGCACATCGTCCTCTTGCTGGCTGGGGGTGATAAGTCGAGCCAGGCCAGAGACATTGCCAAAGCCAAAGAACTTGCCAAGGAGCATGAAGATGAGCAAAACCACTGAATTTGACCCCGCCAGTTACCTCGACAGCGAAGAGGTCATTGCCCAATACCTGAACTTGGCGCTGGCCAGCGGCGACACCGATTTGCTCTTGTCGGCCATCGGTGATGTAGCCAAAGCCCGCGGCATGGCGCAAATTGCCCGTGACACCGGGCTGGGCCGTGAGAGCCTTTACAAAGCCCTCAGCGCGGGGGCCAAACCCCGCTTTGACACCGTGTTCAAAGTGCTGCAAGCGCTGGGCGTGCAAATGCAGGCACACCCCATGCCGCAGCAGCCCTGAGCTGAGCCCCACCCCATGCTGGGCCGCATCGTCGAAGTCTCCAACGACAAGCGGCACTTGTCGGTGTATCGGGGTTTCATGCTGGTGCACAGCACAGGCGAAGACCGTCAAGAAGTCGGGCGCGTGCCGCTCGACGATATTGCCGCCCTGATCGCCAACGCCCATGGCCTGAGCTACACCAACAACCTGCTGGTGGCGCTGGCCGAGCGCGGTGCGCCCTTTGTGCTGTGTGCTGCCAACCACAACGTGGTGGGCATGCTTTGGCCCGTTGATGGACACCACCAACAAGCCCACCGGTTTGAAGCGCAAATCGCTTGCAGCTTGCCTACCCGCAAAAAACTGTGGGCAAGCATCGTCAAAGCCAAGTTGCTCAACCAAGCCGCCGTGTTGCAAGCCACGGGTGCAGCGCATGCGCCGGTACAAGCCCTGGCCAAACAGGTGCGCAGCGGCGACCCCGACAACCTGGAGGCACAAGGTGCCCGCAAATATTGGGGCTTGTTGATGGGACCCCTCTTTCGGCGCGACCAGCAGGCCGACGGGGTCAACGCCTTGCTCAATTACGGTTACACCGTTTTGCGCGCTGCCACGGCGCGGGCGGTGGTGGCGGCAGGTTTGCACCCCAGCTTGGGCCTGCACCACAGCCACGACAACAACGCCATGCGCCTGGTGGACGATCTGATGGAGCCGTTTCGCCCGGTGATTGACTTGGCGGTTTGGAAAATGCAGTTTCTGGGATCTTGCCATGTCAATGCCGACACCAAACGTGCCTTGGTGCAAAGCCTCTACCAAGACCTTGCCACAGAAGCAGGCCGCACCCCTGTGTTGGTGGCGGTGCAAAAATTGGCCACTTCCTTGGCCCAGGTTTTACTGGGCGAGCGCAAAACGCTGGACTTGCCCTTGCAAGGTGTCCCCCTGCCACCCGTGCCTGACACGGACGACGAACACGGATGACTGACACGCCATGCTCAGCGGGTATCGACTGATGTGGATGCTGGTGATGTTCGATTTGCCAGTGGTCGAGGCCGCAGAACGTGCTGCCGCCACACGCTTCAGACTGAGCCTTTTGGACATGGGCTTTTCTCGTGCACAACTGAGCGTTTACATGCGGTTTTGTACCAGCCACGCGCAGGTTCAAACCTATTGCAAACAAGTGGAGGCCGCTTTGCCCAAAGGGGGCAAGGTCAATGTCTTGCAATTGACCGACAAACAGTACGAACGGATCATCAGTTTTCAGGGCCGACGCAAAGAGCCTGCGAAAAAAACGCCTGATCAGTTCGATTTATTTGGGTAGAACAACAATTTTGACGAGACTAGAAACCAAGAAAACCGTTGTAGAACAACAGCTTATCTCGGTTCTAGTCTAGACGATTGGGAAATGCGCTCTGACCGGAACTAGCGGAACTCGCCCTCGAACAACTCACGGAGTCTAGACGATTGGGAAATGCGCTCTGACCGGAACTGCTGATGTACTGCATGGTCGAGACCGTTGAGTCTAGTCTATTGGGAAATGCGCTCTGACCGGAACTCGTCGCTCAGGCCCTTGAGCTGAGGG
>CAITSG010000226.1 GCA_903894995.1 uncultured Burkholderiales bacterium
CACGGGCATGCAGCAGGAGACAGCCCGCACCACCGACCGCAATTGGCGCAATGTCCAAGTGCGTCTGGAAATGAAAATCTAAAAAAAGGGGACTGCCATGCCCATCAAAGACGCCGCCTGGCACGACCGCATGTACAACAACCGGGCGCTGGTGCCCGACTTTGCGGACCATTTTGCGCATTGGACCCGTGCCTCTGAGCTGGCGCGTGAAACGCTCAAGCCCGCACTCGATGTGCCCTATGGCGACGGCCTGAACGAAACACTGGACATCTTTCCCGCAGCGCGTGCCAGCGCGCCTGTGGTGGTCTTCATCCACGGCGGCTATTGGCGCAGTCTGGACAAATCGGACCACTCCTTTGTCGCTCCGGGTTTGCGCGACCTGTGCGCTTGCGTGGTGGTGGTCAATTACGCGCTGTGTCCCGGCACGCCCGAGCAGCCTGTCACCATTCCAGACATTGCTTTGCAGATGGCCAAGGCCACGGCTTGGGTCTGGCGGCACATTGCCGAGCACGGCGGTGATGCGGACAACATCACCGTGATTGGACACTCGGCCGGTGGTCATCTGGCCGCCATGCTTCTGGGCTGTGACTGGAAAAAACTGGGGCGCGATTTGCCTGCAGGATTGATGCGCAAAGCCTTGTCGATTTCAGGCTTGTTTGACCTGGCACCCATGCGCAAAACACCTTTTCTTCAGGGCGACTTGCGGCTCACGCCAGCGCAAGTGCGCATGGCCAGCCCCGCCAAATGGCAACGCCCCCGCAAGGGCGTGCTGTATGCGGTGGCAGGGGGCGAAGAAAGCGCCGAATTTCTGCGGCACATCCGCCAGATTCACCAGGCTTGGGGTCCCCAAACCGTGCCGGTTTGCGAAGCCTTGCCGGCCCTGAACCACTTCAGCATCGTGACCGACCTGACGCGTTCAGGCACGCGTTTGAATGGTTTGGCCAAGGCGCTGATCCATCGCGCGGACTGAACCCTTCTCACAGGAGCAACGCTGTGCACCAGCCTTCAGGTTCTGAAACCTGCTTGCGATTGGCGCATGTGTGTTGTCAAGCTCAATCGAGCTTGATGTTCGCTGTCTTGATGGCTTGCGTCCAGTCGGCGATTTCGCGGTCCAGCAGTTTGGTCATGTCGGCCGGGGCGAGAAAGCGCACTTCAATGCCCGCTTGATCAGCCCGCTGCTTGCTCTCGGGCAAATCCAGGCTGCGTTTGACGGCATCGGCCAGTTGGTTGATGGTGGCCGCAGGCGTACCGGCTGGGGCATAAAGGGCCACCCAAGCTTCCAGGTCAATGTTGGGGTAACCCGCCTCGGCCATGGTGGGCACTTGCGGCATGCCGGGGTGGCGTTTTTTGCCGGTCACGGCCAGCGCCTTGAGTTTGCCCGCCTGGATGTGCTGCATCACCGAGGGTGGTGTGGTCATGAACACCTGCACTTGGCCGCCCAACACGTCGGCAATGGCCTGGCCCGAACCCTTGTAAGGCACATGCACCAAATCCACGGCGGTTTGTTGCTTGAAGATTTCGGTGCCGATGTGCGACACCGAGCCATTGCCCTGAGACGCGTAATTCAGCTTGCCCGGGTTTTGCTTCAAATAGGCGATGAATTCCCGCATGTTATTGGCAGGCACTGAAGGGTGCACCGCCACCACGTTGGTGGCCACGGTGATCAAACCCACGGGCGTCAAATCTTTCAACTCCCATGGCAGTTTGCTCATGAGGATGGGGTTGGCAATGTGGTAACCCGAGTAAGACACCAACAAGGTGTGGCCGTCTTTGGGGCTGCGGGCCACTTGTTGGTAAGCCAGGTTGCCGCTGGCGCCGCCCTTGTTGTCGATCACGACCGACTGGCCAATCAAACGGCCCAAAGGCTCCGAGATCAAACGGGCCGATGTGTCGACCAAACCGCCTGGTGGCACGGGCACCACCAAGGTGATCGGCTTGCTGGGGAAGGCCTGGGCCATCAAGGCCAAGGGGGCGCACAGGCTGGCCAAGGCCAGCAGTTTGGAAACTTTGCGACGTGTGTTCATGGTTGTCTCTCTTTATGGGGTTTGGAAATCAGCGCATGCCAATCTTGGCGTCGTTGAAGATGTTCTTTGCTTCGCGGGGCAGGCTGCGCCAATACTGGTGTTGTGAGTCGACGGTGCCGCCCAGGGCCACAGCCGCTTCCCAGCCCCAGCGCGGCTTGTACATGAAAGATCGGGCCAGCGCCACCAGATCGGCGTCGCCGCGCTGCAGCACGGCTTCAGCCTGAGCGGGCTCGGTGATCAGGCCTACGGCGATGGTGGTCAGGTCCGAGGCGGCTTTGACGGTTTTGGCCAGGTGCACTTGGTACTCTGGCCCTAGGGCAATTTTTTGCAAGGGCGACACGCCGCCCGAGGAGATGTGCACGAACTGCGCCCCGGCTTGTTTGAGTTGCACCGATAAGGCGGCGGTTTCTTCGACCGTCCAGCCCCCATCGACCCAGTCGGTGCCCGAAATGCGCATGCCCAGCGTGCCACCAAAGGCTTCGCGCACGGCCTTGAACACTTCCATCGGCAAGCGGATGCGGTTTTCAAACGAGCCGCCATACGCGTCGGTACGCTGATTGGAAATCGGCGACAAAAACTCGTGCAGCAAATAGCCGTGCGCGGCGTGCAACTCGATGGCCTCAATGCCCAGTTCGTGGCTGCGGCGGGCGGTGTTGACAAAGTCGGCCTTGAGTTGTGCGATGTCGGCCAGGCTCATCTCTGTGGGAGGCGCTTCATTGGGCAAGTGGGGCAGGGCGCTGGGTGCCACAGGCTGCCAGCCGCCATCTTCGGGAGTGATCAGCATGCCGCCGTCCCAAGGGGCTGCGCTCGATGCCTTGCGGCCTGCGTGGCCAATTTGAATGCACACCGGCATGTGCGGGGCCAGGCGGCGGGCGCGGTGCAGTTTGTCACCCAGCGCAGCCTGCGTCGCGTCGTCCCACAGACCCAGACAGCCGGGACTGATGCGGCCCACGGCTGAGACCGCTGTGGCTTCGATGGTGAACAGGCCCGCGCCGCTGTTGAGCAGGTTGGTCCAATGTGTCAGGTGCCAGTCGGTGGCTTGGCCGTGGTCGGCCGAGTATTGGCACATGGGCGCAATCACAATGCGGTTGGGCAAGGTGAGCGGACCAGAAGGGGCGTCGAAAGTGAAAGGTGTGAAAAGCAGGCTCATGAAATGGGTCGTCGCGGTGTGTGGAAGCTTGGCGCACGATGGCGGCTGAATTCGGCATCTTATGGAAAACCGGGCCAATCGTTATCCGTTGGGTGACAACCGCCCCCGATGTGAGGATATCCCGCCTGTGGGCGACCAGTCCTTTGCGGAATTTCCTCTTGTGGTGGCGACGCCCCCATCGCGAAAGCCCCTGCAAACCACGAAGAATCGCCCCGAGGGCGGGGCTCCCACATCCCACTGTAGGAGCGACGCCCCCGACGCGAAAGCCCCCGCAAACCACCACGCATTGAGATGCCTCACCGGATGCAAGCAACGACAGGCGTTCGAAAAGCATCCCAAAGCCCCCACTCGCTTGGCAGAGGCGACGTCAAACACAGCCGCTGCCCGCTGACCGGGTGAGGCAATTCCAGACTTTCTGCATGCAACCACAGCCGCTGCAACCCGACCCACTCGGCCACGGCGCGGTTGAGTGGCCCTTTGCCGTGCGTGGCGTCGCCAATGATGGGGTGCGCGATGTGCTTCATGTGGCGTCGCAGCTGATGGCGACGGCCCGTGAGCGGCTCCAGCGCCACATCGGCGCAGCGGGTACTGGCAAAACTTTGCTGGTGCAGCGGCAGCTCGAAACGGCGCAGGGTGGCAAAGCGGCTTTGGGCGGGCTGCACTTCCAGGCGCTCAGTGCGCATGTCGTCGGGCATGCGCTTTAATGGGTGGTCGATCAGGCCCTCGGGCAAAGGCCAGCCACGTACCACAGCCCGGTAGGTTTTTTCCAGGCCATCGCCGCTTTCAAAGGCTTGGCCCAGCGTGCGCGCCACCTCGGCGCTCAGCGCAAACACCAGCAGGCCGCTGGTGCCTTTGTCCAGCCGGTGCACGGGCCAGACGTGTTGGCCGATCTGGTCGCGCAGGGCCTGCAGCACAAAGCGGGTTTCGCCCCTGTCCAACGGGGTGCGATGCACCAACCAGCCGGCGGGCTTGTTGACGATGGCCAAGTGTTCGTCGCGGTAAAGAAGGTCCAACATGGCTTCGATTGTCGCGGTGTCAGCACCGGGGGCTGCGTCGCCCATAACCGCAGACCGAAAGGGTGGAACGCGGAAGGTGTGATGACAAAATGCACACGTTGTCTAAAATGCCCGCATGAAACCCATGCGCTGGAACGCCGAAAAAAACCAGTGGCTCCAATCGGAGCGGGGTGTTTCGTTTGAAAGCATGGTCGTGGCCATCGAGGGACAAGGGCTGCTGGACATCCTCGCGCATCCCAACGCGGGGCAGTCTCCCGGCCAACGCATTTTGGTGGTGGCCCACGCGGGCTATGCCTACTTGGTGCCTTTTGTGGAAGATGTGGACCATTTTTTTCTAAAAACCGTGATCCCCAGCCGCAAGGCCACCCGTGATTATTTGATGCAAGGAGAAGGCGATGTCCAAGATTGACCGCAAAGTGGACCGTGAAGAAGCCGAATTGCTCGACTTGTTCAACAAGGGGCAACTCCAATCGGTGGCCAGCAAAAGCGAGTTGGCCCAGTTCAAAGCCGCTGCGCGAGCCACCGCCATCAAGGACCGGCGGGTCAACATCCGCTTGTCTTCGGGTGATCTGTCGGACATCCAGACCAAAGCGCTGGAAGAGGGCATCCCGTACCAAACCCTGATCGCCAGTGTGTTGCACAAATATGTCTCGGGTCGATTGACCGAGCGCCCTGTGTCTGGCCCCGCGCCCAGTCTCAATCCTCCTCTGCTCTGAAGCTCAAGTCATGCTCTTTTTATTGTCACCCGCCAAATCTCTGGATTACGAAACCCCCGCCGCAGGCGTGCCCCACACGCTGCCGCAGTTCGTGCCGCAATCGCAGGCCTTGATCGAGGTGCTGCGCCAAAAGTCGCCCCAGCAAATCGCCGAGCTGATGGACTTGTCGGACGCTTTGTCGGCCCTGAACGTGGCCCGCTACCAAGCTTGGACGCCCAAGTTCACCGCCAAGAACGCCAAGCAAGCTGTGCTGGCCTTCAATGGCGATGTGTACGAAGGTTTGGATGCCAAGAGCCTGTCAGCGCAAGACCTGGACTGGGCGCAAACCCATGTGGGCATTTTGAGTGGCCTGTACGGCGTGCTGCGCCCGCTGGATTGGATGCAACCCTACCGCCTGGAAATGGGCACCACGCTGCAGACCGACAAGGGCAGCAACCTGTACAAGTTTTGGGGGCCGCAAATTGCCGAGTATCTGAACGGCCAGCTGGCCAAAGACAAAACCCCGGTCATCGTGAACCTGGCCTCTCAGGAATACTTCAAATCGGTGGACCGAAAAACGCTCAAGGCCCGCGTGATCGAGTGTGTGTTTGAAGACTTCAAAGGCGGCAAATACAAAATCATCAGCTTCAACGCCAAGCGAGCGCGGGGCTTGATGGCGCGTTATGCGGTGCAAAACCGCATCACCCACCCCGAAGGGTTGCTGGGTTTTGATCTGGAAGGCTACGCCTACGACCCGCAAGTGTCCGAGCCTGACCGTTTGGTGTTTCGTCGCAAGGTGCAAGCATGAGCATGAACTCCCCAGAACAATCCCAACTGGGCAAGTCCAGCGCCTACGTCGATCAGTACGACGCCAGCCTGCTGTTCCCCATCCCCCGCGCCACCAAACGCGCCGAGATCGGCGTCACCGGGCAGCCCGTGTTTTTTGGGGCTGACTTGTGGACCGCATTTGAGCTGTCCTGGCTTAACCTGAAGGGCAAACCGCAGGTGGCGCTGGCGCACATCACCGTGCCCGCCGAGAGCACACACATCGTGGAGAGCAAATCCTTCAAGCTGTATCTGAACAGCTTCAACAACACCCGCCTGGAAAGCGCCGACGTGGTGCGCGACATGATTCGCCGCGACATCAGCGCTGCCATCTGGCACGGCGGCACCATGCAGGCCAGCGTGGGCGTGAAGCTGCTGCTGCAAGAGCAGTTTGACACCGAACCCGTGCACGAGCTCGACGGCCTGAACCTGGACCGCATGGACATCGAGTGCACACGTTACGAGCCCGCACCGGATCTGCTGAGCGCCAATGCCGAAGAACTGCCCGTGACCGAAACCCTGGTCAGCCATTTGCTCAAAAGCAATTGCTTGGTGACGGGCCAGCCCGACTGGGGCAGCGTGCAAATCACTTACAGCGGCCCGCAAATCGAGCAAGCGGGCTTGCTGCAATACATCGTGAGCTTTCGCAACCACAACGAGTTTCATGAGCAATGCGTCGAGCGCATCTTCATGGACATCTGGACGCGCTGCAAACCCACCCAGCTCACGGTGTATGCCCGCTATACCCGGCGCGGCGGGCTGGACATCAACCCTTGGCGCACCAGCGCACCGGGCAAGTTGCCGCCCAATGTCCGCACGGCGCGGCAGTGAACTCGGCACTCATGGACACGGGCCAGTATTTGAGCAAGTTTGGCATCGGTGTCATGACACCACGGCCATTTTTTCAAGGAGCCTGATATGGGAACCCAAAGCAATTACGCCCTGCGTTTGCCGCTTTCACTGAAGGCGGGAGCAGAGCAAGTAGCCCGTGAAGACGGCACCACCTTGAACCAATTCATTGTGAGTGCCGTGGCTGAAAAGCTCTCAGCCATGAAAACAGCCGATTACTTTGCCCAGCGTGCCCACCGTGGCGATGTGAATGCCGCACTGGCATTCTTGAGCCGTCAAGGCGGGCAAGAGCCTGAAGACCAGGACGTGTTGCCTTCTTGATGACTGCAACGCCTTGCCGCCCACCTCACCGCACTCATCATCGCATTCCCCAAAATGTCCCCCACCACCCGCCGCGTTTTTCAGGCCCTTTTGTACGAGGCCATCGCCATCGCCGTGGTCGGTCCCGTGTTGAGTGTGGCTTTTGACAAGTCGCCCACCTCAACGTTTGGCCTGGCGTTTGTGTTGTCGAGCATTGCACTGACGTGGAATTACGCCTTCAACTGGCTCTTTGAGCGCTGGGAATCGCGCCAATCCGTGCGTGGCCGCTCCTTTGTCAGGCGGCTGGCCCACGGGGCGGGTTTTGAAGGCGGCTTGGTGATCCTTCTTTTGCCCGTCATGTCGCTGTGGCTCGACATTTCGCCCACCGCTGCCTTGGTGGCCAACTTGGGCCTGCTGGCCTTCTTTTTCTTTTATGCCATCGCGTTCACCTGGTGCTTTGACCGGGTCTTTGGCTTGCCCGCCTCTGCCCAGGCGGACGCTGCAGATAGGCCCTGATGGTGTGTGTTGGTGGCGCAGGGTTGATGGCGTGGTAGACGTGCACAACACTTCGCCCAGAACGCCGTGTCCCATGACCACGGCGTAGATTCAGGCGCTGAAAAATCCCAAGTCGGGCTGGTCAAAACGGTTGATGTTGGGAAACAAAGCACTGACCTCGGTGGAGCTGACCCCCATCCATTTGGCCAAGGTGGCGCCCAGTTGGTCGACGCTGGTGGTGGGGATCAAGCGCCCCTGACCCAGGTCGTTCGGGCCATTGTGGGCCTGTAAGGGCCACTTGCCCCAAAAGCGCTGACCACGAACGGCACCGCCCATGACCAGATGGTGCGCACCCCACCCGTGGTCGCTGCCATCGCCGTTGCTGCTCAGCGTGCGGCCAAAGTCGCTGGCGGTGAAGGTGGTCACACTGTCTGCCAAGCCCAACTCGGTCATGGCGGACTGGAAGGTGCTCAAGCCATTGGCCAGTTGCCCGAGCAAGCCGGGGTGTTGGGTGAGCAAAAAATCGTGGTTGTCAAACCCCCCGATGCTGACAAAGAAAACCTGTCTCTGTGCGCCCAGTGTGCTGCGTCCTGCAATCAGCCGGGCGACCATTTGCAATTGACGACCCAAACTCTGGGTGGTGTCGAAGGTGGCTGAAAATGGCAAGGCATTGGCATTGCCCAATGCGGCTTTGACGGTGGCTTGGGCGTTGATGGAGCGCAAAGCCACGCGGTTGAGTTCGGCCTCCATCCAGTGCGTGCGCGACGAAGTGATCATTTTGTTCAGCGCTTGGCTGCATGCCGCTGACCCAAACAAATTCGACACCACCCCGTTGACGGGGACCGCGCCACTGTTGCTGATTTGGTATTGGACGGCTTGGTCGCCCATCAAAAACACCGCATTGCCACTGGCGTTGATGCAAGTGAAAGTGCTGGTGGCGTTGCTGGACAAAAACAGGTCGCCAATCGCACCGCCCCAGCCTTTGGTGGACCCTTCGGCACCGCTGCTTTGCCAAAACGATTGCTGGTCGTTGTGGCTGAACAGCTTGGGCGGCAATCGCACTGACTTGGCCAGGTATTGCACTTTGGTGGTGGGCTCCATGAGGGTGCCCACATTGAGCAGCCAGCCCAGTTTGCCCGCGTCAAACATGGGCTTGAGTGGCAACAGTTCGGCCGCCATGGCCAGTTGCGTCCCATTGACGCCAGAGCCTGTCAGCGGCACTCTGGGTGACAAGCTGGTGGCGGCCAAACTCGCCCGTGGTGCGACCAATCCACCCAGGTCGGTGGTGCCTCCACGCAAGCTCGCCAAATTGGCGTGACTGGCCACGTCAACGGGCAGCAAGGTGCGGCCGTTGTCGTTGCCACCCGCCAAGAAGACGCAAACCAGCGCTTTGTAGCCTCCACGGGCATCGGCAGCGGCGGCTTCACCCAGGGCCGCAAGGTTCAAGGCCCAAGGCGAAGCCATGCCAGCCAAGCCCAGTTGTGCAGAGCGCCGCAAAAATTCACGGCGCTGTAATTCAGGCAGTCGATTGAGTTTCATGGGGGGCTTATTTCTGGATCTGGTATTCAGGCGCGGCCATCACCAACAAGATGGCCGCTTTCACGCGGTTGAGTTGGCCTGTCGCATTCGATGCGCTGATGGTGGCCACGGCGGTGCTCAATTCAGACAAAGTCGTGGCGGGGATGGCGTTTGCCGCCAGGCGCAAATTCAGGTGCGCCAAGAGATTGGGTGGGTCGGCCGCAAGGCTCAGTTCGTGAGCGTAATCGGCGGTGACATCACCACTTGAGAGGCCGTTGCCAATGACCGATTGCATGAAGTTCAGGTAACCCGCGATGGTGCTTTCATTGAGCAGCTGAAACTCCGGGGCCGTGATCTGGTTGGCGGCCAATTCATGGCCCGGTGGCACATAG
This sequence comes from uncultured Burkholderiales bacterium, assembly GCA_903894995.1. Taxonomy (GTDB): domain Bacteria; phylum Pseudomonadota; class Gammaproteobacteria; order Burkholderiales; family Burkholderiaceae_C; genus Limnohabitans_A. Next base: position 9,265 of record CAITSG010000226.1, read on the forward strand.
CCTGGACGAAAGAAATTGAACACCGATGGGCTGCGCCAGGGGCTTTGGCCCAGGCGGCTGGCAGGGTCACTCGTGTCACCGATGGGCCAGCGACCTGAGGCGCTGGTGATGCCGAAGCTGCGTCCCCATTGCACAAAACGGTGCACCGGCTCACGCAGGCGCCCCGAGGCGTTGCCTGAGGGCTTAGCGCGTGCTTCAGGGTCAAGCAAAACCGCGCGCAAGATGGCTTTCAAGTCGCCGCGCACACCGCGCCCATTGTTGTTGAACACGGCGGCAACACGGCCCACGTAAGCGGCGCTGGGGTGGCTCATGGTGAAGCGCTGGATGAGTTGACGCCCCATAAAAGGCCCCACGTTGGGGTGATTGGCCAAGGTGTCCAAGGCCAAAGACAGCGCTTGTGGGCCACTGAGTGAGCCCGCGATGGTGGTGCCCAAAACGGACTTGTCGCCAGTTTGGAAGTTGGCGGTATTGTGTTTCATGGGGCGGGTGACGTGCGCGTAATCCATCGCATCCACGCGATCGCGTTCCCACCCGGTGAACACGCTGGCCAGTTGGCTGATGTCTTGCGGCGAGTAACTGTCGATGGTTTGGCCGTTGTTCAGGCGCGGCGTGCCATCGCTGTTCAGTTGCACCAAGCCGATGCTGAACAACTGCATGACTTCGCGGGCGTAGTTTTCGTCAGGCACGCGACCCGTGAACGTGTCTTCCTTGCGGTTGCCCAACATGTTCAGGTAACTGCCCATGCCCACGCTGAGGGTCACTTCTTGCAAAAGCTGCCTGTACGTGCCAAAGGCTTGGCGCTCCAGCAAATCGGCGTAATGGGCCATGCACAGGCCCCGCCATTCGATGGGCAAACCCTGCATGGACACCACAAAAATCTCGGACAAAGCCAGCGTCATGCGCTGACGAACGGGGTCGGGACTGCTCATCAACTTGAGCCAAATGGCGTTGTCAGTCCCCGTGAAGTTGTTTCGGTTGGCTTCTACGGCATAGCCGTTGGCGACCATCCAGTCGTAGCGGGAGTCGTCTTGTACAGGCAGTGCCAATTGCGAATCCAACCAATTGGCGAAGCCCGAGGCTTTGACCGCTGCAATGGATTCGGCCGATGCTGAAAACCCCGCTTGGGTCAGGAAGCGAACAGCCTCTGCATCGGAGGGCGCGGCAGCAGAATTTGTGCCATTTTCACTGCCGCCACCCCCACCCCCACACGCGGCCAACAGCAGGCCTGCTGCAGCTACGGGCGTGCTCTTGAGGGTGTGCGAGGACAAGCCCAAAGAGGCCGGTGCTTCAACAGACGGGGCAAGGTCTTCGCATGGCGCTTGGCTGCAAGCTGCTGCGCCAAGAGTGGGGGCTGTGTGTGGGGCGCAGGGTTTGATGGGGTTCATAGGTTTTCATGTGGACATGAGCACCTGATTTTAGTTATTTTGTCATCACATTTAGCTGATTGATGTTCGGCAAAAGTTTCCCCGTCGCCGCGCAAGCACGAACGGATTGCACAAACCTCCACGCCTACCGCTGCCCGAGACCTCATCGATCTGGAACGCCTGGGGCTGCTCACCCGATACGGTGATGGTCGATCAACACGGTATTACCCCGCGATAGAAGGCTGGGCCGAGGACTATGCCAAGTTGGGCAAAGCCAGTGGGGAAACCAGACAGAATGGCTGATTGAAGTCAGACTTGACATCAGATGTTTGAAAAAATTTCGGAAACTTACTTCTAATGCTGTTTTTCTGAAAAATTTCAATCAAAGAGCTTCTGAGCCAACTCGAATGGGACACGCCATACAGTTCCCGTGAGCTGCATGCGCTGGGCTTGGATTCGACGGCTGCGGCCCGTTTGGCCCAGGCAGGCTGGCTCAAAAGATTGGGACGCGGCGTGTACCAAGTGCCCAACGCCAAATTGGACATGAATAAAGTACTGGCGCACCTGTCGCTTGAGGTTCCGCAATTCCATGTTGGCGGGAAAACCGCTTTGGCATGGCGCGGAACACGCCACAACCTTGCACATCAGGAGCGCTTGAACTTATGGGGCCACAAAGCGGCACGGCTACCCGCATGGTTCACAGAACTGTTCAACGCCAACTACCAGTCAACCCGGATTTTTGACGACGCATTGCCCAAAGGGTTTGGTCTGGCACCCCTTCCCGCAGGACACCCCAAAGTGATGGTTTCTGTTCCCGAGAGAGCGTTGCTGGAACTGTTCAGCGACACGGGCAAGCTCCAGTCTCTGGAAGAAACCTTGAACGTCGCTGAAAGCGTTCGGCACCTGCGCCCAGAAGTCCTGGACACCTTGCTGACCCACACCACACGCGTCAAGGTGGTGCGACTGGCCAAGGCCTTGGCCGAAAGCTTTGATTTACCTTGGCTTGAGATTGCCAAGAAACACAACGAAAGGCTTGGAAGTGCAAGCCGCTGGGTTGCTGTGACCAGGGACAAGAAAATTCTTCACCTCAAAAAATGAACCCAAGCTACGTACAAACGGTCAACCTGCTGCTGGACATTGCACCCACCGTCTTCCAAACCCCGCGATTTGCGATGAAGGGGGAACGGCACTGAACTTGTTCGTTCAGGACTTGCCACGACTGTCAGTGGATATCGACGTCGTCTTCATCAACCACCAAGCCGACAGAGACAACGCACTGAAAGAAATTGCCCAAGAGCTCCAGCGTATTAAGGAATTGCCTGCCATCCAATGGAAACTGCAGAATTTCAGCCATCTAAAGTCAAAAAACCCTGCGAAATTCCAGCTTCAACGCGAAGCGCTTGATGAGCGATTCAAAAGGCAATAGCCGCTTTTCAATCCATGCTTGTGGATAGCCCTTTGCCTTATGTCTGGGGCCGTCAGTTGCAACCCGTGACAAAACGTCACAGGTTGACCGCCCTTGGGATTGAGTCGCTGCTTGAGTTAGAGTCCCGTCCATCCTCAAAACCGAGAGCGCTCAAGTTCTTGCAGCCCTCTCGCTCCCATTCCCCTTTCCCTTTGGCTGACCAAGACCCCACCCCCACTGCCCCTTGCCCCGTTCAACATGATGTTCAACGTGATGTTCAACGTGATGTTCAGAGTGAGCTACGCCATGTCCGCACCCTCATGCAACTGGAGCAACAGGAAGACCAGGCGCAGTTCAAGCTCAAAAACGCCAGTGCCAGCATCAAAGAGCGCCGTCGGCGTGGCCTGACCTGGTACCCCGTCACCATCACCCAAGAAGACATCGGGTTTGGCGGCAAGGTGGTGCTGGAGCTGGAGCGCCCGGCACATCGGCAAGACCTGCACTTGTTTCAGGTGGGGGCGGCTGCGGCGCTGTTCAGCAGTGCGCCTGGCTATTCGGGCACACATTCGGCATCAGATCGACCCGTGGTGAGTGGCGTGGTGACCCGCGTGCGGCGCAACAAGCTGCTGCTGGCCACCACCAAAGAAGCGCTGCCCGACTGGGTGCGGGACGGCAGCACCCTCAACGGCAGCACGCTGGGCATTGACCTGACCTTTGACGAGGTCAGCTACCGCGAGATGAACCAGGCCCTGAGCGCGGTCATGACTGCCCACGGCAACCGTTTGGCTGAACTGCGCGACGTGCTGCTGGGTGCCAAGGCAGCCCGCTTTCGCGAGCCCCATGCTGACGACTTTTTTTACCCCAGTGCGCTCAACGACTCGCAGCTGGCAGCGGTGCGCCATGTGGTCACGGCGCAAGACGTGGCCATCATCCACGGCCCGCCCGGCACGGGCAAAACCACCACGCTGGTGCAAGCCATTTTGGAAACCATCCGGCGCGAGCGGCGCGTGCTGGTGTGCGCCCCCTCCAACACCGCCGTGGACCTGCTGACCGAAAAGCTGGCCGAGCGCGGTGTGAATGTGATCCGCTTGGGCAACCCCAGCCGCGTGTCGGACCTGCTGCTCAAGCACACGCTTGACGCCGGGGTGATGGCCCACGCCAGCTACGCCAAGATGCACGCGATGCGCCAAACCGCCGAGCAGCACCGCCAGACGGCCAGCGAACGTGTGCGCAACTTTGGTTTTGAAGAGCGACAGCGCCGCCAATGGCTGCGCGAAGAAGCCCGCACGCTGCGCCAAGCCGCCGACGATTTGGAGCGCTTCATGACCGAGGACGTGCTCGAATCGGTGCAGGTCATCACCTGCACGCTGGTGGGCGCCAGCCACCGCACCATTCGCCACCTGGGCTTTGAGACCGTCTTCATTGACGAAGCCGCCCAGGCCTTGGAGCCGGGTTGCTGGATTCCCATTGCAAAAGGCCAGCGCCTGGTGCTGGCGGGCGACCACCACCAGCTGCCGCCCACGGTGAAAAGCGAAAAAGCCGCCCGCGAAGGCCTGCGCGAAACCCTGTTTGAAAAGTGCATCCAGCGCCAACCCAACACGGCCCGCATGCTGAAGGTGCAATACCGCATGCACGCGCACATCATGGGCTTCAGCTCACAGAAGTTTTATGGCGGCCAACTGGTGCCGCACACCAGCGTGCGCGACGCTGACCTAGCCGCTTACGACCCGCGTTTTTCGCCCGACTTGCCCGTGGAATTCATCGACACGGCGGGCTGCGACTTTCAAGAACTGGCCATTCCCGAAAGCCGTTCAACCGCCAACCCCGAAGAAGCCCACCTGCTGCTGGCGCGCCTGGCGCAGCTGCTGGCCCCACTGCTGGCACCCTGCGAACCCACCGACCCAGATCAGCGCCCGCTGACCATTGGCGTGATTGCGCCGTACCGCGCCCAAATCAACTATTTAAAAGACGCCATCGAAGACAACGCAGTGCTGAACGATTGGCTGCTGCAACGCAGGCTCAGCGTGGGCACCGTCGATTCGTTTCAGGGCCAAGAGCGCGACATCATTGCCATCACCTTGACACGCAGCAACCCCCAAGGCGAGATCGGCTTCCTGTCCGACATCCGCCGCATGAACGTGGCCATGACCCGCGCACGGCGCAAGCTGCTGCTGGTAGGCGATTCGTCCACGCTTTGCAGGCATCCGTTTTTTGGTGAGTTGTTGGCTTATGTGAAGGGGGTGGGGGGCTACCGCACGGCGCATGAGGTGGGCAAACAGGGCTGAAAAAGCCGCGACTCGATTCGTTCTTGATCCGGCCCGATGAAGTATGAATGGCCTGTCTTGTTGATCCCTCTTAGTCATCCCGGGCGAAGACCCGGGATCCAGCGTTCAGCACTGCCTTTTGCAAAGACCTGCTGTGCAGTCTGGATCCCGGCTCAAGGCCGGGATGACAAAGAAAAAATTCAAATTTCACGGTGCCGAATCAATAGGCCTAAACGAGATCGGTTTACTGACCGACATCCGCCGCATGAACGTGGGCATGACCCGCGCACGGCGCAAGTTGCTGCTGGTGGGCGACTCGTCAACGCTTTGCAAGCATCCGTTTTTTGTGGAGTTGTTGGTGTATGTGAAGGGGGTGGGGGCTACCGGACGGCTTGGGCTGTTTAAACCAGCTTTGGCCAGTTGATTTGTACTTTGCGGTTGTTGACCAAGCAGTCGCGTAAATACAAGTTGATCAGGCTTTGATAGGGAACCCCTGCGTCATCTGCCATGCTTTTGAAATAGATGACAACGTCTTCTGACAGACGCATCGTCACAGGCTTCTTGAGCTTAGATGCATAGGGGTTTTTGCTAGCCTTCAGCTTGGAGAGGTCGTATTCGGCTTTCATATTAGATGCCTCGATAAAAAGCGCTTTCGCGCTTGGTTGCCTTGCGAGCAGAGATGATTCGGATGGTTTCCCCGCCTTCACGTTCACAGTGGCAGACGATGAGCAGTTTGGAATGAACACTCATGCCCAGCATGAGAAAGCGTTCTTTATCGACCGAGTGATCTTCATCGAAAAATTGAACGGCGAATTCATCATAGAAAACGGTCTGCGCTTCTTCAAATGAAACCTGATGCTTCTTCAGGTTGGCAGCTGCCTTGCTTGGGTGCCATTCAAACTTGATCATATGTACATTGTATGTAAGCAATGTGCTTGGTCAAGTGGAACGTTTCACACTCGGCGTCGATTCGTTTCAGGGCCAGTAGCGCGACATCACTGCCAACACATTGACCCGCAGTAACCCCGCAAGGCGAGATCGGCTTCCTGTCCGACATCCGCCGCATGAACGTGGGCATGACCCGCGCACGGCGCAAGCTGCTGCTGGTGGGCGATTCGCCCGCGCTGTGAAGACATCCGTTTTTTGGGGAGTTGCTGGTTTATGTGAAGGGGGTGAGAGCTGCCGGACGGCGCAAACAGCAGTTCGGTAGAGGGCTGTTTTGATGGTTTCAGGTCATCCAGTCTTCAAGTTTCAAGCTCGGAACCCGCTTGAAGTGCCGTGTGTTGTGGGTCACCAAGGGCAGGTCCAGCGCCAATGCATGCGCGGCAATTTGGGTGTCCATGTCGCCAATGGGCTGCCCGGTTTGTTGCAGGTGGGCGGCAATGTCTCCATAGCGGTCTGCGGTCTCCAGCGTCCATGGCAAAACGGGCAACTCATTGAGCAGCAAATCAATGGTTCGGCGGCGTTTGTCTTCGGCTTGCAGCAGTGCTTGCCCAAACCGTGTTTCGGCGCGGGTGATGGCGGAGATGGCGACCTCCTGCTTTTTGAGCGCCGCCAACATGCGCGTTTGCAGCGCGGCAGAGCTGTTGCGTGCAAAGTAGCCCAAGATGTTGGTGTCGACCAAGTACTTGATCACTTGCGGGCCTTGGTTTTGACTGTGCGTTTAGCAGAGGCTTTTGCTGTGGCTTTGGGGGCTGTTGGCGTATCCCAGTCCGCAAACGGATTTTTGGGTGAATGGTTTTGCCGACTGGCATCCGACAAAAAGTCGTTGGGCAATGGGTTGTCCGCAATGGCAGCCATCAGCGCATCCAGTCGACGCTGCCGCAATGTTTCCGTGTCCTTGGGCTTGAGCGTGATCTCCCCAGTCACCTCGTTGCGGGCAATCCACATTTCATCGACATCCACACGAAATGCCTTGGGCAAGCGAATCGCCTGGCTGTTGCCGTTGGTAAAAACTTTGGCGGTAGCGAGCATGGCACCCTCCTTAAAATGTATCTATGAAAACGTAACTACTTTATCACCAAGCAATTGATTCAGTCCAAGTCAAAAACCCACAGCTGAATGGATCTTGACACCGCGCACGATACGATTTTCATTCCATTCAAATCATATATTGATATGATTAAGCCATGAAATCATATCAACGTTGGATTTGGCAGCTACCAGAGTGGCCAGCATTGGCGTTCGACGCGCAGCGAATTCAGGCCCCATTGGCGGCCGCCAGAACATCCCAAGGAATTCTTCTTGGCAAAGCGGAGGCGATTGGCCTGGAAGGGCTGCAACCCCACATCCGCGACTCGCTAACGCAAGAGGCATTAACCACCTCTGCGATTGAAGGCGAAAAGCTGGACCCTGAAAGTGTTCGCTCCTCCGTGGCCCGGCGCTTGGGCCTCGACACCTCTGGGGTCCCCGTGCGCGAAGGCAGGCGCAACATCGAGGGACTGATCGATGTGTTGCAA
>CAITSG010000227.1 GCA_903894995.1 uncultured Burkholderiales bacterium
GGCAGGTAGCTGAAGGTGAACCACAACACCATGAAAGCGAGCACAGCGGAGAACTTGATGCGCTCAGCGAAGGCACCGACGATCAAGGCGCAAGTGATGCCTGCGAACGTGGCCTGGAAGGCGGCGAACGAGATTTCAGGAATCACAACACCTTTGCTGAAGGTGGCGGCGTTGGCAAAAGTGCCAGCAACATTGTCCCAAATGCCCTTCATGAACAGGCGGTCAAAACCCCCAATGAACGCATTGCCTTCGGTGAACGCCAAGCTGTAGCCGTACACAAACCACAACACGGTGATCATCGAAAAGGTAACCACGACCTGCATCAGCACCGACAGCATGTTTTTGCTGCGCACCAAGCCGCCGTAGAACAGGGCCAGACCCGGAATCACCATCAAAATCACCAAAATGGTGGACAGCATCATCCAGCCGGTGTCGGCCTTGTTGGGAACGAGCACAGGCGCTGCTTCGGCTGCAGCGGGATCTGCGACCGCTGGCGCGGCAGGTGAGGGTGCTGCATCGGCTTTGGCTTCTGCAGCAGGTGCCGTCATGGCGGCGGGGGCAGATGCGGGGGCGGTTTGTGCGGTAGCGACTGAAGCCGTACCGAACACACCGAAACCCAAACTCAGGCCCAAGGCCAAAGTAGCGAGTAGTTTTTTCATTGTTTGACTCTCTTTCTGGTCGATCAAAGGGCTTCAGCGCCGGTTTCACCGGTGCGGATGCGAACCACTTGTTCGAGGTCGTACACAAAGATCTTGCCGTCCCCGATCTTGCCGGTGCGGGCACCGGCTTCGATGGCTTCAATCACACGCTCGACCAACTCGTTGGACACAGCGGCTTCGATCTTCACTTTGGGCAAAAAGTCGACCACGTATTCCGCGCCACGGTACAGCTCGGTGTGGCCCTTTTGACGGCCGAAGCCCTTGACTTCGATCACAGTGATGCCCTGCACGCCGATGCCCGAAAGTGCTTCACGCACCTCGTCCAGCTTGAAGGGTTTGATGATGGCGGTCACCAGTTTCATGATGGCTCCTTATGGGGTTGAATGGCGATCAGAAGGCGTATTTCAGGCCAACGACCACGCCGGACTTGCCGGTAAATTTGCCTGCGGGGGTGACGTACAAGGCTTTGTCAGCGTCAGTGGCCACCCATGCGGCTGTGGCCGACAAACCATTGCCGAGGTCTTTGCCCAGGGTGAGCGAGTAATCGGTGTACGAGTAAGCCCCGTTGTTTTTGACCGACTGGTAACCCACATGTGGAACCAAGCTCAGTCCATTGCCCAGGTCATAAGTGCCACTCAAATCGACGTAATAGCTGTTTTTGCTGTCCATGAAACCAAACAAATTGGAGATGGCGTGTGAATACTTCAAGGTCACAGGACCCATGGTGCCCGCTGCATAAATCTCGTTGGTGTTGGCATTTGCAAAACCGGACACATTGCCCAATTTGTTGCCCGCGTATTCATAGCGCAAGAACCCCACGTCATAGGCCACATCGCCCACAGCACCCTTGTACCCACCATACAAGTCCAGCTCCATGCCCGAATCACCACCAGCATCCTTGACCCATTTGATGCTCGAGGCCCAAGCACCCACATAAAAACCGCTCTTGTCGGCGTAATCGATGCCGCCTTGCACAGCAGGCTTGAGGCGCGACTGAGAAATGCCACGGTAACGGTAATCGGTGGTCGCACCCACGTTGTAGGTCAAGCTGCTCTCGGGTGCCGCTGTTTGGGCTTGGGTCAGACCGCTCACGCCGCCCAAGGCCAGGGCGATCACAGTAGGAACAAGGATTTTTTTCATGAGGAACTCCAAGGAAGTGAAGGAAAGACAATTCATCTATGCACAGAGCGTGCCAACCCATGCGGCGTGACGTTTACCCGGGCATTTACCAGTGCATTTGTCCAAGCTGCATGTTTGAATGGCATTTCAACAAGAAAGGCACGCACTGACGGCGTGCCAGCACACACACCATGCACCAGCATGGGGCAGGGAGGGGATATGAGTCTCAGTTTGGTGCACAGCCGCGCCTTGGTCGGCCTGCAAGCGCCAGCCGTCACCGTTGAAGTGCACATGGCCAACGGCCTGCCCAGCTTCACGCTGGTGGGGCTGGCCGATGTAGAAGTCAAGGAAGCGCGCGAGCGCGTACGCTCGGCCCTGCAAAACAGTGGGCTCGACTTTCCCCACAACCAACGCATCACCGTCAACTTGGCCCCGGCCGACTTGCCCAAAGACTCAGGACGGCTGGATTTGCCCATCGCGCTGGGCATTTTGGCGGCCAGCGGCCAAATTGACGCCAGCAAGCTGGCCGGTCACGAATTTGCAGGGGAGTTGTCGCTGTCAGGCGAGCTGCGCCCAGTGCGCGGCGCGCTGGCCATGAGCCTGGTGCTGCGACAGCAGCAGGTGCGCACGCGGCTGGTCTTGCCCCCAGGCAGCGCCGAAGAAGCAGCGCTGGTGCCCGATGCCGAAGTGTTCAGGGCACGCCACCTGCTGGATGTGGTGCAGCAGTTTTTGCCTCCTTCCAACGAAACCCCGCCCGAGCCCAGCGACGGATGGTGCCGCATGGCCGCCACCACGCCCAGCGCCCCTCCACGTTATGCCGACCTGGCCGATGTGAAAGGGCAGACGGGCATCAAACGGGTGCTGGAGATCGCTGCCGCCGGGGGCCACTCACTGCTCATGGTGGGTCCGCCAGGCTCGGGCAAGTCCATGCTGGCGCAACGGTTTGCGGGTTTGTTGCCCCCCATGGCGATTGAAGACGCCCTGGAATCAGCAGCCATCGCCAGCCTGGCCGGACGTTTTGACCTGAGCCGCTGGGCACAAAGGCCCACTGCCCAGCCGCACCACTCGGCCAGTGCGGTGGCCTTGGTGGGGGGCGGCTCGCCACCCCGCCCAGGCGAGATTTCACTGGCGCACCACGGTGTGCTGTTTTTGGACGAGTTGCCCGAATTCCCCCGTGCGGCCCTTGAGGCCCTGCGAGAGCCTCTGGAAACCGGCACCATCACCATCGCCCGCGCCGCCCGACGGGCTGAATTTCCAGCGCGTTTTCAGTTGATTGCGGCCATGAACCCCTGCCCTTGCGGCTATTTGGGCAGCACCACTCGGGCCTGCCGCTGCTCACCCGACCAGGTCAGCCGCTACCAGGGCAAGCTCAGCGGTCCCTTGCTCGACCGCATCGATTTGCACATCGAGGTGCCCAGCCTGCCCGCACAAGACCTGCTGAACGCGCCGCCCGGTGAAAGCACCGAAGCGATTGCCGCGCGAAGTTGGGCGGCACGCCAACGCGCCTTGGCCCGCCAAGGCTGCGCCAACACCGACTTGCAGGGCCAAGCCATCGATGCCCAAGCGCAGCTGGACGACAAGGCCACGGCCTTGCTGCAAAAAGCCGCGGCCAAATTGGGCTGGAGCGGGCGCAGTGTGCACCGCAGTCTCAAAGTCGCCCGCACCATCGCCGACTTGGCAGGCAGCGACACCATTGCTGGCGTGCATGTGGCCGAAGCGGTGCAATACCGTCGTGTGCTCAAAGAACAGTGAGCCTTGCGGACCTTCACAAGCACTTACAACTTCAGGACCCTGCTGCGCCGCGCAGTCAACGCACAGCGGCAACAGCCGTTAAAGAGGCACCTACACCCACAAGGCCCCTTCATGAACAACGTCCTGCGCCCAATGGTCTTGGGCATTTTGATCGCCAGTTTGAGCAGCCTGGCCTTGGCCGAAGGACGCCACGGCTCTCGCCACCCAGGCACCAGCCATGGCCACCATGGCCACCACGGCAAACATGGCAACCACCGCGCCGCCGAGTGGCTGGGGGCTTTGGTGGTTCTGGGCCTGGCCGGCGCGGCCATCAGTGCCGCAGCCAGCCCACCCGAACCTTTAGCGCCCCCCGTCAGCTACGTTTCACCGCCCATCGGCTACGCAGCACCCCCGCCTGCACCGGTCAACGCCAGTTATTTTTGCGCTTCGGCCAGACAGTTCTACCCTTACACCACCTACTGTCCCGAAGGTTGGCAACTGGTCTTGCCAGCGCGCTGAGGACCTGCACGCGCCGCGCGCGCGTGCTGAAGACCCGGGGGTGACGGGTTCACGATAATGTGCCCATGCGGAATTCACCAGGCCAATCCATGAGAACTTTAAATTTGGGCCCTTTCAGCTTCTGGCTGTCGCTGCCCCAACTCATCACCTGGGGCAGTGTTTTCTACACCTTCTCGCTCTTGATGACGCCGCTCGAAGCCGAGCTGGGCATGACGCGTGCCGAGTCGTCTCTGGCCTTCAGTTTGTCACTGCTGGCCGAGGGTTTGATGGCCTATGGGGTGGGGCGTTGGATCGATGCGGGGCGAGAACGCTGGGTCATGACGCTGGGCTCCTTGTGGGTGGGTGTGGGCCTGGTGGGGCACAGTTTCGTCACCACGGTCGCTGGTTTTTATGCCGCATGGATCTGGCTGGGCTTAGGCATGGCGGCCACACTTTACACACCGGTGTTTGCCTTGGTCACACGCCGCTTTCCTCAGGACTTCCGGCGCGCCATCATCACCCTGACTTTTTTGGGTGGGCTGGCCAGCACGGTGTTCATTCCGCTGTTCGCTTGGTGGATGGAGCTGTGGGGTTGGCGCCAAGCCCTGTGGGTACTGGCGGCGATGCAGTTTTTGATTTGCACGCCCTTACACGCCTGGTTGCTGCAAGGCGCGCCGCGCACAGTCATCGAGCCCTCGGCTTCGACTGACAAGCCACCACTGACCTCGGTGCGCGAGCACCTGCGCCACGCACCCTTTTGGCTGTTGGCGCTGTTCATGGTGCTCACCATGTCGGTCACCTCGGCCTTGCCCGCGCACATGATCGCCTTGCTGCAAGAGTCGGGCTTGTCACCCGCCTGGGTGATCGCCATTCCGGCTGCCATTGGCGTCATTCAGGTGCTGGGGCGTCTGGTGCTGTTTGTGTTTGAACGTTACTGGGACGTGCACGCCGCCAACCGCTGGATTCCCACGCTGATCCCGGCGGGCGTGCTGGCTTTGTTGATTGGCGGGCTCAGCCCCGTCGCCTCGCTGGTGTTTGTGCTGCTGTATGGCTTGGGCAATGGCATGAACACCATCGTCAAGGGCACGGCCATGGCGCAATACGTCAGCCGCCAGCATGTCGGGCAACTCAACGGCCTGCTGGGCCTGCCCATCGCCTTGGCCCGCGCCGCCGCGCCTTTGACGCTGGGTTTGCTGTGGTCTCCCGAGCTGGGCTACACATTGGCGTTGTGGTGGTTGCTCTTGGCCAGCTTGGTCGGCACAGCCGCGCTTTGGGCTGCGCAAAGCTACGCCCGCAGCGCCCGCCACTGAAAGCCACTGAACTCTGACTTCACCGCCTTAGCGCGTGAGCCAGCGCCTCGCCGCAAAGCTCAGCGCATCCACACACGCCACCATCAGCAGCATGGCCGCCAAAATGGTGGCCGTCTTGTTCATGTGGAACAGGCCCATGTGGAAGGACAGCAGCTGCCCCAAACCCCCAGCGCCCACCACGCCCAACACGGCGGCGGCGCGGATGTTGTTTTCCCAGCGGTACAGCGTGTAGCTCATGAGCTGCGGCAAAACCTGGGGCAAGGTGGCATAAAAGAACACGCGCAGCGGGCCCACGCCTTGGGTGCGCAAGGCGTCGCCGGGGCCGGTGGGGATGTTCTCCATGGCCTCGGCAAACAAGCGACCCAGCACACCACTGGTGTGCAGCGCCAACGCCAAAGTGCCCGCCATGGGGCCTAGACCGGCCGAAATCAACAACAGCGCCGCCCACACCAGCTCAGGAATGGCACGCAGTGCGTTGAGTAGCCAGCGCGTAGGACTGCGCAGCCAAGCCGAATCTTGGGTTGACGTGCGGCTGGCAGGCACGGCCAGCGCCAGACCCAGCACCACAGCAATGACCGTGCCCAGCGCCGACATGGCCAAGGTTTCCCAAGCGGCCCAGGCCACTTTGTTCACAAACAAGGGTGACAGATCGGGCGGAAAAAATTCGGCCACAAAGCGCCCCATGCTGCGCGCCGCTTCCATCGATGCAAAGGCGGCCCAATCGAGCTCCAGCGACACAAAACTGGCCACAACCAAAACCAGCAGAGCGGCGGTGAACCAGCAGGCGCGGCAGCGGGCGTTGAACAGGGGCGGCGGCAGTTTACAGGGCGGGTTGACCGCTTCGGTGGAAAAGGCTTGAGCCACAGGGGCGGTGTCCGGTGTCATGTTGGGCTTCATGCCAAGGCCTTTCGCAGCCAAGCGCTCACGCGATCAGCCAAGGCCACCAAGGCAATGAACACCAGCAACAAAGTGGCCACCTCACCGCCGTTGAACATCTTCATCGAGTTGTCCAGCTGCTGGCCCAAGCCCCCCGCACCCACAAAGCCCAACACCACCGATGAGCGGATCGCGCATTCCCAGCGGTACACCGTGTAGGACGCCAGCTCGGCCGCGTGGCTGGGCAGCAGCGCGTACACAAAGGCCTGCAGTCGGCCACTGCCGTTGCGCATCAGGGTTTGGGTGGCATGGCTCTCACCACTTTCCAGAATCTCGGCGTACACCTTGCCCAGCATGCCGCCGTAAGTCAGCGCGATGGCCAGCACACCCGCCGTGGGCCCAAGACCCACCACACGCACAAACACCAGCGCCCAGATCAATTCAGGAATGCTGCGCAACACAATCAAAGTGGCCCGCACGCACCAGCGCAACACGGCTGGCCAGCGGTCCATGCGGCCAGACAAGGCCGAGAGTGACAAGACCCGCGTGGCCAGCAAACTCAGAGGCACAGCCAGCAACAGCGCCAGCGTGACGCCTGCAGTCGCCATGGCCACGGTTCGCCAAGTCTCGCGCACCACCATGTGCATGAATTCAGCGTTGTGCACCAACGGCCAAAAACTGCTCAGAAAGTTGGCGGTGACCTTGCGGTTTTCGGGCTCCCAGAGCACCCACAAACGAAATTCGGTGGCCACACCCAGCGGCCACAACAGCACCAAAGCCAAGCTCAGCCAAAACACACGCCCGGCAAAAGCAGGGTCGCGCGAAGGTGCTTGCGTCTGCGGTCGAACAGGCGGCAAACCGGATGGACGGTCTGCAGACGAATGGGAAACAGCGACGGACATGTGCAGGACGAGAGGCTGGAAGGACCTGAGCGCGTCAGCGGCAGTGCATCACTGCGGGCGCAGGCACTGCAGTTGCAACTTCTGGCAAAGCCAAAGGCAACGCCTCGCTGCGCAACTCGTGTTCGTACTGGTCGTACAAATGCGCCAAGCGCTCAGGACTGACTTGTGCGGCGGGCAAGTCAAACACCAGCTGCCCGTCGCGCAGCCCGATGATGCGTGGGAAGTGCGCCAGCGCCATGTCCACTTGGTGCAACGTGGCCACCAGCGTAACTTGCCTTTCCCGCGCCAAGCCCACCAACGCGGACATGGCCATGCGGGCACGCATCGGGTCGAGCGCTGACAAAGGCTCATCGATCAACCACAGGCTGGCCGGGGCCAACAGGGCACGGGCCAGGCCCACGCGCTGGCGTTCACCACCTGACAAGCGGTCGACGCGTTCAAACAATTTGTCGCCCAGGTCAAAGTGCACGAGCGCGGCGTAAGCGGCCGGGATGTCGGTCGGATAGAACAGCGAGCGCAAACTGGCCCACAAACCCATGGCGGGCAAACGCCCGGCCAGCACCGAGGTCACCACGCGTTGGCGGGGGGGAAGCGGCGGCACCTGTGGGGCCAGAAACAACTGGCCCCGCAAACGGCGCAAGGCCCGTGCGGGCAGCGTCCAAGGGTTCACACCGACCAGCTGCAACTTGCCATGCGTGGACGGCTGTGCGCAGGCCAGCACCTGCAACAAGGTGGTCTTGCCTGCGCCCGATGGGCCGATGATCGCCACCTGCTCGCCTGCGGCCAAGCTCAGGTTCAGCGCCCGCAAAGCCGCTGGTGCACCTGGCAGTGCTGCCGGGTGCTTCGCTTCGAGATCCGAGAGTTCGATCTTCACCGCGCTGCTGCTCAGGCTTTAGAGCAAGCCTGCGCTGCGGGCTGCAGACTCCAGGCCTTTGTAGTTTTCAGGCGTGGTGGGCACATAGCGGGTGGCACGGTTGAGCTTCAAAATCTCTGCGTGCTCAGGGTTGGCGGGGTTCAAGGCCAACAAGGCGGCCTTGATTTTCTCGCGCAAGTTGGCAGGCATGTCGGTATGCACCGACCAGTTGTAGTTGAAGTACGGCGCGGTGGTGAAGAACACGTTCACGTCTTGTGTGTTGACCTTGTTTTCGGCCACGAACTTTTTCCACACGGTGATGTCCAGCGCTGCGGCATCGACCTTGCCACTGACCACCGAAGCGATGGTGGCGTCGTGCGCGCCGCTGTAGGCGATGCGTTTGAAGTCTTTTTCAGGGTCGATGTTGGCTTGCAACAAGAAACTGCGGGGCATCAGGTGGCCCGAGGTGCTGCTTTGTGAACCGAAAGACACTTGCTTGCCCTTCATGTCGGCCAAAGTCTTGATGCCCGAATCGGTCTTGGCGATGAACACCGACTGGAATTTGGTGTCTTCTTCGCGTTGCGCCAAAGGCACGATCTTGCCGCCTGAACGGATGCTGGCCTGCACAAAAGTGAAACCGCCAAACCAGACCACATCCACCTTTTTGTTGACCAAGGACTCCACGGCAGCGGGGTAATCGGTCACCGGCGTGAACACCACTTTCATGCCGAGCTGCTTTTCCAGGTAACTGGCCAAGGGCGTGAACTTGCGCACCTGCTCGGTGGCCGCCTCTTCAGGGATGGTGGTGACGCGCAGGGTGGTTTGCGCTTGGGCGGTCGTTGCCAATGTGGCCGACAAGGCGAGCAGACCCATGCAGGCACCGGACAGAATTTTGGATAAAAAAGCATTCAACATGCTGGGCTTCCTGTAAAAACAAACAAAGCTGATTAAAACCTGAATTCAAGACACCAGACCCCACTGGGCAGAAAGAGCACCCACACAACTGGGAAGGGGTCTGGCCAAAGGACTTGGTGATGCCAGTCGCCACCCACAAAGTGGCTGCTCTAACATACCGCATGACCACGCCCCAATTCATTCAGCTCTACCAGCACAACGCCGCCGCCGTGGCGCAAGAACTCTTGCAAGGCCTGAGCGCGCCTCAGGCCTTCACTTCGCCCAAATACCTGTACGACGCGTTGGGTTCTCGGCTGTTTGAAGCCATCACCGAGCTGCCCGAATACGACCTGACCCGCACCGAGGCCCAATTGATGCAGTTGCACAGCGCCAGCATGGCCGCACAACTGCCACGCGGCGCATGCTGGATCGACTTGGGTGCAGGCAATTGCGAAAAAGCCGGACGCTTGCTTGACCCCATGGGTGCCGACCGCTATGTGGCGGTGGACATTTCGGTGGACTTTGTGCGCCAGGCCCTGGACGTGCTGCAGCGCCAACACCCCGGCTTGCCCATGGCGGGCTTGGGCGTGGACTTTTCGTGCGGCCTGCAACTGCCAGCTGAGCTGGCGCTCGACCCGGCGCAGCCGCGTGTGTTGTTTTACCCGGGCTCGAGCATCGGCAATTTCACGCCCGAACAGGCGCAGGGCTTTTTGCGCAATGTGCACGCCGGCTGCGGCACAGCGCCGGGCAGCGGTTTGTTGATCGGGGTGGACTTGCTCAAAGACCCGGCCGAATTGGAGGCCGCCTACGACGACGCACTGGGCGTGACCGCCGCCTTCAACCTGAACTTGTTGCTGCACATCAACCGGCTGGTGGGCAGCAACTTTGTGGTGCGCGACTGGCGACACCTGTCGCGTTTCAACACCGAAGCATCTCGTGTAGAAATGCACCTGCAAGCGCGCCACGCAGTGACGGTGCAGTGGCCAGGCGGTCAACGGCCGTTTGCAGCGGGTGAGACCATCCACACCGAAAACGCCTGCAAGTGGACCGTACCGAGCTTTGAGGCCTTGCTGCGGTCGGCGGGCTTTGCCTCGACCCACGTCTGGACCGACCCAGCCCACCGGTTTGCGGTGTTTTGGGCGGAGGCCTGAAGGCGAACTAAAGCTTGACCGAGCGAAACCCCGCAAAAATGTCGCGCCGCTCGGGCACAAAGAAGTTGCGGTAGCGCACATCCACCACATGCGCCGAGGTGGCCGCACAGGCCCCGCGCAGCACCCGGTGCTGGTGCCACCAGGGTTCGGAATAGTCGCGGTATGGATGGGCCTCAAAACCGGGGTAAGGCGCAAAGGCGCTGGCCGTCCATTCCCACACCTGGCCCCACACAAATCCGGCGGTGTGCACAGCGCATTCCCATTCGGCTTCGGTGGGCAAACGCCTGCCTGCCCATTGGCACCAAGCCTGGGCGTCATGGACGCTCACATGCACCACCGGGCTGTGCAGGTCCATGGCTTGCCATTGTCCAAAACGCTGCACTTGCCAGTCACCGCCTGGCACATACCGCACATGGGGTGGCAACGCGTGGCCCGTGGCCTGCACGAACGGCAAATAGCGGGCCCAACTGACCGGTAAGGCATCGACCTCCAAAGCGGCCACTGCCACCGGGTGTGCATGGCATTCGTTGTCAAACGCAAAGCCCAAGCCTTGGTGGCCAAGCGTCCAGGTTTGCGCGGGCACATTCAGCTGCGCTAGCGATCTGTCGTGCCCTGCATCGCCTTGGGGCACCACCGGGCGCGCACACCACACTTGGGGCAAATGCAAACCCAGGGCCTGCGCCATGTAGACCGAGGCTTCGTTGTGCATGTCCTCGTGTTGGAGCACCAGACGCCAAAAATACAAAGCCTCGTCACTGGCAGCGGCTTGCAAGTCTTGCAAGGCGTGCAAGTGGTCCAGGCTGCGCTGTTGCACCTCGGCCATGTAGGCGCGGGTCTGCTGCAAATCGGGCAAGGCCAGCGCCCAGCGGCTGTCGTGGGCGACTTCGCTGGAGTTGTAAAGCGCATCGGCATGGGGCAGCAGCGACGCATCAAACACGTCACCACTGCGCGCACTGCGCGTGCCCCAAAAACGCTGGCGGTTGCGCACCGTCCACCACTCCTGAAACCATGCGATGTGGCCCCACTCCCACACCGGCGGGTTCATCCCGGACAGTGGCGGCACCGACAAGTCAGGCAAGGCGTCTTGCCAGGCTTGCATCAGGCCCAAGGTGCGGGCACGGGTCATTTGCAAGGCCTGGGCCAATACGGCAGGACCGGCAGTGCGCACGGCGCTGTGCACCGGCCGCGACAAACCGCCGAAATTTTGCCCATGGCCATGCCCCAGCGGGGCCTGCCCAACAGCTGTCGGGGTAATGTCGTTCATGTATAAACCGCCCATGCAAAAACTTCGTGTGGTCATTGTCAGCCCCGCTTTGGCCGATGCCAACAACGGCAACTGGCAAACGGCGCAACGCTGGCAAAACCTGTTGTCACCGCATTCTGCCCGCATCGTGCGCCAGTGGCCCGATGCCCAAGCTGACGATGACCAAGTGATGCTGGCCCTGCACGCCCGCCGATCGGCCGACTCGGTGCTGGCTTGGCACACGCAGCGCAGCCATCGGGGTCTGGGTGTGGTGCTCACGGGCACCGACCTGTACCGGGACATCGCCCACGACCCGCAAGCCCAACAGTCCTTGGCGCTGGCCCAGTCGCTGGTGGTGTTGCAAGGCTTGGGCATCGCCAGCTTGCCGCGCCAACACCAGGCCAAGGCCCGCGTCATTTTTCAATCCACCGGCCAGCGCCGCACCCTGCCCAAAACCCCCCGCCACTTGCGCGTGGTGATGGTGGGGCACCTGCGCGAGGAAAAAGACCCGCTCACCCTCATGGCCGCTGCGCGCTGGTTGCCCCCAGACAGCGGCATCCTGATCGACCACATTGGCGCGCCGCTCGACGCCGCGCTGGGCCTGGCTGCGCAGGCCACGCAAGCGCAGTGCCCGCATTACCGCTGGCTGGGTGCTTTGCCACACGCGCAAACGCTGCAGCGCATCCAGCGTGCCCACCTGCTGGTGCACACCAGCCGCATGGAAGGCGGGGCGCATGTGCTGATGGAGGCCATTTGCAGCGGCACGCCCGTGCTGGCCTCGCGCATCGACGGCAACATGGGCCTGCTGGGTGCCGATTACACAGGCATTTTTGAGCCCGGTGATGCAAAAGGGCTGGCCCATCTGCTGCTGGCGTGCCGCGCGCCTGTGGATGGCCCTGCAGTGGTGGCACACTTGCAGGATCAGTGCGCTTTGCGCGCGCCCTTGTTTGAACCTCAGGCCGAACGCGCCGCCTTGTACCGCTGGGTGCAAGACCTCTGGACCCATTGAATGCAATCTTCCAATCAACCCGTGCTGCGCGACCTGGTGCTGGTCGGTGGTGGCCACAGCCATGTGGGTGTGGTGCGCATGTTCGCCATGAATCCCGAACCCGGTGTGCGCATCACCGTGATCTGCACCGACATCGACACGCCTTACTCGGGCATGCTGCCGGGCTACATTTCGGGCCACTACAGCTTTGACGAAGTGCACATTGATCTGGGCCGTCTGTGTGCCTTTGCCGGTGCACGCCTGGTTCATGATGCCGTCATCGGCATTGATCGCAAAACGCAAAAAGTCATTTGCAAAAACCGCCCACCCGTACCGTACGACCTGTTGTCCATCAACATCGGCTCGACCCCGCAGGTGCGTCATGTCGATGGCGCACAGGCCCTGGCCGTGCCCGTCAAGCCGATTGCGCAATTCAACCAACGCTGGTTGGCCCTGCTGGACAAAGCCCGTCAATGGCCCACACACCGTGGCCCCATGACGATTGCCGTGGTCGGTGCAGGTGCGGGTGGCGTGGAACTGGTGTTGTCCATGCAATACCGCTTGCGCAACGAGTTCAAGGCACTGTTACGCAACCCGGTAGACACGCAATTCGTGCTGCTGACTTCGGGCGACTGCATTTTGCCCACGCACAATCCGGGCGTGCGTGCGCGCTTTGCCAAGGTTCTCAAAGAGCGCAACGTGGTGGTGCACACCCATGCAGAGGTGGTGCAGGTCTCGCCTGGCTGTCTGCACACGCACGACGGCCGCACCTTTGATGCCGACGAAACCATGTGGGTCACCCAGGCCGGTGGCCCCGATTGGTTGCAAAGCACTGGACTGGCCTTGGACAAAAACGGCTTCATCTTGGTGCACCCCCAACTGCAATCCCTGAATGACCCGCTGGTGTTTGCCGCAGGTGACATCGCCTCTTTTGTGGAGCGCCCGCTGGAAAAAGCCGGCGTGTTTGCCGTGCGCATGGCCAAGCCCTTGGCCGAGAATTTGCGCCGCAGCCTGCGCGGTGAAAAGCTGCTGGCCTACGAGCCGCAACGGCATTGGTTGGCCCTGATCTCGACCGGCGACCGTTTTGCCGTAGCCTCGCGCGGGTCGCTGGGTTTTGCTGGGGCCTGGGTCTGGCGCTGGAAGGACCGCATCGACCGGGCGTTCATGCGCCGATTCACCGAGTTCCCTGACATGCCGGGGCTGAACGGCCCCCCCCAACCTGGGGCCAACGTTCGCGAAGCCGTGCAGGCCATGGGCCAACTGCTCAAGGACATTCAAGCGAAAGGCAAGGCCCCCAGCACGCGCCTGACACTGACGAGCGAAGAATCGCTCCAAGCCATATCGGCCATCGCCATGCGCTGCGGCGGTTGCGGCGCCAAAGTGGGGTCCAACATTTTGTCCCGCGCCCTGGGGCAGTTGCAACCGGTCGAGCGCCCCGATGTGCTGATTGGCCTGCACTCGCCCGACGATGCGGCCGTGGTGCGCGTGCCGCCGGGCATGGCTGTGGTGCAAACCGTGGACTTCTTCCGAGCGTTCATCGACGACCCATATCTGTTTGGCAAAGTCGCGGCCAACCATGCTTTGGGTGATATTTTTGCCATGGGTGCCGAAGCACAAACGGCCACCGCCGTGGTCACCGTCCCGCCCGGCTTGGAAAGCAAGGTGGAAGACCTGCTGATGCAAATGATGAGCGGCGCTGTCGAGGTGTTGAACGCTGCCGGCTGCGCACTGGTGGGCGGCCACACGGGCGAAGGCGCAGAGCTGGCCTTGGGCTTTGCCATCAATGGCCTGATCGACAAAAAATTGAAAGGCTTGATGCGCAAAGGCGGCATGCAACCCGGCGATGTGCTGCTGCTGACCAAGCCCATGGGCACCGGCACCTTGTTTGCAGCGCACGCTCGCCATGCGGCCAAAGGCCGCTGGATCGATGCGGCATTGCAGTCGATGGTGCTGTCCAACCAGGTCGGTGCCAAAATTTTGCACCACCACGGTGCCACCGCCTGTACCGACCTGACCGGTTTCGGCCTGCTCGGCCACTTGGTGGAAATGACGCGCCCCTCAGGGGTGGACGCCGAACTGAACATGAGCACCCTGCCTCTGCTGGACGGCGCAGTGGAGTGCGTCCAAGCGGGCATCGTGAGTTCTTTGCAACCGGCCAATGTGCGCCTGCGGCATGCCCTGCGCAACGCCGCCGAATTCGTGAACGACCCGCGCTACCCCCTGCTGTTTGACCCGCAAACCGCTGGTGGCCTGCTCGCCAGCGTGCCTGCAGCGCAAGCGGCCGCCTGCGTGCAGGACCTGCAAGCGGCAGGCTATGTGCACACCGCCATCATTGGCAGCATCACCGCACAAGGTAAAGCGATTGAACCTGTGCTGCTGAAAAACTGAACGCCTCAGCACCTGAAAAGCCTGAACCTCATGCCTACTGAACACCTCTCGCTCAACACCGACCTGACGCAGCGCTGCGTCGTTCACAGCCCCGCCCTCGATTGGGTGGATTCACCCGCTTCAGGCGTGTCGCGCCGCATGCTCGAGCGCGACGGTGGCGAAGTGGCACGGGCCACATCCATCGTGCGTTATGCGCCGGGCTCGGCCTTTGCCAGCCACGCACACGGCGGGGGCGAAGAAATTCTGGTGCTCGAAGGCACACTGCACGACGAGCACGGCGTTTACGGACCCGGCACCTACATCCAAAACCCGGTAGGCAGTGCACACGCCCCCTTCACCATGGACGGCTGCACCTTGTTTGTCAAGCTGCGCCATCTGGACGCGCGTGACGACGAACGTGTGGTGATTGACACGCGCCGCAGCGAGTGGCACCAGGGCATGGTCGAGGGCCTCAAGGTCTTGCCGCTCCACACGTTCGAAACGCAAAACACCGCTTTGGTGCGCTGGGCACCACAAACGTTTTTTAGCCCGCACCGGCATTGGGGCGGCGAAGAGATCTTTGTGGTCGAAGGCGTGTTTTCGGACGAGCACGGCGACTACCCCGCAGGCAGCTGGTTGCGCAGCCCGCACATGAGCCAACACCAGCCTTTCAGCCGCGAAGGTTGTTTGATTTTGGTGAAAACCGGGCACTTGGTCTGAGCACCCGCACAGCGGTCTGACGGGTCTTCAGTCGCTCCGGCGTACCGTGCGCTTGTCGCGCATCGTCATGAACTCTTCGGCCGATGTCGGGTGGATGCCGATGGTGGCGTCAAAGTCGGCCTTGGTCGCCCCCAAGTTCAGCGCCAGCGCCAGGCCTTGCACGATCTCGGGCGCGTCCGGCCCCACCATGTGCGCACCCAGCACGCGCTGGCTGGCGGTGTCGACCACCAGTTTCATCAAGGTTTTTTCGGGGCGGCCCGACAGCGTGTGGCGCATGGGCTTGAAGCGCGACTCGTACACATCAATCTCGCCGTATTGGGCCAAAGCCGCTTCTTCGCTCAAACCCACCGTGCCGATGGGCGGCTGGCTGAACACGGCCGACGCCACATGACCCAGCTGCGCCGCTTGGCGCTTGGGTCCGAACAGGCTGCGCGCCACCGCGCCGCCTTGCGCCAAAGCCACCGGGGTCAAGGCGATGCCCTCGGTCACATCGCCCACCGCATAAATGTGCGGCACAGCGCTTTGTCCGAACGCGTCCACCTGCACGCCCCGGCCCGGGGCAACACTCAAGCCCGCTGCCACCAGGTTCAAGCCTTCGGTTTGGGGCGTGCGTCCGGTGGCGTACATCACGGCATCGAAGTGTTCACTGCCCGTCAGAGTACCGGTCAATTGCACAGCCACAGTGCCATCGGCCAGGCGCTCAAGTGCGGTGGCCTGGGTTTCGGTCTGGACGCGAATGCCCTTGCGCGCGATCTCTTCGTGCAGGTGCTGCGCCACCGCACCATCGAAGCCGCGCAGCAACTGCGCGCCCCGGTGGATCAGCGTCACCTCGGCGCCCAGGCCGTTGAAGATGCCCGCAAACTCCACCGCGATGTAACCGCCCCCCACCACCAGCACACGCCGTGGCAAGGTGGGCAAATCAAAGGCCTCGTTGGAGGTGATGGCGTGTTCGATGCCGGGAATGTCGGGCAAGGCGGGGGTGCCGCCCGTGGCGATCAAAATGTGGCGCGCCGTGATGCGCTGGCCGTTCACGCTGAGGGTGTGTGGGTCTTCAAAACGGGCATGGCCCTGAAAAATCTGCACGCCCGAGTTCTTCAACAAGTTTTCGTAGATGCCACTCAAGCGCGTGATCTCTTGCTCCTTGGCCGCGACCAAGCGGGGCCAATCGAAGGAGGCCGGGGGCACGGTCCAGCCAAAACCGGCCGCGTCTTCCAGGTCTTCGGTGTAATGCGAGGCCTGCACCAACAGCTTCTTGGGCACGCAACCCCGGATCACGCAAGTGCCGCCGTAGCGAAAGCCCTCGGCAATGCCCACCTTGGCCCCCAGGCTGGCGGCCACACGCGATGCGCGCACGCCACCCGAGCCGCCACCGATCACAAAAAAGTCAAAATCGTATTGCTGCATGTTGTGCTTTTATCCAAGAGTTCGCTTCATTCTGGCAGGTCGCGCCACGCTGTGCGCACGTCTGACCCATGGGGGTCAATGCCTAGAGGCCAATGGTCAAGTTTTGCGGGCATGCGACTTGGACAATGCCCCCTTCCCCGCACACTTCTAGAATCACATCCTGACGCCAGCCTTCTGTCAAAGCCTGCTGCCCATTGACC
>CAITSG010000228.1 GCA_903894995.1 uncultured Burkholderiales bacterium
CGCCCCGAGGGCGGGGCTCCTACAAAATGCGGGGCCTTGTCCCTTGTAGGAGCGACGCCCCCGTCGCGATAAGCCTTGCAGACCACAACCCATCGCCCCGAGGGCGGGGCTCCCACAATGGGAAAAAACCATCGCCCCGATGGCGGATCTCCTACAAAGAGAAAATACCATCACCAACAGGTGATCGCTTGCCACAACAAAAAAATTGATCATGAAACTCAAAAATATCTCACTTTGGCTCTGCGCTTTGTTGCTGGCGCCCACGTTGTCGGTGCAGGCCGCCCAGCCGGGCGATGCCGAACTTTTTGATGCTGTGACGGTCTATGGCGGCCAAGGCGTGAACCACAATCTGCGCAAGATTCCTGTTGCGATCCTCAGCAACAACTTAGACAGGGACAAGAGCTATTTTGTGGGGGTCGGGCTGGCCAAGACCGGCCCGAAGTTGGGGCGCAGTGTCGACAGGCTCCAGGGCACGCCCATGGCCGAGCTCAGGCAGGACATCGAGGTGCTGATGCTCAAGCACCATGGACTGCAGCACAACGCCGAGTTGGGGGCCGCCTATCTGCTCAGGACCCCCGATCTTCAGATGGGGCCTGTGGGCGTGAACTTGGCGGCGGGCACCGGTCTGTCCTATGCGATAGGAAAGCCGACTTATGAAGACGGCCCCAAGGACGATCTGGAGCGAAGGTACCGTTTGCAGCTTCTGCTTTTGTTCGAGTTGGAATGGAAGCTGCGCAATGTGGATGCGCTGACTCTTTCAACCCGAATTCATCACCGCTCTGGTGTCTATGGCCTGATTGCTCCGCCGCATGTTGGTTCTAACTTCATCACATTGGGCTTGAGGTATCGTTTTTGAATTCGGCGCTTGTTGACGACCCAGCGCTCAAAGGCGAGTGGCTGCAAAACCCAAGCAAAATGCCCCCATGTTGACCCACCCACAATTGCAGCAACTTTGCCGCATTGCCCAAATGGCAGGCGTCGAGATCATGGCGGTTTATGCCCAGGATGTGTCCGTTCACGAAAAGCCCGACCAGTCGCCCCTGACCGAAGCCGATTTGCGGGCGGACCGGGTGATTGCCGAGGGTTTGCAGGCGCATTTTGCGCAGTGGCCCGTGGTGTCCGAGGAGTCTGGGCTTTGCCTTGATTCGGATGTGGCGGTGGATACCTTTTTTTTGGTGGACCCGCTGGACGGCACCAAAGAGTTCATTCAGCGCAATGGCGAGTTCACCGTCAACATTGCCTTGATCGATGCAGGCAAGCCTGTTGCGGGCGTGGTGTTTGCGCCCGCTTTGAACGAGCTGTATTTTGGCGCTGTGGGTTTGGGGGTCTTCAAGCAAGACGCCACCGGCACCCGGCCCATCGGCACCCGTGCGCTGCAGCCTGAGGAGAATTTGCGTGTCATGGGCAGCCGTTCGCATGGGGCTGAACGTTTGCAGCAGTGGCTGGCAGCATTGGTCAGACCTTACAGCTTTGTGGCCGCAGGGAGCTCACTCAAGTTTTGCCGCGTGGCAGAAGGCTCGGCCGATGTGTATCCGCGCTTTGGCCCCACCAGCCAATGGGACACCGCCGCAGCCCAAGCCATTGTGTCTTTGGCCGGCGGCTGTGTTGTGTCCCTGGACGGGCAA
>CAITSG010000229.1 GCA_903894995.1 uncultured Burkholderiales bacterium
TCCTGAAATCTCGTTCGCCGCCTTCCAGGCCACGTTCGCAGGCATCACTTGCGCCTTGATCGTCGGTGCCTTCGCTGAGCGCATCAAGTTCTCCGCTGTGCTCGCTTTCATGGTGTTGTGGTTCACCTTCAGCTACCTGCCTGTCGCACACATGGTCTGGTTCTGGATGGGTCCTGACGCTTACGCTTCCAAAGAAGTGGCCGAAGAAATGACGTCCAAAGCCGGTTTGCTCTGGCAGTGGGGTGCGCTGGACTTCGCTGGCGGTACCGTGGTGCACATCAACGCCGCTGTCGCAGGCTTGGTCGGTGCTTTCATGGTCGGCAAGCGCGTGGGTTATGGCCGTGAATCGATGGCGCCTCACAGCCTGACATTGACCATGGTGGGTGCCTCTTTGTTGTGGGTGGGTTGGTTCGGCTTCAACGCGGGTTCCGCTCTGGAAGCCAACGGCTTCGCTGCCCTGGCCTTCATCAACACCTTGATCGCGACAGCCGGTGCCGTTTTGGCCTGGTGTGTGGGTGAAGCGTTGATGCGCGGCAAAGCCTCCATGTTGGGTGCCGCTTCGGGTGCTGTGGCCGGTTTGGTCGCCATCACCCCAGCTGCGGGCAACGTGGGTCTGGGCGGTGCTTTGATCATTGGCATCGTTGCCGGCTTCGCTTGCCTGTGGGGTGTGAACGGCCTGAAGAAGATGTTGGGCGCAGACGACTCGCTGGACGTGTTCGGTGTGCACGGTGTCGGCGGCATCGTGGGTGCCTTGTTGACCGGTGTGTTCAACTCGCCAGCCTTGGGTGGCCCGAGCGCCATGGGTGACTGGGTCACGATGACCATGATCACGCCTGACGCTTATTCCATCGCTTCGCAAGTTTGGATTCAAGCCAAAGCCGTGCTGCTGACCATTGTCTGGTCGGGTGTGGTCTCGGTGGTCGCCTTCAAGATCGTGGACCTGACCATCGGTCTGCGTGTCACCGAAGAAGAAGAGCGTGAAGGTCTGGACATCTCCTCACACGGCGAGTCGGCCTACCACGGCTAAAAACCGGACAGAGTCAGTTGAATGGCTAAGGGGTGGCGCGAGCCGCCCCTTTTCACCATCGTTTCAGCCCGCAGCGCTTCGGTTCTGTGGGTTGTTTCTTTTTGTTTCTTTGAGAATGCGGTTTTTGTGGGAATTGATCGCGGTACGTTCCTCAAGAGGTCCAAAGATGGTGCCATGCCCTCGGGCACAATGGTTTTCATGAACGCACCCGCCCTGTCGACACCCACCTGGACCCGCATCACCACCGAGCCTGACGGCTTGGGCGAGTCGCCGTTTTGGCATCCGCAGGAGCAGCGCCTGTATTGGGTGGACATCCCCGGGCGGCGCATTGCCCGCGTGACCGTGCAGGGTTTGCAAGCACAAGGGTCCGTCGAGTACTGGCCCTTGACGCAAGAGCCCGGTTGCCTCGCGCCTGTGCAAGGTGGCGGCTTGGTCATGGCCTTGCGTGACGGTATTTACATGGCACGCGAATGGGGTGGCGACCTGCAGCTTCTGGCCGCCGCGCCCTATGACACGACCCAACTGCGCTTCAACGACGGTAAATGCGACGCCCAAGGCCGCTTTTGGGCCGGTAGCCTTTACGAACCCAAAGGCCAAGCGCTGGGCGTGCTTTACAGGCTGGACGGCCAAGGCTTGCATGCAGAGATGGACGGTGTGGTCACCGCCAACGGGCTGGCTTGGTCACCCGATGGCCGCAGCGCCTATTGGGCCGACACCGCCGCGCACCAGGTTCGTGCTTTTGACTTTGACCCCTCCAGCGGCCAACTCACCCACGGCCGTGTGTTCTACCAAGCCGCACCCAAACCCACAGGCTGGGCCTGGGGCAGCGCTGCGCCTTACGGCGGACGGCCCGACGGCGCGGCCGTCGATGCCGAGGGCTGCTACTGGTCAGCCCAATACGAGGGCGGACGCCTGCTGCGCATTTCGCCCAAAGGGGATGTGCTGGTCGAAGTATCCACCCCGGCGCTTTGCCCCACCATGCCCTGCTTTGGCGGGCCAGACTTCAAAACCCTGTTCATCACCACCGCCCGCCACGGCCGCAGTCAGGCCGAGCTGGCGCAGTACCCCGGCTCGGGGTGCGTGTGGGCGGTGCGGGTGGAGGTGCCGGGTTTGCCCGTGAATGGGCTTGTTGTGCTTTAGTCACCATGAAGTAGACCTGTTCCCATCAAATAGGAAGATCAAACAAGATGGATGTTTGATGTGATAGCATCAAACATCAAAATATGGAAGATTTAAATGCGGACTACTTTAGACATTGCAGACGACGTGCTTTTTGCAGCCAAAGAGATTGCCCAAAGAGAGAAAAAATCGATTGGGCAAGTCATGAGTGATTTGGCTCGTAAAGCATTCACAGTGGGCATCTATCAGCCGCCAGCGGATCAAACCGTGCCCCACGTCTCAGAGCGCTTGGCCCAATATGGCATTCAGCCATTGCCTTCACGGGGGGTGGTCATCAGCAATGAGTTGATTGAACGATTGCGCGATGCAGAGGGTGTTTGATGCGCGCACTGTTCGACGTCAATGTGCTGATTGCCCTGCACGATCGAGATCATGTTCACCATTTGCGTGTGGCCCAATGGTTTGAGGACCATCTTCAAAATGGCTGGGCCACCTGTGCATTGACACAAAATGGGTGCCTTCGCATCATGGGTCAACCCGGTTACAGCAGCCCCCAACCCATGCCCATGCTGGTCGGGATGTTGCAAAACTCCACGCGAACGGAGCACCATGAATTTTGGTCTGATGAGATCAGCCTCTTGGATCCCCTGCAGTTCCAACATGGGCACATTCACAGCGCGAGGCAATTGACGGATTTGTACCTCTTGGCCTTGGCGGTCAAAAACCAAGGAAGACTGGTGACCTTGGATCAACGGATCCCGATCAGCGCAGTGCGCGGCGCCACCACGGCGCACCTTGTGGTGCTTTGATCAGCGCAATTTCCCACAACCCCATCGTTAAAAATCTTCACGCTTCCCCCTGAGACCGGGGGTTACCATCTTGAACCATGGAAGCTCAAATCAATGACCTGATCGATGCCGTGCGCCAAGCCGGTTCGGATGGCCGCGTGCTGCGGCTGCGCGGCGGCGGCACCAAAGACTTTTGGGGCCAAAGCCTCTCGGGCGATGTGCTCGACACCCGCGCTTACCGGGGCATCGTCAGTTACGAGCCCAGTGAGTTGGTGGTCACGGTGCGCTGCGGCACGCCTTTGGCCGAGCTGGAAGCCGCGTTGGCCGAAAAAGGCCAGTGCCTGGCGTTCGAGCCGCCTCACTTTGGCCAAGGCGCCACCGTGGGCGGCATGTTGGCCGCAGGCCTGAGCGGCCCGGCGCGCGCGGCTGCTGGCGCTGTGCGCGACTACGTGTTGGGCGCGCGTTTCATCAACGGCTTGGGTGAGCACCTGACCTTCGGCGGCCAGGTCATGAAAAACGTGGCCGGTTACGACGTGAGCCGCTTGATGGCAGGCAGCTGGGGCACGTTGGGCCTGATCACCGAGGTCAGCCTCAAGGTGCTGCCTGTGGCTCCGGCCGAGGCCACGTTGATGATTGCGGGTTTGGCCCAAGGCCCGGCTTTGGATTTGTTGCACCGCTGGGGTGGGCAACCCTTGCCGCTCAATGCCAGTGCTTGGGTGCGCGACCCTACGGCACAGCCGGTGTCTGACTATTTGTTTGTGCGCTTGCGTGGTGCGGTGGCGGCAGTGCAGTCGGCTGCCATCAAGATGAGCGCCGATGCGGTGGCGCTGGGTGCACAAGTGCAGTCCATGGTCAACGCAGAGGCAGCGCAAGACTGGCGTGCCAGCGGCGAGCAAACCTTGCAGTTTTTTGATGCACCCAGCCCCGATGTGTGTCTGTGGCGCTTGTCGGTGCCCCAAACTGCGCCGGTACTGGACTTGCCCGGTTTGGAACACCCCTCTCAGTACATTGAATGGCAAGGCGCGCAGCGCTGGCTGTGGGCGCCCGCTTCGGCGGCGGTGGCTTTGCGTGAGCTGGCGCAGTCTTTGGGTGGCCACGCCAGCTTGTTCCGCACCAGTGCCCGCCATGCCGCCGTAGACAAAGCCGTGGGTGTCAACACCCCACAGGGCGCTGTGCAAGCGCGCATTCAACAGCAATTGCAAAAACAGTTCGACCCGAAAGGCGTGTTCGCCACCGGTCGCATGCACCCCCTCTGAGGCGAA
>CAITSG010000230.1 GCA_903894995.1 uncultured Burkholderiales bacterium
GCCCCCGAACGGTTGCGCCCATCGCGCACCCAATCGTCCAACGCCAAAGCGCTTTGGGGCACATAAATGCTCGCCATTCGCACGCCCCCCAGCATGGTGAGCGCTGTACCGCCTGCGTCCAGCCCCACAAAATGCGGCGCCAACATGACCACCGCGCCATCTCCCTGAAGCGGCGACACATCGCCCAGCAACGTCAAGCGCCGACGCAACTGCGCCAAGGAGCCATGCCACAACCAGGACCGGTCCAGCAAGGCCTGCATCACCCGAACCA
Organism: uncultured Burkholderiales bacterium; assembly: GCA_903894995.1. Lineage (GTDB taxonomy): Bacteria > Pseudomonadota > Gammaproteobacteria > Burkholderiales > Burkholderiaceae_C > Limnohabitans_A. The sequence continues at coordinate 272 of CAITSG010000230.1, forward strand.
CATGGTGTCGCGCCATGCGGGTGCGCACCTCATCGCTCAAAAGCGGAAAACACAGGCGCAAATTGACCTGCACAATGTGCCTTCTTTGGTGCGCCAAGGCATACAGCGCATGGCCCAAGACCCATCCCAAAGCTCGGACCCAAGACAAAGGCAGAGGCGCGAGCAGGCGCATGAAGACCAGCAGCAAATAAGACATCAGACCTCTTGACGGGGGGCTTTGTAGCGGGCGTAGCCCCATAAATACTGCTCAGGGCAGGCCAAAATCATCGACTCCATCGCCTCGTTGATCTGCACCACAGCGGCCTCCAGATCGTTTGACAAGGCCTGATCCAAGGCTTGTGTGTGCAGGCGATAACCCCGCCCCCAGGACAAGCGCTCGCCCCAAATCAACACCACCTTGGCCCCGGTTTGCAAAGCCAGACGCGCCGCCAAAGTCATGGTGTAAGCAGGTTTGCCAAAAAACGGGGCCCAGACGCCCATGCCCTCAGGCGGCACCTGGTCGGGCAACAAACCCACCGCTTGCCCGGCCCGCAAAGCCTTGATCATTTGGCGCACCCCCGACAAGTTGGTCGGCACCGCCTGCAAACCCGGACGGTTTCTGGCCAAGGCCATCACCTCACCCAAAGCCGCTTGCCTGGCCGGGCGGTAGAGCACCGTCAAAGGCCCATATTGCGCGCCAAATCGCGCGGCCAAGGCCTGGGCCGTGATTTCAAAGCAGCCCATATGGGGCGTGAGAAACAACACCCCTTGCCCCAAGGCGTAGGCATCGGCAGCGGCCTGCGCATCGGCCCAAACCACCGCAGGCGTTTGGCCCAACCACAAACGCGGCAACTCGGCCGACATGCGCCCGGCTTGGCCCACCGCCCCCATCAGCGTGCGCCAACCCTGGCCCGCCTGACGCGCATTGGCCTCCATGCGGCGGCGGTAAGTGGCCGAAAAAAGCCAAGCCAGCCAGCCACCCGCCACACCCAGGACATGCAAGGACCACAGAGGCCAATGAGAAAAAAATCTGAACCATCGAAGCATAAGTCCTTGATTTTGCCTTGAACACCAAAACCCACAACACCACCGCAACACCGACCAGGCGCTTACCGGTTTGTGTTGCGGGCACTACCCGTTCTGAGAAACCCGGACGCTTCAAGCGCGTTCTACCATGCCAAGACCCTCAAAAAGACCAAGACACCCGAACCTGTCCAAGCGAGCACTCCACAATGAAAAATCTACACAACCCCCAAAATCCACAAATTTATGTCAGCACCAGCCAAGCCGCCAAAACCCTGGGTTTGTCCGTAGGCACGGTCCAGCGCATGGTGCAAAGCGGGGTCTTCAAGGCCTTCCTCACACATGGTGGTCATCGCCGCATCTTGTCCGAATCGGTCGTGGACTATTGCAAAGGCCAAGGCTTCAACCTGCTTTACCCTCTGCCCGAGGCACACACGGATCGTTCATTGGTCTGTGTTTTGCACGACGGTGAGCACCTCTCGCAGGCCTTGGAAACCTTGGCGCACTGGCCCCACATCAAGGTCATGACCCACCCACTGGATTTGATCGAAATCAAACAGGACGTGGAGGCCTTTTTCATGGACGCCCGAATTCCCTGGCTGCACACCTCGGCCAAGCATTTGCAAAACGCCCGCATGGAGCAAGCACACATCGTCATTTACAACTGCACCAGCCTGCCCGACAGCAGCACCTTGCACCAAGCGCCTCACCTGAGCTTGTTTGAAGGCGACATCAGCACCGATCTGGTGGAAGGGTATTTGCTCAGCGCCCACCATGCACCCGACAGCCGAAAGCACGCCCATTGACGCTCTTGGAAAACCCTGCCCCTTGAAATGCACCGAAATGGCCTTATCATTAGCACTCGATGGAGATGAGTGCTAACAACACCCCTCTCCTCAGATTTCAGCTGCACTCTTTGGGTGCTTTTGTTTTTCAACCCTTGTTTCTAATCAGGAGATTCCATGAAACTGCGTCCTTTGGGCGATCGCGTGATCGTCAAGCGTATCGAAAGCGAAACCAAAACAGCCTCGGGCATCGTGATCCCCGACTCGGCTGCAGAAAAGCCCGATCAAGGTGAAGTCTTGGCCGTCGGCCCAGGCAAGACCAACGACAAAGGCGAGACCAAAGCCCTGAGCGTCAAAGTCGGCGACCGCGTCTTGTTCGGCAAGTACAGCGGCCAGACCGTCAAGGTTGCTGGCGACGAGTTGCTCGTCATGAAAGAAGAAGACCTGTTCGCGGTCGTCGAATAACTTGCGGGACAGACCGAAAGACGCGCGAAGCGCCCTGTCGTTCTGTCCTCAACTGATTAATTTGAATTTAGGAGCTTAAAAATGGCAGCAAAAGACGTAATTTTCGGCGGCGAAGCCCGCGCACGCATGGTTGAAGGCGTGAACATTTTGGCCAACGCGGTCAAAGTGACTTTGGGCCCTAAGGGCCGCAACGTGGTGTTGGAGCGCTCGTTCGGCGCCCCCACCGTGACCAAGGACGGTGTGTCCGTGGCCAAGGAAATCGAACTCAAAGACAAGTTGCAAAACATGGGCGCTCAGATGGTCAAGGAAGTTGCTTCCAAGACTTCTGACAACGCTGGCGACGGCACCACCACGGCCACCGTGTTGGCCCAAGCCATCGTGCACGAAGGCATGAAGTACGTGGCCGCCGGCATGAACCCCATGGACTTGAAGCGCGGCATCGACAAAGCTGTTCACGCATTAATCGAAGAGTTGAAGAAAGCCACCAAGGCCACCACAACCACCAAAGAAATCGCTCAAGTCGGTTCCATCTCTGCCAACAGCGATCACAGCA
>CAITSG010000231.1 GCA_903894995.1 uncultured Burkholderiales bacterium
ATAGGTTTTGTCATCCACCATGCGGGGCGGCACGCCCCGCACACCCGAGATGGCAATGATCTTGTAGCGTTGAAACGGCACCTCGGCCAACAGCGCGTACTTGTCTTCCAAACTGGCCACCCGGAAGTAGTTGAGCAAGCGCATCAGGGCGTCGCTGTGTTGCCCGCGGGGGCACAAGCGGTGCTCCTCCAAAACACCGGGCGTCACCAAAGGTTTTAGGGCATCGCGTGTGCGCTTGTCAAAGCGCCGATGGGCGATGTCGTTTTTGTCCAGAATGTCCACAGCTTCTTCAGGCATCACTTCTCCTCCATGTTCAGAACGGCTGGCACGGGCCTGGCTGCGAATGCGGTCGCGCCAAGCTTCAAATTGGGCTTTCATGCCAAACAGGCCATTGCGTGTGAACAACACTGTGCTCAGCATCAACAGGCCAATCAAGACCAGGCGCATGGGCCCCAGATCCACAAAAAGTTTGTCAATGCCCACCACCAGCAAAGTGCCCACCACAGCCCCTTGGGCAGTGCCCAAGCCTCCGATCACGATCATGGCCAAGAGCAGCAAGAGGTTGTCCATGCCAAACAAAGAAGGCGACGCCCCTTTGAAATGGCTGGCGTAAAAACCGCCAATCAAGCCCAACGCGGTCGACGAGATCAAAAACACCTCAATGCGCGCGCGCAAAAAGTCAATGCCAATGGCCTGGGCAAAGGCCTCTTGCTTCTCGGGCGCGGCACGCAGCAAGCGCCCCAGGCGTTGGCCGTTGACGACCCGATACAACAACAAGGCCAGCAGCATCACCGCAAAGCAAGCGTAGTAATTGAGCATCAATTCGCCCATTTCACTGAAGCTGTCGGGCACATAAGAGTCGGCACCGTACAAGCCCCCAGTGGCTGAACCCAGGGCTTTGGATTGCACCACCGAGACCCGGCACAACTCCACCAGCCCCAAGGTGAGCAAGGCGTAGTAAAAGCCTTCCAGGCGGGTGGCGGGGATGGCAATGACCACGCCGGCCAGCAAGCCCACCACACCCCCTACGCCAATCATGCCCCACCAGGGCAAACCGAAGGTGATGGACAACCAGGCCCCGGCGTAGGCCGCAGACCCGACCACGGCCAAGGTGGCCAAGGAGAAGATGCCCGCCGTGCCGATGATCAAGGTCCACACGATGTTGATGGCGGCATACAACAAAAAAATCGCTGCCGCCGACAGCAAGCTGTTGCTGTCCAGCCCTATGCCCGCCAGCGGCGGGATGATGGCCAAAGCCAACAAACCCAAAGCCCACCAAATGGGTTCTTTGTGGACGAATTTTTTTTCACGCGCCAAGGTTTTGGGGTTGTACACACCTTCGAGCTGCAACACCGTGCGCCGGGTAAAGGGGTAACGCAGGCGTGACCAGACTTTGGCACCATGCCCCCCCAGCACAGGCCACCACCGACGGCGGCCCACCAAATACATCACGGGTGGAGATTTTGATTGATTCACTGTGGACTCCATATCGGTCATTCACGCGTTTGGTCCAACATGCCTGCAATGCCCCGCGGCCTGACGATGAGGACTGCAATCACGAACATAAATTGGGTCATGAGCACATACTGCCCCCCCAGCAATGCACCGGTGAAGGCCTCCAGGGTGCCCATCAAGGCGGCCGCCAGCAATGCCCCTGGGATGCTGCCCAGGCCACCACACAAAGCCACAATCAAACCCTTGATCAGCGGTGTGGTGCCCGAAAACGGGCTGACAAAATAAGTTTGAGACAGCAATACGGCGGCCAGGCCTGCCAAGGCCCCGGTCACGGCCATCACCGCCATGGCGGTGCTGCGCACACCAATGCCCACCAAAGAGGCACCTTCAGGGTTTTGCATCATGGCGCGGATCTCCAAGCCGGTGCGGCTGCGCTTCATCCACACCAAAGTGGCCAGCATCAAGACCAAAGACACCACTATGGCACCCAACTTGTCGGGCAACAGCTTCATGCCCAAAACCGAGATCACTTCGCTGCCAAACAAAGGCGGCAGGCTTTTGGCGCTGGGTCCAAACAGCCACAGCATGGCTTGAGTGCCCAAGAGGCTGAGCGCCAATGTGGCAATCAGACTGCGCACCACAAAGTTAGGTTTGTCATGCAAAGGAATAAAGGCCACCGCACTGATGAACATGCCACACAACATGCCACTGCCCATGCCCGCCAGCAAGACGACTGCGCCATGCTCGCTCAGGTGCGTGGCGGCCAACACCGCGCCGTAACCGGCCACGGTGAAGGTCAGGCCATGGGCCATGTTGAGCATGCCCAGACTCGACCAAATGATGGACACGCCGACCGCCAACAACCCATAAATGGAGGCCAGGGTCAGCGCCGACAGCAACACAAACGACAACTCAAAATCAGCCATCAGGCACTCCCTTTCAGTTGGCCCGCGTGCATGCCCAGGATCCGGTTGCAACGGCCTTCAAGCAAGGACATGTTTTGCTCTGCAATGACCATGGCACCACCCCGCAAATCCACCCTCATCAACGCGTCCATCACCCCCCGACTGATTTTGGGAGCCAAGCCCAAAGAAGGCTCATCGACCAGGTAAAGCACAGCATCGACCATCAGTCCACGCGCCAGCGACACCATGCGACGCTCGCCCCCGGAGAGCTTGCCCACAGGGGCGTCCAACAACTTGGACAAGGGCGGGAAAATTTTCAAAACAGCATCGCGCCTTTGCATCCGCTCACGCCAGGCCTGCCGTGTGTAGGCCCCGCAATCGAGGTGCTGGGCCACACTCAGCCCCGGAAAAATCGCATCGCCTTGCGGCATGTGGGCCAGGCCCAAACGCACAATGCGGTGGGTGTTGCGGCCAGCGCCTTGGCTGCGGGTGCCGCCTATTTCATGGCCGCTCAACTGGATCGAGCCCCTTTGCCAATCGGTCAGACCCGAAATGGCACGGAACAATGTGGACTTGCCATGGCCATTGAGCCCCACCAAGCCAATGCGCTCCCCCGCATGGACGGTGAAATCCAAATCGTGCAAAACCGTGAGCGGGCCATAACCGGCAGACAAACGCGTGACCCTCAAGACTTCTGTACTCGGCGTGGTCATGCGGCCTCCTGCGTGGTCTCAAAATAAGCCGCCCTCACTCTCGGGTGATCAAACACCCGGTGAGGTTTGTCTTCGGCAATCAGTTCCCCGCCATCGAGCACGACCACCCTGTGCGCGATGGCCGTCATGAGTTCCAGGCGGTGCTCGACCAAAATGATGCCCACGCCCATTTGTTGAGACAAAAAACGCAAAATGTTGTCAATCTCGTCCACCTCCGCGCCCAGCAAACCGGCCGCAGGTTCATCCATCAACAAGACCTTGGGCTTGCGCATCAGCAAACATGCCAACAGCAACTTGCGGCGGTTCAGCGTTTCAAGCGAACCGGCCATTTGCGCCGGGTTGACCGTGAGCCCCACTTGGTCGCAAGCCCATTGCGCATGGTGCGAGGTGAGGTAGGGCGAGAAAGCTTGGCGTGCGGCCTTGAGCACCTGGTCAACGCTCAACTGCTCAGGCACCACTGGCGACTGGTAGGTCCGTGCCAGGCCACAACGGGCGCGTTGGTGCAAGGGCATGGCGGTCACATCTTGGCCTTCGAAGAGCACGCGGCCCTGGGTGGGTTTTGTGCGCCCCGACAAAATCTCAAGCAAAGTGGTTTTGCCAGCGCCATTGGGGCCGACGATCCCCAGCACCTCACCAGCGTGGACACCCAAAGAAATGCCCTGCAAGACCGGGCGCGCACCAAAGTGCATGTGGATGTTGTCACAAGAAAAAAGCATGGCCAATCCCAATCGGGGGTGGTGAATGAATCAAATCAAAACCACAAGCCGTGTCAAAACGACGGCTTGTGGGCACGCGGTCTGGCTCTTTATTTGGCCATCCAGGGTGTGGGCTTGAACGTGGCCTCTTTCAAGACGCTGGGTGAAATGATTTGGTGTTGGCCGTTTTGCACTTGCACAAAAAGATGGGCCATGCCTTGCTCAAGGTCTTTGACTTCCAGGGGGTAGTGCTTGGGCGCTTGTTGGGGATTGTTGAAGCTGTAGAAGCCGTTCACACCCCGGTAGGTCAGCTTGCGCAAACCTGCATTGACCGCGTCAAAGTTGTCAGGGTCGGCTGTTTTCCAGTTCTGGGCCAAAATTTTGACGGTGTCATAACCACCGCCGGTATAGACCAAGCCCATCACACCCCCGGAAGCCAGGTATTCCTTGCGGTAAGCATTGCGAAAAGCCTGGCCTTGCTTGTCGGCGTAAGCGCCGTACACCGTGCCCCACACAAAGCCCTCTGCCGCTTTGCCCGCCAAATTCAAAAACTCAGGCTGCGACGGGCCGTATTGCAAATAAACCAAAGCACCGGGCAAAGGGTTCGCGGCAAACTGCTTGGCAAATGCGGCCAGTTCTGCGGCCACCCAATGGTTGACCATCACCACGCCTGCACCGGTTTTGCGGATGTCTTGCAGCACCGGACCCCAGTCTTGGACGGGAAACTGGATGTCGGTGACTTTGGCCAACTCAAACTTGCTGGATTTGAGCGCAGCCTCAGTCGCTTTGGAGATGGTTTGGGTGTAAGCAATTTGCTCGCGGATGATGTGGACCTTGTTGTTGATCGGCTTCCATGCGCCACTGGCTTGCAGTTGCTCCAAAAAGGCCGGAAAGCCCGCACCGTAGAAGGTCTCAGGCGGGTCGATCTGGAAAATGTGACCGAATTTGCTCGGGTTGGCTTTGACCAAATCGAGCGAGGCTTGCTGTGTGTTGCCGTGCAAATAAGGCGCTTTGTAGCGCGCCACCGCTTCCATCGCAGGCGTTGGAATCAGGACAAAGGGCGAGGCAATCGCTTGGACCTTGGCATCGACCATTTTGCGGAACGTGGCCTGCGTGCCTTCGGGGGTCATGATGTCGATGTCAAAAACCTTCAGCTCAATCTTTCGGCCATTCACGCCACCAGCGGCGTTGATTTCTTTGGCCGCGAGCTTGGCGCCATTGAGGAAGTCGGCGTGGTCGGCCACACCGGCAGGGCCGCTTTGTGCAATGGGCAAGCCAATGACGATGGGCTTGGCCTGTGCCCATGCACCAGCCGCGCTGGCCAAAGCCGCTGCGGCGATGAAGGACAAGCCGAGGCTTCGGCGGTTCAATGCTGGACGTTGGTTTTTCATGGTCTTCCTCTTTGTGGTTGAACTGGCCATGCAAAGCTGCAGGCTGCGTCGAACTTTATGCAGCCGCCTGTTGCTTTCCTATCCAACACATGAACGACCCCGGGTCTGTACCAATGGTTCAAATGGACCACAGGTAAACCCTGAAAGTGAAGCGACCTGAAGTGAAAAACTGCGAGAAAACGCCAACATGGCCCTGCACCCGGGGAACAAGGCGCTGTGCCGTTGGAGCGCCTTGTTGTCCGGGTGGTCACGGGTCACGCGAGCTGATCGCTTGGATTTATTCCGAGCGGCTTGCCCCCTTGTACAAAGCCAACAAAACCAGAAAGTAAACCGCAAAAAAGCCGGTTTGCAACCAGTAAATCAAAGTGCCTTGGCCTTGCAAAACGCTCTGCAAATCCGAGGAAATGTTCACCAACGACAGGCCCAACACGGTCACGCCCAAGGCAAACAAAGCCATGGGAACCACTTGAATATGGCGAATCGCCGCATAAAACAAACTCGCATAAGCCAGCACTGAAAAAGAAATGATCTTGTCCTGGTAGGCGTAGAAGGGGGTGTCATAGTAAACAAACAACAGCGGGTATTTCAGACCCATGAAGTGGGCAGTCGCCATCAAGCAGAAATAAACGACACCCACACCCAACATATAACGAAGCCATTGCGCTTTCATGAAAATCTCTCCATTCGAACCTTGAGCCTGTCCACCCCATGCGGACAGGTCATCCGGTACAGTGGTCCATTGTCTGAAGAACACATTCACGCCAACAGCCGTGCATGAGACAAAATTCAGCAAAATCAAGACAATCTCTAGCCGTGAACCCAAGACCTCTTCCTTTGAAAATTTGCGTGATCGCCTTTGATGGCATCAGCGCATTTCACTTGTCTGTGCCCAGCGTCGTTTTTGGAGAAAACCACCAAACACCCTCTCCGTTTGATTTACAGTTTTGCACCATCGACGGACCGCACATCCGAAGCACAGTGGGCTTTGACATCCAGATCAAGGCCAACTGGGGCGCTTTGGCGCAAGCCGATGTGATCATCATCCCCAGCTGGCCGGATGACTTGCCGCAGGCCCCATCGAAACTGATTGAGGCCTTGCACGCAGCACACCAACGAAATGCCACGCTCATGGGCTTGTGTCTTGGTGCTTTTGTCTTGGCGCAAGCGAAATTGCTTGACCACTTGGAAGCCACCACACACTGGTCGGCTGCGCAAAAATTGAGCACACAATTTCCGCAGGTTCGGGTCAATGCCTCAGCGCTTTATGTCGACGAAGGCAACATCATCACCTCAGCGGGCACAGCCGCCGCCATCGACTGCTGCCTGCATTTCGTGCGCAAGACACTTGGCGCGGAGTTGACCAACCTCATTTCCCGCAGGCTGGTCATGGCACCCCATCGCCAAGGCGGACAAGCACAGTTCATCGAGGCCCCCATCGCCGCCCGCCCCCGTGACCATGCCTTTGCCAATTTGCTCGATGACATGCGAAAGACACTGGACCACAAACACACTGTGCTGACCATGGCCCAACGCATGAACACGACCGAGCGCTCTGTTTCACGTCTTTTTTCAAAGCAGACCGGCACATCGCCTGCGCAATGGCTTCTGAACGAACGCTTGAACCATGCCCAACGCCTGCTGGAGACCACCTCCTGCTCCATGGAAAACATCGCCTTGGCGGCCGGCTTTGCCAGTGCATCGGCCATGCGCCCGCATTTCAGAAGCCGATTTGGCCTGTCGCCCACTGAATGGCGCAAGAATTTCACCTACTGAAGACCAGCACACGAACCCTTGCACTGAATGGATCAATTTTGCGCAAATTCGGTGCCGGGTTAACCTGCAATGACGGGTTTGTATCTGCCGTGCAGAATCAAACGTTGACCACTTTTTGAACCCTCTTCTATTTGTCTTCCTTCCATCAAGCCACCACCCCCGATTCACCTTGGGTCCAGGTTCTGGACACTCAGGACATGGACCAGCACGCCCTGGCCCAGCAGGGCTGGGCACTGCAATATGAGCAACTTTCGCCCGGGCAGTTCAAGGGCCGCATCCACCAGGTGCAACTGCCCGAGGTGACGCTGCTGCGAGAAGACACCAGCATCGCCTTGCGCCAGCGCGGGCGGCTCGACGACAGCGTGTATGGCTTTGCCATGGCCCTGCAGGACTCACCCGACCTGTTTTTCAACGGCCAGCGGGTGCCGGCCCACGCCATCATGTGCGGCAAAGGCGACGAGGTAGACCTGACCACCCCACCCCACTTCACCCTGATCGCCGTGGTGGTCAACCGCAGCCTGCTCAACCCGCTGTGGGAGCGCATGTACCAAAAGCCTCTGGCGCACTGGCTTGAAAAGCAGCTGGTGCTGCAAACCACCGACATCAAGGCGCAGAACCTGCGCGACCTGCAACTCACTGTTCTCGACCAGGCCAGCGCCCTGGCGCACCGCCAACACGACCCTCAGGCCCTGCGCCAACTGCGCGATGAGATCCTGATGGAATGGCTTGAAGCCCTGCCCGCTCAGGTTGACACTTCCGAGCTGCCCACCCTGGAGCGGCGCAAGAAACTGGTGGACCGCGCCTGCGAGCTGATGCTGGGCCACGCTGACGAGCCGCTGTCCATCCTGGAGGTCTGCAGCCGCGTGGGCACCAGCCGACGCAAACTCAACTACTGCTTTCAGGACGTGCTGGGCACCACGCCCATCAAATACCTGCGCTCGCTGCGCCTGAACAGCGTGCGCCGCGCCCTGCGCCAGGCCGCGCCTGGCGTCACCATTCAGGACATCGCCTCGCACTGGGGCTTTTGGCACCTGAGCCAGTTCGCGCAGGACTACCGCCAACTGTTTGGCGAGCTGCCTTCGGACACGCTGCACAAGCGATGAGCAGCGCCCGCCAAACCCAACTCACCGCCATCCTGACCATGGTCGCAGCCATGGCCTGCCTGTCGACGCAAGACACCCTGAGCAAAAAACTGATGGTCAGCGTGGCGCCCGTCATCATCATCTGGACGCGCTACGCCTTGCAGACCGCGCTGGTCAGCGCCACGATCTGGCGCAGGCATTCGCCCGAACTGTGGCGCACACGGCAGTGGCAGCTGCAACTGCTGCGCGGCGCGCTGGTCGTGGGCGGCAGCTTGTTTGGCTATGGCGCTTTGCAGCGCATGCCCGTGGCCGAGTTCACCGCCATTTATTGCCTGGTGCCGCTGGCCGTGACTTTTGTGGCCCGGTTTGTCATGAAAGAAAGCGTGTCCTGGCTGGGCTGGCTGTGTGTGGCCGGGGGGATGATGGGCGCCTTGTTGGTGGTCCGCCCAGGCGGTGATGTGGACCCCATGGGCGCCAGTCTGGCGCTGATGGGAGTGGTCTGCTACACCGGCTTTCAGACCCTCACGGGCTACCTGGCGCGGCAGGACTCACCGCTCACCATCCAGCTGTGCACCAGCGTGCTGGGCTTTGCGCTCATGTCGGCTGTGCTGCCTTTTTTCTGGCCAACCCAGATGAGCTGGCCAGACTTGGCCCTGCTGGGTTTGGTGGCGCTGGCGGGCTCATACGGCCAATATTTCACGGTGCTGGCGTTTTCCAAAACGCCCGCCTCGGTCTTAACGCCTTACCTTTACTCGGCCATCGGTTTTTCTGCGCTGGGCGGCTGGTGGATGTTTGACCACCTGCCGGACGCCCTGGCCCTGTGCGGCATGGGCATGATCGCGGGCTTTGGCCTGGCGGCTGGCTGGCTGAACCAACGCAAGGCCAAAACATGAGCACACCGCTTTTCAGCCCCAGCTACCGCGAGGCCCGAGCGCGTTTTGTGCAGGCCGCCGAGGACTGTGGGGCGCAGTTGCACCGTTATGCATGGCCTTTGATGGGAGCACAGGGCGAAGAACTCGCCATGGACGTGGCCGTCCACGGCCCGGCCGATGCCGCCCAAGTGCTGATGACCACCAGCGCGGTGCACGGCATCGAGGGCTTTTGCGGCTCGGCCATACAAACCGGTTTGCTGCACAGCCTGTCGTTGCCGCCCGGTGTGGCCGTGGTGCATGTGCATGCGGTCAACCCGCACGGCTTTTCGCATGCGCGGCGGGTCAACGAAAACAATGTGGACCTCAACCGCAACTTCATCGACTTTACCCAGCCCTTGCCGGTCAACGCCGACTACGCACAGGTTCACGACCTGCTGCTGCCAACCCACTGGCCGCCCAGCCCAGAGGCCAGCGCATCTTTGCAAGCCCAGGCCGAAGCTTGGGGCGAGCGCCGCATGCAGCGGGCCATCACCAGCGGGCAGTACCAGTTTCCCCAAGGCGTCTGGTTCGGAGGCCAGGCCCCCACCTGGAGTCACCGCACATTCCGGCAGGTGCTGCGAACCCATTTAGGTCAGGCCCACCAGATCGCCTGGATCGACCTGCACACGGGCTTGGGGCCACACGGCCATGGTGAGCGCATCTTTGCCTGCACCGACAACGGCGAAACACTTCAACGCGCCCGCCAATGGTGGGGGCCAGACATCACCTCGGTTGACACAGGCACCTCCCAAAGCGTGCCACTGTCCGGGCCCATCCAGATGGCGATTTACGAAGAGTGCCTACAGGCTCAATACACCGGCATTTGCCTGGAGTTTGGCACCTTGCCGCTGGCGCAGATGATCCAGGCCATGCGGGCTGACCACTGGCTGGCCCTGCACCCCGAGGCCCCGCCCGAACGGCACCGCACCATCCGAGCCGACATGCTGTTGGCCTTCAACCCGCCCTCGCCTGCGTGGCAAAAACAGGTCTGGCAGCAGGGCCTGCAAGCGGCCCGCCAGGCGGTGCAGGGCTTGAGCACCCCGCGCTGAACCGCACTTTCTCGGGAAAACCCAGCCCAGAGTTTGCAATTTTTCGATACCGTCAAACCCGTAACTTGTTCAGACTGTGG
>CAITSG010000232.1 GCA_903894995.1 uncultured Burkholderiales bacterium
CTCCAAATTTCTTCCTGCTTTCAAAAGCCCCCAAGTCAGTGTTCCGTCCATCCACCCCGTATCGGGCGCAGTGACCTTCAAACTGGTGCCCGCCAACAGTGAGCCCACGATTCAGGATTTGTTGCGGCACACATCGGGCATTGCGTATGGCGAACTCACCGCCAATACGCCCGTCAAAGACGCGTACACCAAAGCCAAAGTTTTTCTTCCCAGTGTCCCTTTTGATGCGCGAGGTGTGACACCCAATGAGATGTCGGAGGGCGTCGGCAAAGCGCCCCTCGCTCAGCAGCCCGGTACGACCTGGGAATACTCCCTGTCAGTGGATATTCAAGGACGCGTTGTCGAAGTCGTCAGTGGCAAACGCCTGAATGACTTCATGAACGAGCGCATGTTTGGGCCACTCAAAATGAAGGACACAGGTTTTCATGTGCCTGCGGCCAATGCATCACGCTTGGCCCAAGCATTTGACAAGGACCCATTGACCGGCGCAGCCAACGTTTTGATCGACGTTTCCAAAGTACCCGGCAATGACTCGGGCGGTGCTGGCGGTGTGGGCACAGCGGGCGACTTCTTGCGTTATTGCCAAGCCATGTTGAATGGCGGATCGCTGGACGGTGCCCGGATTCTGTCTCCCTCTACCGTGCGGTTGATGACGGCCGACCACCTTGGCACCGCCATCAACACGACCACCAACCCGGGTCAGCTCTTATTGGGAACCAACGGTTACACCTTTGGACTGGGTTTTCTGGTTCGATCACAAGACGGCATTGCCCCGGTTCATGGCTCGGCGGGCGAGTTCATGTGGGCTGGATTTGCAGGGACTTTTTTCTGGGCTGAACCCAAAGAAAAATTGTGCGCTGTCTACATGACACAGTCCCCCAGTCCCTTGCGTGCCAGCTACCGCAGACTGATGAAAAATCTGGTTTCTCAAGCCATTGTCAATTGAGTCCGGCCAAGCCCAACGTCAAGTTGGGCTTGACTTTTGGGGGGCAAGCCAATCTGCTTGGGCGTGACCGATATGATGACTTGATGGTCATGATGTGCGTTGTTGATGCTCGATGACATGTCATCTATTGGGCTCACGCCATCGGGCTTGGAAGCCAACCAAAGCTGTGCCTGCTTTGCAGCGGAAGCGGACATGGACGCTGGAGGACGGTACAGGCCAGAAGCAGCCACTTAAGCCCTGCAGTCCAACTCAAGGCAAGCTAGACGCCATCAGGTACGCAGTGCATATGAGATTTAAAATCGAAAAAATCGATTCGTCTCTATATGTCTTCAAGCTCATAAATTAACCATGACTTGAACCGTTCTTTTCCATGACGCCTTTGATGCTGAGTTCGAAGCCTTGGTGGAAGATCGTATGGCGCGTGGCCTTTGCCTTCGATCCCCAGCGACAAGCGATTTTGCTGGTTGGCGGTGACAAAGGTGGCGCAGGTCAGCGCAGGTTCTATAAGCGCTTACTTGCGGTGGCCGATGCGCGTTACGACGATCATCTGGTGACTATGAGTCAATCAACAAAGGAGGCCAAACATGGCAAGAAAACTCGATGACGTGATGGCTACGCTGCCCAAAGATCGGAAAAAACGGGTGGAAGATCGAGCCATGGAGTTGGCTACGCTCAAAGACCTTCGCCATGCAGTGCAGCTCACACAAGAGCAAATGGCTGCCGCACTGGGGGCTCGTCAGGACACCATTTCGCGTTTAGAAAAGCGCAGCGACATGCTTCTATCGACCATGCGCCACTATGTGGAAAGCATGGGTGGAAAGCTGGAACTGGTGGCCACGTTTCCGGATCGTCCGTCAGTGGTGATCGACCACTTAGGAGCAGACGTCACACTCATCAATCGTGTCAGTGCTGGTCGCCGAGCACGGGCCACTGCCTGAAACAGGCAGACCGCTATGGGTCGGCTCAGGCACAGTGCTTACCTCATGGTGTCGTCCGCTTCCACCCTGAAGCCGACCATAAAAATTGACGGCACCCCCAATTTGGGCGGTTCACGGATTCAGGCTGGCAGCCGTCGTTGGCCCATGCCCAAGATGTACCGACACCTGCTGAAGCCCATTGATGATTGTGGGGGAATAGAACGTAAGTGATTGATTTCATTAGGCTTCATTCCCACCCGATCATCCAACGTTGTAGGCGTGGCCCATTGAACCTTGTACTTTTATCGAAATTGGCTCACTGAGACTTGTTTTTTATGACCATTCCAAGAACCCCTCTACGCGCTTACTTTGTCTGCGGGTTGAATGACTCACTTGCAGCGGTTGCTGCCGGCCAGCACCCTGTCCGTGTAGTTCTGCAACCGGTAAGTTGCGGTTCTTGACGAATGACTTCTTTGTGATGCATTATTGAGAAGTACCCACTGAGACAAAGATCAACACCCAGAGGTCGCAATTTGACTTGCTCGCGAAATCGCTAAACCC
Organism: uncultured Burkholderiales bacterium; assembly: GCA_903894995.1. Taxonomy (GTDB): domain Bacteria; phylum Pseudomonadota; class Gammaproteobacteria; order Burkholderiales; family Burkholderiaceae_C; genus Limnohabitans_A. The sequence continues at coordinate 2,425 of CAITSG010000232.1, forward strand.
CTGAGTGTTCATGCATCCATGTTGAATTGCGTTTAGCCATCAATCAAGTGTAAGTAGGGCTGACGAGGAAAAATGTGCTGTGACAACGACCTCGATGTCCCTGCCGTGCAACGCGTGCTTACGAAAATTTCATCAAAATTCAACAAAGGAATATACTTAGCATGATGAGACAGACTGCCGATAGTGCTGCAAGATCAGTTTTAAACACACTTTCAATGGCCAATTTTTCGCTTTTTGATGAACGCAAAGCTGCTCAAGCTGCTGCATGCTTGCTCCACTTGGCTGGGGGTGATTTGCCACTGTTGAAGCTTGTGAAGTTGCTGTATTTGTCCGAGCGCCTCTCACTCAAACGGTATGGCGACACCATTACAGGTGACTCGTTTTATTCGCTACCCCACGGCCCCGTTCTTTCGGCTACGTTGGATTTGATGAATGGATTCACCAAATCTAAAGAAGGTGGTTGGGAAACTTGGATTGCTGATCGAGCTGAAAACATGCTCGCCTTGCGAGATGTGAGCATGGTCCGCACTCCAGAAGAAGATCTGTTGGCACTAAGCGATACCGATTTAGAGTGCCTAAGCGAAGTTTGGTCCGAGTTCGGTCACTGGGATCGTTGGAAGCTGGTGAACTACACTCATTCAGAGGCATGCCCCGAATGGGAAGAGCCCATTGGTGCACAGCGGAGCAGAATACTGCCCCTGACGAGAATATTGAAGGCCGTTGGCTATTCATCTGAGGCTGTCGAGGCACTCAATCGACGGATGCATGAGCAGCGATATGTAAACGCAGCATTTCACTAAGCATCATGGGTCAATGGTGTTGTCAAAAGGGGAATACGCTCTTAATCCCTTGTGGGACTGACCCAGGTCAAAAACACCTGTTTGCTCTTCTTATTTCTCCAGTAGTTGTATATGGCTATGGGCGTTTACCAATGGTGTTGCTGGCCAATGTGACCAGTGTTAAAAATGGGGTGGCAGGTGACGATTCCTGTCTATTGAGTAAGGGAGAGCATCCATTCATCACACACGACAGCTTCGTAGATTATCGGATGGCGCGCTTTGAGAGAGCAGACTTTATTGCAACAAAAGTCAATAATGGGGACTTTATCGAAAAGGACCCATGCAGCCCTGAACTGATCCGCAAGTTAATCCAAGGTGCTTTGGCCTCACGAAAAATACCCCGTGAACACAAGAAAATTCTAAATGACGTGCTGTTTGGTTGAAGCTAAGAAACAATCTTTCAAACAAGATTGCCCATCTGAATTTCATGATGATTTGAATGAATGGCTACGATGAAATAGACAACGCCATGTCCTACTGCAAGATCTCAAATGTCTGCTTTCAGGCTCCGAATTTTCACTAGCCGAAATCGGCATTGAGTCGCCGCTGCCTGTCAATCGACCTGCCGTGAGTGACGGCAACCAGCCTAATGTTGTCCATTAAAAAAGCATCATCTGCGAAAGCTGTGGATTGGGGCTGGACCACTGTCGCGCCTTGTAGATACCTCCAAGCTTGACCAAAAGCGATTGCGCTAATGATTTATCGACTGGCGTTGCCCAACCCGACATACATTCCGCAATCATGTTGACCACCGGATTCCGCGAAGACAACTCGAACCAGCCGGGATCATTGGATTCGAGCTGACGCGCCAAAACGTCCGCCAAGATCAGTTCACTGCGGGCTTTGCTGAGCAGCGGAGTGGTTGCTTGCAGCGTCTGTTCCTGCAGTCTGAATTTCTTTGCGGCCAGGCTCAATGCCGATGTAATCAAAAGCCCCGCATTCAAGCTCAATGGCCAGACCATTCCCATAAGTCCCTCATGCTGACTCGAACCTTGAAGTGCAGACATAGCCGATGACCTGACTGACTTTTGGGGGTGGGCGGATTGGATGTTCAACTCCAACCATTTGGCAAATTGAATCTCAACATCCATAGCTTGGATTTTTGGGCTGTCACTTTTCACCATATAGAGTCCAATCCGTTTTCGGCATTTAGGAGCCACCCCGTTTTCGGCATATAGGAGCCAGTGCGTTTTCGGCACTTACAGGCCAGCTGAATTTCGGCATATAGGAGCCAGCCGCCTGCGCTC
>CAITSG010000233.1 GCA_903894995.1 uncultured Burkholderiales bacterium
ACGGCGTCCATGTTGTGCTCGGTGTAGAGCACCGTCACGCCTTGCGAGGCCACTTGGCGCACCAGCGCCATCATGTCGGCCCGCTCGGCCAGGGCCAGACCGGCTGCGGGCTCGTCCAGCAGCAGCAGGGACGGCGCTGAATGTGCACCCTGGTCTGCCACGGCATCGGACTCAGCGTCCGGCAAGCCGGCCAGCGCCATGGCCAGCTCCAGACGCTTTTTCGCGCCATAGGGCAAGTCGGCCACGGTGGCGTGGGCTTGGGCTTGCAAACCCGCTTGCGTGGCCAAGCGCAGCGCCCGCTCGGGGTGACGCCGGTCCAGCCGGTCCCACCAGGCCAGTGGCGCAGCACCGCGCAGCACCAGCTGGATGTTTTGCAACACCGTGAGCGCCTCAAAGGTTTGCGCCACTTGAAAGCTGCGGGCCACGCCTAGGCGCTGACGCTCGGCGGGCGGTTTGCCCAACAGCGACTGGCCTTGCCACAGCACCTCACCCGCGGTAGGCACCTGCTGGCCAGCCAGGCAGGCAAAACAGGTCGACTTGCCCGCGCCGTTGGGGCCGATCAGGGCCACACACTGGCCTGCGGGCACTTCAAAATCTACCCCATCCAGCGCCCGCACACCGCCAAAATGCTTGGCCAGGCCCTTGACCTGCAAAGCCGACGTGCTCATGCAGCCCCCTTTGTTGGTGTGGATGCGGCATTGGGGGATGTTGTGCAACGCGCCAGCCATTGCTGCACAGCGCCCAGCACACCACTGGGCGCCAGCACCATGACCAACATGATCACCAAGCCCAACACCCCGCGCCAATAGTCAAGTCCCTGCCCCAACTCCGCCCCGCCCCAGACCAGCAGGGCACTGCCCACGGCCGAGCCCCACAACTGGTGCACACCGCCGAGCAAGATGACCAACAAGGCATCCACCGACATGGCCACCGAAGCCACCGACGGAAACACCGCGCCTTTGAACGCGGCCCACAAGCCCCCAGCCAAACCCGCCAAAGTGGCGCTGGCCACAAACACCTGGTAACGCAAAGCCTGCACCGGCAAACCGCTGGCCGCGGCGCGCAACGGCGCATCGCGCACAGCCTGCAAAGCCGCGCCCCGGCTGGAGCGGGCCACGCGGGCCATGCCCGCCAAAGCCAACAGCATGAAGACGCACAGCGCCGCGTCCCAGAGCGCACGCGACTCGGGGGCGATCAAGCGCAGGCCGATCAGGCCGTTGTCGCCCCCCGTGAGCCCCACCCACTGCGTGGCCCCGGCCCAAATCATTTGCGCCAGCGCCAACGACAGCATGGCCAGGTACACGCCGCTGCTGCGCACCACCAAAGCGCCAAAGGCCAGGGCCACGGCCAGCGCCAGCGCCATGCCTGCTGCCAAAGCGGCAGGCAAACCTGCGCCCCAATGCAGGTGCGCCAACGCCGCACCATAAGCGCCCAGCGCAAAAAACGCCGCATGGCCAAAACTGACCAGACCACCCAAAGCCATCATCCACTGAAGGCTGAGGCCAAACAGCATCATCACCATCACGTCTTCGGCCAGGCTGCGGCCGTAATCGCCCTGCCCCCAGGCTAGCAGCGTCAAGCCGACAAAGATCGCCACAAACAGCGCCCGGCCCCAAGCCGCCACAGGCCAGAGCGCAAAAACCGGCACGCTCTCACGTTGCTCGGCATGCGCGGCCGACCCGGCCAAGCCCTGCGGCCGCCAAACCAGCACCGCGGCCATGGTCAGAAACACCAACACCAAAGTCGCTTGCGGGAAAAAGCTCAGGCCCAAAGCATGGATCAAGCCGATCAACACCGCCGCTGCAAACGCGCCGCCAATGCTGCCCAACCCACCCGTGACCACCACCACAAAGGTCTCGACCACCACGTTCACGTCCATTTGCAAATGCGCCGGCTCACGGGGCAACTGCAGCGCCCCGGCCAGCCCCGCCAAACCGCAGCCCAGCATCACCACACCCAGCATGAGCGGCGCGGGGTTCACGCCCAGCGCGCCCAGCATCTCGCGGTCTTGCGTGGCGGCTTTCACGCGTTGGCCCCAGAGCGTGCGCGTGAGCAAGAGGTGCAGGCCCAGCCAGAC
>CAITSG010000234.1 GCA_903894995.1 uncultured Burkholderiales bacterium
CGCGCCGTGGTCAAAGCTGCCAAATGCGCTGGACCGGGTTGACATGCGTCCCCCCAGGCCTCGGCTTTTTTCAAACAAGGTGACGTTGTGTCCTGCTTGGCGCAAAGTGCGTGCGCTGGTCACGCCGGCCATGCCGGCACCAATGATGGCGATGTGTTGTGTGTTCATGCAATCACTTTAGCTGAGAAATGGGGCCAGTAACCACCCGGGTGGGTTATCCCCGATGCCGGTTTTGGTGTCCCTTTTCACACACGCTGCACTGGCCGCAAATGGGCTTGTCGTGTCGCCGGACTTTCCAGTTGCGTCAGCCACCAGCGCAAAGCCTTGCCTGCCGGTGCTTGGGGGGTGTCGCGCCAGGCCAGGTGGCAGGTGTTGGTGCGCGGGGTGTTGACGCTTTTGGTGGTCAGCAGGCCACGGTCGATGTAAGGTCTGGCCAACGATTCGGGTAGAAAACCCACCCCCAGACCACGCACTTGCGCCTCCAACTTGCTGGGCATGTCGGGCACAGTGAACACGTCTTGGCCCCCTTGCAAACCAATCGTCAGGCCCGAGCCTCTGCTGACCGAGTCGGCCACTGCCACGGCGCGGTGCTGTTGCAAACGTGCGTCACTCAACGGCTCGGGAGCCTGAGCCAGAGGATGGTGCGGTGCCACTGCAAACACAAAAGCCACGTCACCCAGCACCGCATGCCGGATGTCGTTTTGCAGGCCCGGCTCCAGCACCACACCCAAGGCCAGATCGGCTTGACCCGAGGTGAGGGCGGCCAGTGTGCCCGACAGGGTTTCGTAGCGCAGCCGAAGGCGTGTGGGCGCGTTCAAGGCCAAAAAGCTGGCGCACAAATCCATGACCACTTGGCGCGACACGATGCTGTCCACAGCCACGGTGAGCACGGCTTCCCAGCCCGTGGCCACGCGGCGCACGCGGTTGGCCACAGCGTCCATGTCGTCGAGCAGCCGACTGGCCTCGCGCAGCAGTTCACGTCCCGCCGCTGTGGGCACGGCTTGGCGGGCGCTGCGGTCAAACAGCAACACATCGAGTGCGTCCTCCAGCTGGCGCACCCGATAGGTCAAGGCGCTGGGCACCAAATTCATGGCGCGTGCTGCGGCGGCAAAGCTGCCTTGCTGGCCAATGGTTTGCAGCATGTGCAGCGCCTCGGGCGTGAGCCAGTCGCGTGGAGTTTGCATGGTGAGGGTTTGATTGTTCAATGAATTTGAATGATGACAGCAAATGGAAGCCACCGTTCAGACCTGCTTGTTCGTTAAAGTTCAGGCTTGGATTGCGGCAGGTGTCGCATTTCATTGACCTGGAGAAACTCATGCTCACTTTGCGCGCCTCTGCCGAACGGGGTTATGCCGACCACGGCTGGCTCAAGTCATTTCACAGCTTTTCTTTCGCCAATTACTTTGACCCGGACCACATGGGTTTTGGCAATTTGCGTGTCATCAACGAAGACCGCATTGACCCAGGCACCGGCTTTGGTACCCACGGGCACCGTGACATGGAAATCATCAGCTACGTGTTGTCGGGCAACTTGGCGCACCAAGACAGCATGGGCAATGTCAAGGGCATCCCACCCGGAGATGTGCAGCGCATGAGTGCGGGCTCTGGCGTGCGCCACAGCGAGTTCAACCATGCCAAGGGTGAACAAACACACTTTTTGCAAATCTGGATCGAACCCAACGTGACCGGCATTGATCCTGGCTACGAGCAAAAAACCGTGCCCGACAGCGTCAAACGTGGCCATCTGGCCTTGGTGGCGGCACCGCCTGCAGACCCGCAAGCGACCGATCACACGGTGAAAATCCACGCCGATGCCCGCATGTATGCAGGCCTGTTCGATGGCCCAGAAGCAAGCCAATTGAGTCTGGAGCCGACTCGCAAGGCCTATGTGTTTTTGGTGCGCGGCAGTTTGCAAGTCAATGGCCAGAGCCTGAAGGCCGGCGATGCGGCCATGCTGCAAGGCGAGTCGGCTTTGAGCCTGAGCCAAGGCCAGGACGCCGAAGTGCTGGTGTTTGATTTGGCCGACTGATTTTTTTCTAACTTTTTTTTTATCCCTCCAGGAGTTTTTTCATGACACAGACCGTTGTTGTTTTCCATTCCGGCTACGGCCACACCCAGCGCGTGGCCCAGTTTGTGGCCCAAGGTGCCAATGCCCAAAGCATCGCCATCGATGCCGACGGCAACATCACCGAGGCCGACTGGGCCACGCTCGACGCGGCAGACGCCATCATTTTTGGCTCGCCCACTTACATGGGCATGGCCTCGTGGCAGTTCAAGAAATTTGCCGACGCTACTTCCAAGCGTTGGTTTAGCAGCGCTTGGAAAGACAAGGTCGCAGGCGGCTTCACCATTTCGGCCAGCCCCAGCGGCGACAAGTTGTCCACCATCCAGTACTTCATCACCCTGGCCATGCAGCAAGGCATGGTTTGGGTGGGCCAGCCGTCCATGAACGACGGCACCATCAACCGCATTGGTTCGAACTCTGGCGTGATGGCCCAAGTGGGCCCCACCAGCCCGGCCGAAGAGATTCCTCAAGGTGATCTGGACACCGCCAAGGCCTACGGCGAGCGTGTGGCCGCCGTGGCCGCCAAGCTGCGCGGCTGATCTCTGAGGTTTTTGGTCATCCATGAGGCCCCTCACCTTGGTGAGGGGCTTTTTTTTATCCTGTTTCAGTTCAAGGCTTGAGCCCACACCCGGCTTTCATTGCCAGCCTGGTTTGCGCGCAGCGGATGTGCAGCCAGCGCCCGTGCGCTTGAAGGCCCAATGGGGTGACAAGTACCCACTGGAGGCTGCGGCGGGTGATCAGAATGCGACGGGCCTGATCACCTTCAACAACGGCTTCCGGGGCAGCCAGACCTGCCAGATATGGCAAGCTGGCAGCGCCAACGCGACCTTCAACGGCATGATGTTGCTGATCGACTCGGATGTGGACTTCACCGGCATTTGAGGCCCATGCCCGACCTGCATGGTTTGGTGCAGGTCGGGGCC
>CAITSG010000235.1 GCA_903894995.1 uncultured Burkholderiales bacterium
CCGACCCGCGAGCTGTACGTCGAATTCAACAAGGCGTTTGCCGCCCACTGGAAAGCCAAAACCGGCCAAGACCTGGGCTTCAAGCAGTCACATGGCGGCTCGGGCAAACAAGCCCGCTCCATCATTGACGGGCTGGATGCCGACGTCGCCACGCTAGCGCTGGCCGGTGACACCGACGCGCTGCACAAAAACGGCAACCTGATTCCCAAAGACTGGCAAAAACGCTTGCCGCACAACAGCTCGCCCTACACTTCGACCATCGTGCTGGTGGTGCGCCAGGGCAACCCCAAGGCTATCCGTGACTGGGACGACCTGGTCAAGCCCGGCATTAGCGTCATCACGCCCAATCCCAAAACATCAGGCGGTGCCCGCTGGAATTATTTGGCCGCTTGGGAATTCGCCAAGCGCAAATTGGGCAGTGACGACAAAGCCAAAGACTTTGTGGCCGCACTCTATAAAAACGTGCCGGTGCTGGACACGGGTGCCCGGGGTTCGTCCATCACCTTCGCGCAGCGCAACCAGGGTGATGTGTTCATCTCTTGGGAAAACGAAGCCAACCTGCTCGAAAAAGAATTCGGCAACAAGATCGACGTGGTGTACCCCTCCATCAGCATCCTGGCCGAACCTGCCGTAACCGTGGTCGACAAAAACGTCGACCGCAAAGGCACACGCGCTGTGGCCCAGGCCTATCTGGAATACCTTTACACCGACGAAGGCCAAGACATCGCAGGCAAAAACTTCTACCGCCCGATCTCGGCCAAGGCCCAAGCCAAATACGCCAAGCAGTTTCCCAAATTGAACCTGTTCACCATCGACCAGGCCTTTGGTGGCTGGGAAAAAGCCGACAAAGCCCACTTTGCCGATGGCGGCAACTTCGACCAAATTTACACCAAGAAGTGATGCGCGTTGCGGCTTGAGCAGGGCGTCTGTCACTGCCTCCATCTCGCAACATTCTTGTCACTGCACAGACTTGTCCATGTTGGAAGCTTGAACTCGGCATTTGCCGATCAACTCTCAAGCAAGGGGTACAGCATGACGAACGAGATTCAAAACGAAGCCGAACACGAACACGACGAACTGTTGGACGACGAATTTGTCAGTATTTCTCAGTGCCACGCTTTGGCGGCTCAACATTTTCTGGAAGCTGCCAAGCAGCACGGTTTGGCTGCCGAAGCCTACGATGCTGGCAACTTGTACGAAACCCACCGCCGGGGTTACTTGGCTTACCGCAACCAATTGCTCGCCACCCAATACGCTGAAATGGCCGCGATCGACGAGGACGACGAAGAGTTTGACGACGAGAATTCAGAAGCCGACGGTCAGTGATGGACCTTGACCCGAGGGCCGATGCGTCGGCTTTTCGGCTTGAGGACCTGCCCAAAGCCACTGTGTGCCCCCTGCACGCAGTGGCTTTTTTCTTGGCCAACGCCCCAAAAATAGACCGCCTTGATACGGTTCTTGGTGACTAAAAATGGTGGAAATGTGTGTCTATAGCTTGGTATCCATATAAGCAAACTACAAATGATTCGTTTGAGATTAATGGGAAGACTCCCACAATCACGTTCTTCCGTTTTATTTGCCACCGATTGGACTCCGCATGAAACAACTCGCCCGCATCGCCTTGGTCTCTGTATTTGCCTTGACAGGTTTTGCCGCCCAGGCCCAAACCCTGCTCAACGCCTCGTATGACGTCGCGCGTGAGTTTTACAAAGACTACAACGCCGCTTTTGTGGCGCACTACAAAAAGACCACGGGCAAAGACGTCAAGATCGACCAAGCCCATGGCGGCTCCAGCGCCCAGGCGCGTGCTGTGAACGACGGATTGGACGCCGATGTGGTGACCATGAACACCACCACCGATGTGGACTTCTTGGCCAGCACCGGCATCGTGGCCAAGGACTGGAACAAGCGCTTTCCCAACAGTGCGTCGCCCACCACCTCGACCATGTTGTTCCTCACACGCAATGGCAACCCCAAGGGCATCAAGGACTGGGACGACCTGATCAAACCCGGCATCAAGGTGATCGTGGTTAACCCCAAAACGGGTGGCAATGGCCGCATGGCTTACCTAGCCGCTTGGGGTTATGTGAAAAAGAAGGGCGGCTCGGACGCGGACGCGGCCGAATTCGTGAACAAGTTGTACAAGAACGTGCCTGTGCTGGCCAAAGGCGGGCGTGATGCGACCACCATCTTTTTGCAGCGCAACATTGGCGATGTGCTGGTGACGTTTGAATCCGAAGTGGTGTCGGTGGACAACGAATTTGGTGCGGGCAAGGTCGATGCCGTGCACCCGTCCATCAGCATCGTCGCCGAAAACCCCGTGGCCGTGGTGGAGCGCACGGTAGCCAAAAAAGGCACAGGCGAGTTGGCCAAGGCCTATCTGGATTACCTCTATTCAGAAGAAGCCCAAGAAATCGCTGCCAAGCATGCGCTGCGCCCCCGTTCGCCAACGGTGTTGAAGAAACACAGCAAGACCTTCAAGCCTTTGCAGTTGTTCACCGTGAACGAAGTGTTCGGCTCTTTTGCGGATGCCCAGAAGGTGCACTTCAACGACGGTGGTCAGTTCGACAAGATTTACACCGTCAAATAAGCTTTTCCCCCCATGACCGCATTGCCCATTGCGGCGCCTGCCCAACGGCGGGCGCCTGCCAAAGTGTTGCCCGGGTTCAACTTGACCCTGGGCTTCACCATTTTTTACCTGAGCTTGATCGTGTTGATTCCGCTGTCGGCGCTGGTCTTTAAAACTTTCACCCTCACTTGGGAGCAGTTCTGGGCGGCCGTCACCGGGCCGCGTGTCTTGGCTTCGTACCGCCTGACTTTTGGGGCTTCTTTCATCGCCGCGTTGGTCAATGTGTTTTTTGGTCTGTTGATTGCTTGGGTGCTGGTGCGTTATGACTTTTTTGGCAAAAAGATCGTGGATGCCCTGGTGGATTTGCCGTTCGCCCTGCCCACGGCGGTGGCGGGCATTTCGCTCACTGCGCTTTTGGCGGGCAACGGCTGGGTGGGTCAATATTTGGAGCCGCTGGGCATTGTGCTGGCCTTCAACCCTAACGGCGTGGTGATCGCGCTCATCTTCATCGGTTTGCCCTTTGTCGTGCGCACAGTGCAGCCGGTGCTGGAAGACACCGAAAAAGAACTCGAAGAGGCGGCCACCTGTTTGGGGGCTACACGCTGGCAGACTTTCAGCAAAGTCATTTTTCCGACCATCGCACCCGCTTTGTTGACTGGTTTTGCCATGGCGTTTGCGCGTGCCATTGGTGAATACGGCTCGGTCATCTTCATCGCGGGCAACATGCCCATGGTGTCCGAGATCACGCCGCTGATCATCATTGGCAAGCTGGAGCAATACGACTACGCGGGGGCCACCGCTGTGGCCCTGGTCATGTTGGTGTTCTCCTTCATCTTGCTGCTGGTCATCAACGCCTTGCAAACCTGGCAACGCCGCCGCTCAGGAGCTTCCTCATGAGTCAGACACTCACCGCCAACAAAGTGCAGGCGGGCACCACCGAAGCCCGCTGGATTCGCCGCAGCCTGATTGGTTTGGCACTGACCTTCATGTTTTTGTTTTTGGTTTTGCCACTGGCCGCTGTGTTCACCGAAGCTTTGCGCAAGGGACTGGACGCGTATCTGGAAGCGCTCAAGGAACCCGATGCTTGGTCGGCCATTCGCCTGACGCTGATCGTGGCGGCCGTGGCGGTGCCGCTCAATTTGGTCTTTGGTGTGGCGGCAGCCTGGGCGATTGCCAAATACGAGTTCAAGGGCAAGTCCCTGTTGACCACGCTGGTGGACTTGCCCTTTTCTGTTTCGCCCGTGGTGGCGGGTTTGATTTATGTGCTGATGTTCGGTGCGCAGGGCTGGTTTGGGCCTTGGTTGCAGGCCCACGACATCAAAATCATTTTTGCCGTGCCCGGCATCATTTTGGCTACGGTGTTTGTGACCTTTCCGTTCATCGCCCGCGAGCTGATTCCGCTCATGCAGGCGCAAGGTAATGACGAAGAGCAAGCCGCCATCGTGTTGGGTGCCACGGGCTGGCAGACTTTTTGGCGTGTCACGCTCCCCAACATCAAATGGGGCCTGCTGTATGGCGTCATCTTGTGCAATGCCCGGGCCATGGGCGAGTTTGGTGCGGTGTCGGTGGTTTCGGGCCACATCCGGGGCCAGACCAACACCATGCCCCTGCATGTAGAAATTTTGTACAACGAGTACCAGTCGGTGGCGGCCTTTGCCGTGGCCTCGTTGCTGGCTTTGTTGGCCCTGGTGACCTTGGCCATCAAGTCTTTCATCGAGTGGCGTCATGAGAAGGAACTGAAAGCTGCAGCAGAGACGCCACCTGAGCGTCCCCATCCACAGCGCTTGTCATGACTTTGTAGGAGCCCACCCCGTGGGCGATCTTGAGTGAACCATGAAGGTCGGCATCGCCCACAGGGTGGGCTCCTACACCAATAGCCATCCCTTACAGAACACAGGTTAAGCACACCATGAGCATCGAAATCCGCAACGTCAACAAGCAGTTTGGCGACTTCACCGCATTGAACAATGTCAGCCTCGACATCGAATCGGGCGAACTGGTCGCACTGCTGGGCCCATCGGGCTGCGGCAAAACCACGCTGTTGCGCATCATCGCGGGGTTGGAGACGGCAGACAGCGGCACCATCGGCTTCAGTGGTGCAGACACCACGCATGTGCATGTGCGCGAGCGCCAAGTGGGCTTTGTGTTTCAGCACTACGCCTTGTTCCGCCACATGACGGTGTTCGAGAACGTCGCCTTTGGCCTGCGCGTCAAGCCGCGCAAGCAGCGCCCACCGGAAGCCGAAATCAAACGCAAAGTGCACGAGTTGCTGGGCTTGGTGCAGCTCGACTGGTTGGCTGACCGCTACCCCTCGCAGCTGTCGGGCGGGCAGCGCCAGCGCATTGCCTTGGCCCGGGCCTTGGCGGTGGAGCCCAAAGTGCTGCTGCTGGATGAGCCTTTTGGTGCCTTGGATGCCAAGGTGCGCAAAGAGCTGCGCCGCTGGTTGCGCCGCTTGCACGACGAGTTGCATGTGACCAGCATCTTTGTCACGCATGACCAAGAAGAAGCCCTCGAGGTGGCCGACCGCGTGGTGCTGATGAACAAGGGCAACATCGAGCAAATCGGTTCACCCCAACAGGTCTGGGACCACCCGGCCAGCCCTTTTGTGTATGGGTTTTTGGGCGATGTGAACCTGTTCCATGGTCGCGCCCACGAGGGCGAGATGCTGATTGGCGCGGACCAGCACGCTGTGCGCCTCGAAGCGCCAGAGCACCGGGGTGCGCAAGACGCCAAAGCCTTGGCCTATGTGCGTCCGCACGACTTGGAGGTGACGCGTTACACGCCAGGCATGGTGCACACGGGCATCGTGGCCAAGCTCAGCCGCGCCATTGTGGTAGGACCCGTGGCGCGTTTGGAGCTCGATCCAGTGGAGAGTCACTTTGGCAAAGACGCGATCATCGAGGCGCAGCTGTCGGCTTCGCAATACCATCAGCAAGACTTCAAAGAAGGCGAGACGCTGGTGTTGACACCGCGCAAGGCGCGGGTGTTTGTGCAGGGGTGAACCGGTCTTGACCCAAGATGGTTCCTCAGTGACCCGACCTGAAAGCCTCTTCAGGTAAGCTTTGCAGACCATTTTTCAAGGAACTGCCATGAGCGAACCCTCTGCCTTCGGTTTTGGCCAATTTGTGCCGGGCTTTGACTTTTTACAAAACCTGTCCAAAACCGCTTCGCAGGCTCAGCCTGCTGGTGTGGCAGGTATGCCCGGCATGGGCAGTTGGGTGGCCCCCACGCTGAGCATCGAAGACATTGACAAGCGCATCCAAGAGCTGAAGTCGGTGTTGTTTTGGCTCGAGCAAAACACCACAGCCCTCAAAGCCACCATCCAGGCGATGGAGGTGCAAAAAATGACCTTGACCACCCTCCAAAGCATGAACGTGAACATGGCCGACCTGGCCAAAGCGTTCACGGCCAAGCCACCGACGGCCGAGCCGACTGCGGCTCCATCGCAAGCTGCTGCGGCCTCAGCGCCCAGGCCCTCGTTGTTCACCCCCAAGCCAGCGCCGCAAACAGAGCCTGCACACGCAGCCCAAGCCGAGCCGAACCCCGCACCGTCCAGTGCTGAGCAGTCGGCTGCAAGCGACATTGCCGGTGAAGCGGCCAAGCCTGCTGTGGACCCGATGCAATGGTGGGGCGCATTGACCCAACAGTTTCAGGGCATTGCCGCCGCCGCTTTGAAAGATGTGGCGGGCGAGGCCATGAAAGCAGGTCACTCTGCCAAGGCCGCCAAGGCGGTAAAAACAGCCAAGGCAGCAGGAAAGTCAGCAAGCCCGGCAAGCTCTGCAACGCGCCGTGCCCAGTCTCCCACGTCGCCGGCTGCAGCCAAACGCGCCGCTGCCACAGAGGCCTCGGGCAAATCGGCCCGCGCCGCATCGGCATCGAAGCCCGTTACAGCGGCTTCGCGCAAAACGACCTCCAAAACGGCCTCCAAACCAACCACCAAATAAAACGCCCATGAAGCTGTTTCCTTGTGGCCATGCCACCCACCCCCAGTGGCGCATGGCGGCCGGTTTGGTGCTTGCCCAATTGCAGGCCCAAATGAGCCTGACCGACTACGCCAGCCAGCCTCGTTTGGGCCTGCTCTACATCACCGACCATTACGCCCCGCATGCACAAGCCTTGCTCGATCATCTGCGGCAGGCATTGCCCGGCGTGAGCGATTGGGCGGGCACCGTGGGCATTGGCGTGGCGGTCAACAACGCCGAATATTTCGACGAGCCGGCCATGGCAATCATGTTGTGTGACTTCAAGCCTGAGCAATACCGCGTGTTTTCTGGAGTGTCGCCGCTGCCATCGGCTTGGGCCGATGCCGCCTTGGTGCATGCCGATCCGAACACGCCCGATTTGACCGAGTTGATTGGCGAAATGGCAGAGCGAACGCAGCAAGGCTATTTGTTTGGGGGCTTGAGCGCCAGCCGCACACGCAGCGTGCAGTTTGCAGTGTGTGCCCAAAACGCTGGCGGGGCCGAGGTGAACGGCGGTGTGCTGGAAGGGGGCTTGAGCGGTGTGGCTTTTGCCCCCAACGTGACTTTGTTGTCACGCGTCACGCAAGGCTGCCAGCCAGTGGCTCCCGAACGCGAGATCTCTGAATCCGATGGTCATGTGGTGCTTAAATTGGCTGGCGAGCCTACTTTGGAGGTCATGCTGGATGACTTGGGCATCAGCCTGAAGGACCCGCAAAAAGCCATTGCTGTGGTGCGATCCACTTTGGTGGGCCTGAGTGCTGCAGGTCAGTCCGGCGTGGGACGAGCGGGCAATCTGGGCAATGACGTGCGGGTGCGCCACATCATTGGCCTGGACCCTTTGCGCCAAGGTGTGGCGATTGCCGAGCACTTGGAGCCGGGCATGCGTTTGACGTTTTGCCGTCGCGATGTGCAAGCAGCCCGAGCCGATCTGGTGCGCGTGTGCGCCGAAATCCGCGAAGCGCTGGAGCCTGAGATGCTCTCCATCGAGGCCATCAATGCCCTGAGCGACGACCCGGTGCCGACCTTGCCCCAAGCGGGCCAACGCATTGCAGGCGCGGTGTATGTGAGTTGCACTGGACGCGGTGGTCCGCACTTTGGCGGACCCAGCGCCGAGCTGCAAATCATTCGCCATGCTTTGGGCGATGTGCCCTTGGTGGGCTTTTTTGCCGCAGGCGAAATTGCTCGCAACCAGTTGTACGGTTACACCGGGGTCTTGACGGTGTTCACGACCGATTGAGGGCCAGTTTGTTGCACAGGCCGTGCAATGCAATCGCCTGAATGTCTGCCGCGAGTGGATAGGTCTCCTGGCCCGGGTAGACCACCCATTTGTGGCTGGGCTTCAAGTCATCGCAGGCGCTGTGAAAACCGCGCTCCACTTTGGGGGCGCTGCTGCGTTTGATTTCGATGGCCCAGAGCTCACCACTGGGCCAAGCCAGCAGCAAATCGATTTCTGCACCACCGCTGGTTCTGTAAAAGTAGCCCGTCACGCCAGCAGGCGCACAGGCCAGAAGGGTTTCAATGCAAAACCCTTCCCAACTGGCACCCACCACCATGTGTGAGAGCAGGTTTTCTTTGGTTTCGATGTTCAGCAGCGCATGCACCAGACCGCTGTCGCGGACATACACCTTGGGGGCCTTGACCAAGCGCTTGCCGGTGTTGGTGTGCCATGGGGCGAGCCTGCGCACCAGCAGCAAATCACACAAGAGGTCGATGTAGCTTTGCGCGGTTTTGACGTCCACACCCAGGTTACGTGCCAGTTGCGTGACGTTGAGCATGCCGCCTTGGTGGTGGGCCAGCATGGTCCAGAAGCGGCGCAAGGTTTCCGCCGCGATGCGAGGGCCAAATTGTGGAATGTCGCGCTCCAGATAGGTGCGGATGAAGTTTTCTCGCCAGCGCAGGCTGCGGGCATCTGAGGGGGCGGTCAGACTTTGCGGAAAACCACCCCGCAGCCACAAGGCATCTTGGGCGCTCTGGCCTGTTTCCAGGACATTCAAGGGGCCCAGTTCCAGATAAGCGATGCGACCGGCCAGCGTTTCGCCTGACTGCTGCAGCACATCCAAGCTGGCCGAGCCCAACAACAAATACTGCCCGGATGTCCGACCCATTCGCCGGGCTTGGTCAATCAGTCCGCGCAACACCGGAAACAGGCCCGGTGCCCGGTGCACCTCGTCCAGGATGACCAGTTTGTCCAGGTGACTTTCCAGATACAACTCTGGTTGGGCCAACTTTCCGCGATCCCGATCCGATTCAAGGTCGAGATAGACGTGTGGCATGTTGCGCGCCATTTCCAGTGCCAGTGTGGTTTTGCCCACCTGCCGGGGGCCGAGCAAGGCCACAGCCGGTGAAAACTGGAGTTCTTCACCCAGTAAAGGGTGCAAATGGCGTTTAAACATCCTTGCAATTATGGAGTTTCATTCCATGATTTGCAAGGATAAATCGCTCAGACGCCGCGTGCCCGATCCGTCTTGAACTGCGCCCGGAACGCAGAGAACTGCCCCGCGTCGAGTGACTCGCGCACCTCGCGCATCAGGTTCAGGTAGTAGTGCAGGTTGTGGATGGTGGTCAGCATGGGGCCGAGCATTTCGCCGCAGCGGTCCAGGTGGTGCAGGTAAGCGCGACTGAAACCGTCTCTGCCGCCTTGGTCCCAAGACACGCCCCCGCTACCGGAGGGCGATCCTGTAGGACTGCCCGCGCAGGCGTAGCAGGTGCAACTGGTGTCCAGTGGCTGCGGGTCGTTTTTGTGGCGGGCATTGCGCAGCTTCAGGTCGCCAAAGCGGGTGAACACCGTGCCGTTGCGGGCGTTGCGGGTGGGCATCACGCAGTCGAACATGTCCACGCCATCGGCCACGCCTTGCACCAAATCCTCGGGCGTGCCCACGCCCATCAGGTAACGTGGCTTGTGGGCGGGCAGGCGGTGGGGGGTGTGCGCCATGATTTGCAGCATCAGGTCTTTGGGCTCGCCCACACTCACGCCACCCACGGCATAACCCTGAAAGTCCATCTCCACCAGGGCATCCAGCGATTCCTGGCGCAGGTTCTCAAACATGCCGCCTTGCACGATGCCAAACAGGGCGTTGGGGTTTTCCAGGCGCGCAAATTCGGCTTTAGAGCGCACAGCCCAGCGGCGGCTCATCTCCATCGACTTGCGCGCTTCAGCCTCGGTGGTCAGGTGCCCCTTGGTCTCGTAAGGCGTGCATTCGTCGAGCTGCATCACGATGTCCGAATTCAGGATGGTCTGAATCTGCATGCTGACCTCGGGCGACATGAACAGCTTGTCGCCGTTCACGGGGCTGGCAAAGGTCACGCCTTCTTCGGTGATCTTGCGCATTTGGCCCAGTGACCAGACCTGAAAACCACCCGAGTCGGTCAAGATCGGTTTGTCCCATTTCTCAAAGGGGTGCAGGCCGCCAAAGCCTTGCATGACGTCCAAGCCCGGGCGCATCCACAAATGGAAGGTGTTGCCCAAAATGATCTGCGCGCCCATCTCGTGCAGGCTGCGCGGCATCACGCCTTTGACGGTGCCGTAGGTGCCTACGGGCATGAAGATCGGCGTTTGCACCACGCCATGGTTCAAAGTCAGGGTTCCGCGGCGGGCGTGGCTGGAAGGGTCGGTGTTGAGCAGGTCGAATTGGAGCATGAGGGAGGCGTACCGGGCTTGAAGCTGAGGGCTGAATTGTAGGAGCTTGCCCTGCTGGCGCTGGCCTGAGGTCCAAAGGTGCTGCACCGCCAGCAGGGCTGGCGTCTGACAACAGCCAGTCAAGCCATGGCATAGCCCTTCAGCGCTTCTTCGCTGGTGTCAATGCCAATCTGACAGGTGCGATAAATACCATGCAATTTACGGAGTTAACTCCCTATAATGCATGGATGATTGAACGTCTTCTGTTCCCTTTTGTGCTGGATGCCTTGGCCGATTCACCCGCGGTCGCTTTGCTGGGGCCGCGTCAGGCGGGCAAAACCACCTTGGCATTGCGTGTGGGTGAGCATGCGGCAAAAGACGGCCTGGGCGGGCGTTTGTGCGGCAGTATTTATCTGGATCTGGAAAGTCCCGGCGATAGGCAAAAGCTGACCGATCCCGAGGCCTATCTGGCGCAGCACGCCGACAAGCTGGTGATTCTGGATGAGGTGCAGCAAATGCCAGCGCTGTTTCAGGTGTTGCGGGGCTTGATTGACCAAGGTCGCAGGCAAGGGCTGGGCGCTGGGCGTTTTTTGTTGCTGGGCTCGGCCACGGGTGAATTGCTGCGGCAGTCGAGTGAAAGTCTGGCGGGTCGGGTGGCTTATCTGGAGTTGCCGCCGTTCCAGACCATGGAAGTGGCGGCCGATCAGCAAGACGCTTTGTGGCTGCGCGGCGGGTTTCCCAACAGTTTTTTGGCGTCCAGCCTGTCCAAGAGCCTGACTTGGCGGCAGAACCTGATCAAAACTTATCTGGAGCGTGACATCCCCAGTTGGGGTGCGCGTGTTCCGGCTGAAACTTTGCGCCGCTTGTGGACCATGCTGGCGCACCAGCAGGGCAGCTTGTTGGACGTGTCGCAATTGGGCAAAAACCTGATGCTCGATGCCAAGACGGTCAACCGTTATCTGGACATGCTGGTCGATCTGATGCTGCTGCGCCGCGTGCAGCCCTGGCACAGCAACACGGGCAAACGACTGGTGAAATCGCCCAAGCTCTATGTGCGTGACAGTGGTCTGGTGCATGCACTGCTGGGCATTGGCACGCACGACGCGCTGCTCTCGCACCCTGTGGTGGGCAACAGCTGGGAGGGCTTTGCGCTGGAGACCTTGCTCAATGCCGCCCCACTCAACACCAGCAGTGGCTTTTACCGCACCAGCAATGGCGCAGAGGTGGACCTGCTGCTGGACATGCCCGGTCACGGCCTGTGGGCGATTGAAATCAAACGCGGTGCCTCCAGCAAACCACGCCGTGGCTTTTACAGTGCGTGTGAAGACTTGCAGCCTGCCAGCCGTTGGCTGGTGTATCCCGGCGCAGAGTCCTATCCAGTGGGGGATGGGGTGCAGGTGATTGGTTTACGGGGTCTGACTGAAACCATTGAGCGTTTGAGGCTTCTTTGAGGCCCTTTTTTGCGAGGGATACCCGTTTTGCGTTGGACTACCCATTTTCAGGTCATGGTCCAAGCATCGAATCTCCTGCATCGCCCGCAAACACAGGCGAAGAGGTACTTTGTAGGGCGTTTGATGGTCCGTTGAGCATGCCGCAAGAAGGGTTTTCCTTCAATTGACGCTTGGAACCTCGCTGGATGTAATGAGTGCCGTGCCTGGCAAGTTGCAAGGCATACATCACCACATTCAGGAGACATTCATGAGCGATACCTACGTTTTGTTGCACGGCGCTTGGCACACCGGCGCTTTGATGGAGCCCACGGCAGAGCACATCCGCCGCCAGGGCCACACCGTGCATTGCCCCACTTTGAAGGGCAATCGGCCAGGCGACGACCGCAGCCAGATCGGTCTGGAAGACGCGGCGCAATCGGTGTGTGACTACTTGCGCGAGCACGATTTGAAAAACGTGCGGCTGGTGGGCCACAGCTACGGCGGCATGATCATCTCGCGCGTGGCCGATGTGATGCCCGAGCGCATTGCGCGGCTGGTGTATGTGAACGCCTTTGTGCCCAATCCGGGCGAGTGCCTGAACGACATGGTGCCGCCGCATTACAAAGAACTGTTTGATGCGGTGGCCGCTGCCAGCAACAACGCCGTGATGCTGCCTTTTCCCATTTGGCGCGAAGCCTTCATCAACGATGCGGACATGGCGCTGGCCCAATCGGCTTTTGACCAGCTTAATCTGCAGCCCTACAAGACCTTCACCGACCCGATCTCACTCAAAGCGCCCTTGGCAGCACTGCAAATTGGCAAGTCGTATGTGAACTGTCAGCAAGACGCGGCCATGCCGCACAGCATGCCTTGGCACCCTCGCTTGTCAGAGCGCCTGGGCTTGTTCCGCTTGGTGGAGTGTCAGGGGAGCCACGAAATTTGGTTCACCGATCCGGCCACGATTGCCGATGCGGTCATCCGGGCGGGACGTGACTGAGCAGCATCGCATCGCCATAGCTGAAGAAGCGGTACTGGTTCGCAATCGCGTGCCGGTACAGGCCCATGATGTGCTCGTAGCCTGCAAAGGCGCTGACCAACATCATGAGCGTGCTTTTGGGCAGGTGGAAGTTGGTGATGAGCCGATCAACCACCTGGAACTCAAAACCCGGCGTGATGAAGATTTGCGTGTCGCCGCTGGCCTGGCCGAATTTGGCCCACGATTCGAGTGTGCGCACTGTCGTCGTGCCCACGGCCACCACCCTGCCGCCCCGTGCTTTGCAGGCGGTAAGGGCTTGCTGCGTGGCCTCGGGCACTTCGTACCATTCGCGGTGCATGGTGTGCTCGGCAATGTTTTCGGTCTTGACGGGTTGGAAGGTGCCCGCGCCCACATGCAGCGTGACGCTGGCGCGTTGCACCCCCCTGGCATCCAGCGCCACCAACAAGTCTTCATCAAAGTGCAGCGCCGCTGTGGGGGCCGCCACCGCACCGGGTACCCGGGCAAACACGGTCTGGTAGCGCTGGGCGTCTTCTTCGGTGTCGGTGTGCTCAATGTAGGGTGGCAGCGGCACATGGCCGTGTTTTTCCATGAGCGCATGGGGCTCGTCGCTCAGCTGCAAGTGAAACAACTGGCCATTGGCATCGGGCCACCGTCCCAGCAGCACGGCATCAAAGCCGCCGTTTCGAGCGCCACCTGCCATGAGCATCTTGCCGCCCACCAGCGGCTTCTTGCTGACCTTCATGTGTGCCACCACCTGGTGGCCGTCAAGCACGCGTTCAATCAACAGTTCAAGCTTGCCACCGGTGGCTTTCTCACCAAAAACTCGAGCCTTGACCACTTGGGTATCGTTGAAAACCAACAAATCCCCTGGGTTGAGCAAACCGGGCAAGGCCTTAAAAATGCGGTCGATGGGTTCTGCGGATGTGCCGTCCAGCAAGCGTGAGTTGCTGCGTTTTGAAGCTGGATGTTGTGCTATAAGTTCTGGCGGCAATTCAAAGTCGAAATCGCTCAGAGTGAATGGGCGCTGGGATGAGTTCAGTTGGAAAGGGGGCAAAAAGGACATGCTTCAGGGCTGGACAAGCCCGTTCGAAGTGGTAAAGGTGGAAATTTTAGGGCAATCAGGCACAGTGCTTAGTGCATACACCGTCACTGGCTCGCGTTTATTGGGCTTTGTGCGCTCTACCTTTGAATTCATTTGAAGTCTGAAAAACATGGCACCACCACCATGATGATGATGTTTGTTTTGGTAATGTTGTTTATCAAACTGACGCAATGAATATTTTTATTGATAGTAACAAAGAAACTAATTCGTAATTACATCTCAAACATGCTGAGGCTTTAATTTAAGCAGATGTCCACATCCACAGAGACTCAAGCCTTTGCACTCCGATTACGGCAAGCGTTGGACAGTTGCGGCGTGCGCTTGTCGCCGACCGTGGTTGCCAACGAGTTCAACTTGCGCTATTGGGGCAGAAGCATCACCCCCCACACAGCCCGCAACTGGTTATTAGGCAAAGCTATTCCCACGCAAGACAAGCTTCGGGTGCTGGCCGATTGGTTGCAGGTGGGGCCAGACGAGTTGCGATTTGGACTGGCTGCTGCGCTGCAAAAAGTCGTTGAGGGACTGGATTCCGGCGAATCTTTGAGCATGGTGGACCGGGAAATGCTCAACCGATACCTGTCCTTGTCATTGCATTACCGAAAAACGGTGCGCGATGTGGTGTCCGCCTTGGTGCTGGCGAGTCAGGCACAAAAACACGACTGAGCTTTGTTGGCGCAGTTCATGCTGGACCTTCGGGCTGGGGATGGACGCAAAGTGCGGGCCTAGCGTCACAATTGAGGCATGCTGCAAAACGCACCTTCCTTGACCACCAAAACCCTGAGCGCCCCCCAAAAGGCGCTGATCAAGCTTGGGCTCAAACGCGACATTGATCTGGCGCTGCACTTGCCGCTGCGTTACGAGGACGAGACCCGCATCGTGAAGTTGCGTGATGCGCGTGAGGGCGACACGGCGCAGATCGAGGCGACAGTGACGGCTTGCGAGATCACGCAGCGCCCGCGCAGGCAGCTGCTCGTGACAGTGGACGATGGATCGGACACCTGCGTGATGCGCTTTTTCAGCTTTTACCCTTCACACCAAAAGGCGCTGGCCGTGGGCAACCGCATTCGGGTGCGGGGCGAGGTCAAAGGTGGCTTCATGGGGCTGACCATGATGCACCCGACGTTCAAGGCCGCAGGCGGCAACCTGGCCGAGGCGCTGACGCCGGTGTACCCGACCGTGGCGGGCTTGGCGCAGGCCTATTTGCGCCGGGCGGTGATCACGGGCCTGAACCATGCCGACTTGAGCGAGACCATGCCCCCAAGCATCGCTTGGCCCGACCCGCGTGGGGCTTGGACGCTGCGCGATGCGCTGCAGTTTTTGCACCACCCCACGCCCGACGTGTCGTTGACCGCTCTGGAGGACCGCAGTCACCCGGCTTGGGTTCGACTCAAATGCGAGGAGTTGCTGGCGCAGCAGTTGTCGCAGCTGACGGCCAAGCGCGAGCGCGATTTGCTGCGCGCGCCGTCCTTGCAACTCAAAGGCGAGGGCTTGCATGGCCAGCTGTTGGCCGCTTTGCCCTTCGCCTTGACGAATGCGCAGCAGCGCGTGGGCCGCGAGATCGCCAAAGACTTGGCCCTCAACGTGCCCATGCACCGTTTGTTGCAAGGCGATGTGGGCGCGGGCAAAACGGTGGTCGCCGCGTTGGCGGCCATGGTGGCGATCGACGCGGGCTGGCAATGCGCCCTGATGGCCCCGACCGAGATCTTGGCCACCCAGCACTTTGCCAAGCTGGTGGGTTGGCTCGAGCCTTTGGGCGTGAAGGTGGCCTGGCTGATTGGCAGCCAAAAGAAAAAAGAGCGCGCCACCATGTTGGCCCTGATCGAGTCGGGCGAGGCGGCGCTGGTGGTGGGCACACACGCGGTGATTCAAGAACACGTCAAGTTCAAGTGCTTGGGGCTGGCGATCATTGACGAACAACACCGCTTTGGCGTGGCCCAGCGCCTGGCCTTGCGCGGCAAGATGCAGGCCGAAGGCATGGAGCCGCACATGCTGATGATGACGGCCACGCCGATTCCGCGCACGCTGGCCATGAGCTATTACGCGGACCTGGACGTGTCGGTCATTGACGAGCTGCCTCCCGGGCGCACACCCATTGTGACCCGGGTGGTGTCGGACCACCGCCGCCACGAGGTGGTGTCACGCATTGGCGCGCAGTTGCAAGAAGGGCGGCAGGTGTATTGGGTGTGCCCGCTGATCGAAGAAAGCGAGGCGCTGGACCTGACCAATGCCACCGAGACCCACGCCGACCTGAGCGAGGCGCTGCCGGGCGTGATGGTGGGCCTGCTGCATTCGCGCATGCCGGTGGCCGAAAAAAAGGCGGTGATGGAGCTCTTCACCGC
The DNA here is from genome assembly GCA_903894995.1 of uncultured Burkholderiales bacterium. Lineage (GTDB taxonomy): Bacteria > Pseudomonadota > Gammaproteobacteria > Burkholderiales > Burkholderiaceae_C > Limnohabitans_A. Next base: position 16,016 of record CAITSG010000235.1, read on the forward strand.
GGGCGTGATGGGCGTGCTGGTCAGCACCACAGTGATCGAGGTCGGGGTCGACGTGCCCAATGCTTCGCTGATGGTGATTGAGCACGCTGAGCGCTTTGGCCTGTCTCAGTTGCACCAACTGCGCGGCCGGGTGGGCCGGGGTGCGGCAGCGGCGGCCTGTGTGCTGCTGTATGGCACGCCCGAAGGCGGACGCCTGAGCGAGACGGCTCGCGAGCGACTGCGCGCCATGGCCGAGACGAATGACGGCTTTGAGATCGCCCGGCGGGACTTGGAGATTCGCGGACCCGGAGAGTTTTTGGGGGCGCGACAGTCGGGTGCGCCTTTGCTGCGCTTTGCCGATTTGGAGACCGACGGCCATTTGCTGGACTGGGCGCGAGCCCTGGCCCCACCCATGCTGGACCAGCACCCGCAGCTGGCCGAGCGGCACATTGGCCGCTGGTTGGGCGGCAAATCCGAGTACCTCAAGGCTTGATGTTCAAATAACACCCATGACCCTGACCGAACTCAAATACATCGTGGCCGTGGCCCGCGAAAAGCATTTTGGCAAAGCTGCCGAGGCCTGCTTTGTGTCGCAACCCACGCTGTCGCTGGCGATCAAAAAGCTCGAAGAAGAGCTGGAGGTCAAGCTGTTCGAGCGCAGCGCCAGCGAGGTAACGGTGACGCTGCTCGGCGAGGAGATCGTGCGTCAGGCGCAAAGCGTGCTGGAGCAAGCGGCCGAAATCAAGGAGATCGCCAAACGCGGCAAAGACCCGCTGTCGGGCACCATGCGGCTGGGCGTGATTTACACCATTGGGCCATATTTGCTGCCCGATCTGGTGCGCCAGATCATCACCGACCTGCCGCAAATGCCGCTGATGCTGCAAGAAAACTTCACCGTGCGCCTGCTGGAGATGCTGCGCACGGGCGAGCTCGATTGCGCGATTCTGGCCGAGCCCTTTCCCGAGTCGGGCCTGGCCATTGCGCCACTGTACGAAGAAACCTTCATGGCGGCTTTACCGCTGAACCACCCGCTGGCGCAAGAGGCGTTCATCACCCCCGATCAGTTGAAAAACGAGACCATGCTGCTGTTGGGCGCAGGGCATTGCTTTCGCGACCATGTGCTGGAGGTGTGCCCCGAATTTGCGCGCTATGCCAGCCAGACCGATGGCATTCGCAAGACGTTTGAGGGCTCGTCGCTGGAGACCATCAAGCACATGGTGGCCGCAGGCATGGGCGTGACGCTGGTGCCGCGCTTGTCAGTGCCCGACCTCAAACCGGTGCACAAGCGCACGGGAGGGCGGCACGAATCGCCTGTGCGGTATTTGCCCATCGTCGATCCGGCGGGCGGCAAGCCTCCGACCCGGCGGGTGGTGCTGGCCTGGCGACGCAGTTTTACCCGTTATGAGGCCATTGCCGCAGTTCGCAATGCCATTTATGCCTGTCCTTTGCCGGGTGTGACGCGGTTGACCTGATTTGTCACAAAGCCGGTCTCGTTGCACCTTGCAGAAGGCACAGACCAAGGCATTTGGGGGAAGATAATCTCAGGATGATCGACAAACTCAAGCTTTACCTGGATTTGATCCGGTGGAATCGGCCTGCGGGTTGGCTCTTGTTGTTGTGGCCTTCGTTGGCCGCTTTATGGGTGGCTGCCGAGGGCTTTCCGGGTTGGCATCTGATCGTTGTCTTTACTCTGGGGACCATCCTCATGCGCAGCGCAGGGTGTTGCATCAATGATGTGGCTGACCGGGATTTTGACAAGCACGTCAAACGCACCGCCAATCGCCCTGTGACCAGTGGGCGTCTCAAAACCCAAGAAGCTTTGATGGTCGGCGCGGTGTTGGCGCTGTGTGCGTTTGGCTTGGTGCTCACGACAAACCGGGCCACCATCGCCTGGTCATTTGCGGCTTTGGCCGTGACCTTGGCTTACCCTTACGCCAAACGTTTTGTGGCCATGCCTCAGGCGGTGCTGGGCGTCGCTTTCAGCTTCGGCATTCCAATGGCCTTTGCTGCGGTACAAGGTGCTGTACCGCCATTGGCTTGGGGCTTGTTGTTGGGCAATTTGTTTTGGGTGTTGGCATACGACACCGAATATGCCATGGTGGACCGTGAAGACGACCTCAAGATTGGCATGAAGACCTCGGCCATCACCTTGGGGAACAGGGATGTCCCGGCCATCATGGGTTTTTATGTGGCTTATTTAACAAGTTGGGCGTGGCTATTGTCCGGGATGGTTCAGCGGACATGGTTTTGGCTGGCTTTGGTGTTTTGTTTGGCTCAAGTGATTTGGCACTACTTTTTGATCCGCCAGCGCAGCCGTGAGGGCTGCTTCACAGCTTTTAAGCAGAACCACTGGCTGGGCTTTTCCGTGTTTGTGGGAGTGGTTTTGGCCTACCGGTGAGCGTTGGCGGCTCAGTGCTTAGACCCGAAAATACTGGCGCACTGAGGTGGCTCAGGCCTTACCGAATTCGTCACCCAATTCGCGTGCCCGCACTTGCGCTGCTTGCATCGCTTTGACAAATGACGATTTCACTTCCGACGCATCCAGCGATGTGATGGCGGCGTAAGTGGTTCCACCTTTGGAGGTGACCCGCTGGCGCAGTATTTCGGGCGACTCTGTGGATGCCGCAGCCAAAGAAGATGCGCCAGAAAAAGTGGCCACAGCAAGCTTGTAGGCTTGTTCGGCACTCAGACCCATTTCCATACCCGCTTGCGTCATGGCTTCCAGGAAGTAAAACACATAGGCTGGACCGGAACCCGACAAGGCAGTCACAGCATCGAGATGCGACTCTTGCTGAACCCAAAGGTACTGACCCGTGGTGCCAATGACTTGCTCCACGAGACTTTTATCCTGCGCAGAGACCGTTGGGCATGCGAACAAGCCCGTGATGCCTTGCCCAATCAAGGCTGGAGTGTTGGGCATGCAGCGAACAACGCGATCGCTGCCGGTCCAGCGACAAATGCTGTCAGTGCGTATGCCTGCTGCAACAGACAAGTGCAGCGCTCCATGTGTGTGCAAGGAAACCGGAGAGGCGGCCTCGTGGAATACCTGGGGCTTGACTGCCCAAACCACCAAGTCTGCAATAGACAAAGACGGTCCAGCAGAGGGCAATGCGGTGACGCCAAAATCTTGAATCAACTTGGCTGCGGCATCGGCAAAGGGCTCAATGATGGTGATTTGTGAAGCTTGTAAACCTTGGCGAAGAAGGCCGCCAATGATGGCACTGGCCATGTTGCCACCACCAATGAATGCAATATGAGAAGTTGAGGAAGACATGGCGGAGCTCCAAAGGGGGTACGGTGGACATCAAAAAATAGGGTCGAAAACACCGCAATTGTCTCCTTTTGTGACAACGAAAAATGAAAGAGATCAAACGCAAGGGCAATGGGTCATTGATCAGAAGAGACAGACCCACAGAGATAGAAAAAAGCAGAAATAAACCTGGACCAAAGTAAAGAAATGCAAACACAACAGGTGCGGTGAACCTCTTTGGGGCGAAAAAAAAGTCTCAGCAAAGTTTTTTTGATCAGACACTTGCAAAGTGCAGTTTTCTGAGACATAATAAAAGGCTTCGCTTTTGAAAGAGCGCAAGTATCTGCCCAAACTGAAGCATTGCGAGTGGTTCGCGGTGTGAATGACGGGTCCAAGACTGATTCTTGTTTGTTGGCTTTGGGGCTGGCAGATCAAGAATACAAGTTGGGAACAAAGAAATGATCCAGACAGAAACTCGGTTGGATGTGGCCGACAACACAGGCGCCAAGTCCGTGCTATGCATTAAGGTGCTTGGCGGATCTAAGCGTCGCTATGCAAGTGTTGGTGACATCATCAAAGTGAGCATCAAAGAAGCTGCACCACGCGGTCGCGTCAAAAAAGGCGAAATCTACAGTGCTGTGGTTGTTCGTACAGCAAAAGGCATTCGCCGCGGCGATGGCTCGCTGATTAAATTCGATGGCAATGCAGCAGTTTTGTTGAATGCCAAATTAGAGCCCATTGGCACCCGTATCTTCGGCCCAGTCACGCGTGAACTGCGTACTGAAAAGTTCATGAAGATCGTGTCCTTGGCGCCAGAAGTACTTTAAGGACGAGCCATGAACAAGATTCGCAAAGGCGACGATGTCATCGTCATCACAGGTCGTGACAAAGGCAAGCGTGGCACGGTGTCATTGCGCGCCAGTGATTCGCACTTGTTGATTGAAGGTATCAACCTCGTCAAAAAACATGCCAAACCCAACCCAATGAAGGGTACAACGGGCGGCATCATCGAAAAGGCCATGCCGATTCACCAATCCAATGTGGCCATTTTTAATGCCACATCGGGCAAGGCTGATCGCGTGGGGATCAAACTGCAGGCTGACGGCAAGCGCGTTCGCGTTTACAAGTCCAGCGGCGAAGAAATCAAGGTGGCTTGAGCATGGCACGTTTGCAACAAATCTTCCGCGAAAAAATCGCTGCTGACTTGACAGCCAAATTTGGCTACAAGTCACCCATGCAGGTTCCTCGCATCACCAAGATCACCCTGAACATGGGTGTGTCCGAGGCGGTCGCTGACAAAAAAGTCATGGACCACGCTGTCAGCGACTTGACCAAAATTGCAGGGCAAAAGCCTGTTGTCACCAAGGCCAAGAAAGCGATTGCCGGGTTCAAGATCCGTGAAATGCAGCCAATTGGTTGCATGGTCACCTTGCGCGGTGTTCAGATGTATGAATTCCTGGATCGTTTCGTGACCGTGGCTTTGCCCCGCGTTCGTGACTTCCGTGGTATCTCTGGTCGTGCTTTTGATGGCCGTGGTAATTACAACATCGGCGTGAAAGAGCAGATCATTTTCCCTGAGATTGAATATGACAAGGTGGATGCCTTGCGCGGTCTCAATA
>CAITSG010000236.1 GCA_903894995.1 uncultured Burkholderiales bacterium
CACGGGACCTGCCTTGGCCAGCACATCGGCCAGCTTGGGTTTGAGGCCTGCCGAGATGAGCAGTGGTTTCAAGCCCTTGCGCACCCAAAACAAAAACACCGTGGCGGCGATGCCCACACCCAAAGTGAGCAGGTGCAGGTTAGAAGCTTGGTGCATCAACGCAGACAACAGCTCTACAAAGTTGTGGCCCTCGGCTTTCACACCCATGAGGGTTTTGATTTGGCTCAAAGCGATCAGCAAACCAGAAGCGGAAATGAAGCCCGAGATGACCGGGTGGCTTAAGAAGTTGGCCAAGAAGCCCAAGCGCAACAAACCCATGATGAGCAACATGCCGCCCGACAAAAACGCCAATGTGATGGCCACTTGCCAATAAGCATGCGTTCCCGCAGCCGCATGTTCTGCCACCGCTGCAGCAGTCATCAAAGACACCACGGCCACAGGCCCCACCGCCAAGACACGGCTGCTGCCCAACACCGCATAGAGCAGCAAAGGCGCGACGCTGGCGTACAAACCCACCTCGGGCGGCAGGCCTGCCAACAAAGCATAGGCCAAGCTTTGCGGGATCAGCATGATGGTCACAATGAGTGCCGCGACCAGGTCGTTAATGAGGGTTTCTTGGTTGTATTGACGGCCCCATTCCAAAATGGGTAACTGAGGCAACAACTTGGAGTTTTTTGACATCAGCCCACCATTTCAGGTTGCGCCATCCATTCACGGCCTTTGAGCATGGCTTCCCAGTAAATGGGGGGAAGTAACCACTCTTTCAGGTACCAAGCCAATGCAGAGGGCTTAGTGCCGTCAATCAGCCAGGTTGGGAAGCTCGGGGCCAACTTGCCGCCATAAGTGAACTCGGCCAATACGATCTTGCCGCGCTCTACTGTGAGGGGACAGGATCCGTATCCGTCGTACTTGGCCTCACTCTGAAGCTGACCCATGGCAACCAATAAGTTATTGGCCACGACGGGCGCTTGCATGCGCACGGCTGCAGCGGTTTTGGCGTTTGGGGTGTTGGCCACATCACCCAAGGCGAACACATTGGCAAAACTTTTGTGACGCAAAGAAGCGGGGTCCACATCAATCCAGCCAGCGGCATCGGCCAAAGGACTGACACGAACAAAATCCGGGGCTTTTTGAGGAGGCACCACATGGATCATGTCGAAATCACGCACCACTTTTTCTTTGCTGCCATCGGCCAAATTTTTCATGAAAGTGGCTTTGCGTGCAGGTCCGTCAACGGCCACCAGTGTTTCGCCAAAGTTCAGACCAATGCGGTATTTTTCAACGTATTCCATGAGGGCAGGCACGTAATCGGCAACGCCAAACAACACGGCTCCGGCATTGCAAAACTGGATGTCGATGCTGTTGAGTACGCCTTGTCGGGTCCAATGATCGGCCGATAAATACATGGCTTTTTGGGGTGCACCTGCACACTTGATGGGCATGGGTGGTTGTGTGAAGAGTGCTTTGCCGTCTTTGAGTTTTTGCACCAACTCCCATGTGTAAGGGGCCAGGTCAAAACGGTAATTGGATGTCACGCCATTGCGTCCCAGCGTGTCGTTCAAGCCTTCAATGCCTTGCCAGTCCAGTTTCAAGCCGGGGCAGACCACCAACTGCTTGTATTTCACCACTCGGCAGCCTTCCAAAATAACTTGGTTGTTATCAGGTTCGAACGCGGCGACAGCTGCCTTGATCCAACTTACATCGGTGGGGATGACCGAAGCCATGGTGCGGGCGGTTTCGCCTGCCTTGAAAATCCCTCCACCGACCATCGTCCAGCCAGGTTGGTAAAAGTGAGCATCTGCTGGGTCGATGATGGCAATGTCCAGAAGCGGACTTCGAGCCAACAAACTGGAGGCCACTGAAATGCCAGCTGCGCCCCCACCCACAATGACCACGTCGTGACTGGCGTCGGCTTGGTTGGCGGGTGTTTTTCCACCATTGGCAATACGTTGGACCACGGCTTTCATGTCAAAGCCCATTTTTTGTGCGGCTTCCAAAATTTGCGGCAGGGGCGTGACGCCTGCTTGCGACAATGCCCACAAGGTGGTTGATCTCATGCCGGTGCGGCAATAGGCCAGAACAGGGCCAGGCAATGTGTTGAGCAACTGGCCGAAGGTTTTGCCGTCTTCGTCGCGTACCTTGCCCGATTCGACAGGCAGATATTGCGCTTGCAAGCCGAATTGGCTGGCTGCTGCAGCTATTTCGGCGAAGCTGGGTTGGTCTGGACCTTCGCCGTCAGGGCGGTTGCAAATGATGGCTTTGAAACCCGCTTCACTTACGGATTGCATCTCGGACGCCCAAATTTGAGCGCTGACCGATAAGTGGGGTGTGATTGATTTAACGTCCACGGTGCCGCCCTTATTGAGGTTCAGACCGCGCTGGATTTAGCTTGACGCGGAGCATGGACAAATCGGTCCATCAGTTCAAAGCCGAGCATGCCAACCAGCATGGCCAACACGAACACCAGCGCTTTAGGCTGGCCATCGGCCATAGAGACCATGGCGGGCCCTGGGCAAAAACCGGCAAGACCCCAGCCCGCACCAAACATCAAACTGCCGACCACCAGTTTTTTGTCAATGTCCATGTTGGTCGGGAAACGCAACACACCGCCGAGGAAAGTCGTGGTGCGTTTTTTGGCAACCGTGAATGCAAAGAACCCGACCAAGATGGCGCCGCCCATGACCAGTGCCAGCGAGGGGTCCCAGGCTCCAAACAAGTCCAGAAAACCTATGACTTTGCCGGGGTCTGTCATGCCCGAGAGCATCAGCCCCAAACCAAATAACAGGCCCACAATGAATTCCGTGAGGCGATAGAGGTGGTTTTTATGAAGCATGTTGTTTCCTTAAATGATGGCCAGATGGCGCATGACGTAAACCATCACGAAGCCTGTGAACATGAATGAAGCCGTTGCCACCAACGAGCGTGGCGAGAGTCGTGAGAGTCCGCAAACCCCGTGGCCGCTGGTACATCCCGATGCATAACGGGTGCCAACACCCACCAGCAGGCCTGCTGCCACCACGGTCAGTTCCGTGGCGTCAATGCGTGGTGCGGTGATGTATTCGGCGGGGACCACGGCGTGAAACACCGTGGGCGCCGTGAACAAACCCAATAAGAAGGCGATGCGCCAAAGGGTGTCACCTGCCTTCGGTGGCATGAGACCTCCCAAAATGCCGCTGATGCCGAGAATTCGGCCGTTGACCAAGATGAAGATGGCCGAGGCAACCCCCAAAATGATGCCGCCCGATAAAGACATCCAAGGCGTGAAATGTGCCCAATCTAAATTCATGCTGTTGCTCCTTCTTGTGATTGACAAAATTGGTCGAATAAAACGTTCATGACCGCCAACGCTTGTGGACTGGCGATTTGGTAGTAGATGTTTTTGCCTTCGCGGCGCGTGGTCACCAGCTCTTCCTCACGCAGTACCGTGAGCTGCTGGGACAGGGTGGGCTGCACGATACCCAAAATTTCTTCCAACTCACCCACCCGTTTTTCGCCTTGCGAAAGCTGGCACAACAACATGAGGCGATCGGGAAGAGAGAGGACTTTCATCAACCTGCAAGCTTGGGCGGCTGAAGATTTCATTTTTTCAAGGTCCAAGGTCTTGGTGTCCATGGGCGGTTTTCCTGGCTGTTTTGGTGAAGATGTGAAAATTATATTGACTAATAAAATATTTGTCAATATACTATCTGAAACTTAATTCAAAAAGGAGTTCTCGATGACCGCCACCCATCTCAACCCACTCGTTCACGGCATTTTTGACCCCGCTACCATGAGCGGTCGAGGATCTACGCCTTCTGGCAGACGGGCAATGTGCTTGGGATGATCATGATCCTTGCTCTGCCGGTTCTGCTGGATGAACTTAAGCTGGGCAGCTCGGCCGAGCAGATCCTGCATGGCCAGGGTTGGTTCATCCTTATCCTGCTGCCCCTGATGATGCTCCTGGCCCTCTGGCGGGTTGAAGAGCCCCGTCCGGTAGCCGGACATGGCGACCACGACGCCACCCTGGCCGATTATTTCCGGCTGATAAGGCGACCGACCGTGATCCGGATCCTGATCGCCGATCTGCTGACCGGCCTGGCGCCAGGAATCGCCGGCACCCTGTTCTTCTTCTTCTTCATTCGGATCAAGCAGTTCACCTTTGTGGAGTCCTCCGGCCTGCTGCTGATCTATTTTCTGGCGGCAGTGTTCGGCGCAGCTATCTGGACGAGGCTGGCCAAGCGGTTCGGCAAGGCCAAATCGCTAATCGCCTCATGCGTCACCTATGCGATCGTGCAGTTTGCCGTCGTCACCTTGCCGGCCGGAAACTTCTGGCTGGCGGCGCCATTCCTTGTGGCGGCCGGAATTCCCTATTCGGCCGGCGCCCTGCTGCTGAGGTCGATGATGGCCGACTATGGCGACGAGGAACGGCTATATTCGGGCCAGGACCGGATCGGCCTGCTGTTTGCTATCCTGACAGGAACGGTGAAGATCGGCACGGCCCTCGCCGCAACCAGCCTGATCGCCCTTGGCGCCCTCGGCTTCAATGGTCACGACGCCTCGGCCAGCAGCCCGATTTCCATGCAGGCCCTGCAGGCGCTTTATGCCTTTGCGCCCGGCATTCTGGGATTGATGGCGGCGGCGGTCATGATCGGCTACCCCCTGACGGAACAGAAGCACGCCGAGATTCTCAGGAAACTCGGTGATCGGGATGCGGCCCAGCCGCTGCCCCAACCCGAAGATGTGGCCGCGGTGCAACCAGATGTTCTCCCCCGCTCCCCTGACTAGTCCCGAGACGCCGGATTCGGCGGCTATTGACCGTCTGCGGGCGGTCATGGCCCGAC
>CAITSG010000237.1 GCA_903894995.1 uncultured Burkholderiales bacterium
GTCAGTCCGATGCAGTTTGAGAAAAGCTGGCACGCGACACAGCAAAAGAAGGCCGCATAATTGAACGGCTAAGAGGTACGTTCAACAGGGGCAGGTTCATACAACACCATTCATGTAGGCCTTAGATCCGTGTCGATAACCTAGACAAGATTGGCGCAGCACTGCAAAGCAGCAACCTTTATGCGGCCCAACACCTTGGACTGGAATTGCAAATCCGGTCCGTGCAACTTCAACAGTTTTAGTGAATTTGACGATAACCTTAAAACAAACCTGAAATCTTCCCGTCGTCGTCAATGTCAATCCGCATCGAGGCCGGCTCTTTGGGCAAACCGGGCATGGTCATGATGTCACCGCAGATCATCACCACAAACTCGGCACCGGCGGCCAGCCGGACTTCGCGCACATTCACCACATGACCCGAGGGCGCAGCACGCAAATTTGGGTCGGTGGAAAACGAGTACTGGGTCTTGGCCACGCACACCGGGTAGTGGCCGTAGCCGTCTTGCTGTAGTTTGGCAATTTTGACCCGTACAGCAGCGTCGGCAGAGATGTCGGCTGCGCCATAGACTTGGGTCGCAATGGCTTTCATTTTGTCCCACAGTGTGTCTGCGTCTTCATAAACATAGCGCATCTTGGCAGTGCCAGACTCGGCCAGTTGCACCACGATGCGCGCCAGATCTTCGGCACCAGCAGAACCTTGCGACCAGTGCCGCGCCACCACCACAGGCACGTCAAGCTGGTCCATCTTTTGGCGCAGCAGGTCGAGTTCGGGTTCGGTGTCCGAAGTGAAATGGTTGATCGACACCACACAGGGCAGACCGTAGCGGTTGCGGATGTTGTCCACATGCCGCTCAAGGTTGGCCATGCCTTTTTCCAAGGCCACCAGGTTGGGGGTGTTGAGGTCTTTGGCATCCACGCCGCCATGGTGCTTGAGGGCGCGCAAGGTGGCCACCACCACCACCGCATCGGGGCGTAGCCCAGACTTGCGGCACTTGATGTCGATGAATTTTTCAGCGCCCAGGTCGGCACCAAATCCGGCTTCTGTGACCACATACTCACCGAGCTTGAGCGCCGCTTGAGTGGCGGTGACGGTGTTGCAGCCGTGGGCAATGTTGGCAAACGGGCCGCCGTGGATGATGGCCAGGTTGTTCTCTAGGGTTTGCACCAGGTTAGGCTTGATCGCGTCTTTGAGCAGCGCCGCCATGGCGCCATGTGCCTTGAGGTCACTGGCACGAATGGCTTTTTGCTCACGGGTGTAACCAACAATGATGTTGCCCAGGCGCTGCTTGAGGTCGCGGCGTGAGGTGGCAAGGCAGAAGATGGCCATCACCTCAGACGCCACCACAATGTCAAAACCGTCCTCGCGCGGAAAACCGTTGCCCGGGCCACCGAGTGACACCACGGTGGAGCGCAAGGCGCGGTCGTTCATGTCCATCACCCGTCGCCAGACGATGCGCCGAGCATCAAAACCCAGCGTGTTCCCGTGGTGGATGTGGTTGTCCATCAGAGCAGATAGCAGGTTGTGGGCCAGCGCAATCGCATTGAAGTCACCAGTAAAGTGCAGGTTGATGTCCTCCATGGGTACCACCTGGGCATAACCGCCCCCTGCCGCGCCACCTTTCATACCAAACACCGGGCCGAGCGAGGGCTCGCGCAGCGCAATCACGGTGCGCTTGCCAATTCGGTTGAGCGCATCGCCCAAGCCCACTGTGGTGGTGGTTTTGCCTTCGCCCGCTGGGGTCGGGCTGATGGCGGTCACCAACACCAGCTTGCCGTTGGGGGTCTGGTTGTTGCTGAGCCACTGCAGGTCGATCTTGGCTTTGTAATGACCGTAGGGCTCCAGCGCTTCGGGAGGGATACCGAGCCGGTCCTGCGCCATCTGGATGATGGGCTTCAAGGTAGCGGCCTGGGCGATTTCGATGTCTGAACCTATCACGGTGTCTCCTGAGGGCAATGAAATTCAATCCACCGGCCTGGTTAGCCGGTGCGGCGAAAAGTGGGTTCTTGATTGCTCGTTGGTGAACTCACCCACGAGGTGCGTTTGCAGCAAGACTTGGCTGAAAAAAGGTGGCAACTGAGTTTGTGCACGATAGAAAGAAATAGCACCAAAAGAATTGCAGATCACTCGGTTCTCTGCATGCCAAAAATGATCATTCCGTTGCTTCATCACAGTCGCAATTGGATCATCAAATGGCAAACAGCGAAAGTCAACGCAAAACGCTCTTATGACCCTTTTGCCGTGGCCAGTTTGAAGCTGGCCCTATATGAATCAACAACTTACATCAGCAGCAAGCCTGCCATCAAAGACAACGATGAATTTAGCAGTCAGCAAATTGAGATGAGCCGCCTCAAAAAGCCCAACGGTGCGGCTTTTCACCTCTTAACAACGCAAAACCCAGATGACATCCACAGCATGCTGATTTGGTGCGAACAGTTCAAAGAGTACATCGGATCGGCTGATTTCAAACCAGCGAAATAGGCAAGTTCAGCGGCGGGAGCAGCCGTACTTCTGTCGGCATTATTTCTTTCTCTTCCTGGCCTGACTGGGTTTTTCGGCATGGGCATAAGCATCAAGCCCAGCTTCACGGTCCAGTGGCACCGTGGTGGCCATGTTGGTCTCTGTACGCGGTTGCAGATGTGGTGGGAAAAATGCCAACTTTTGATTTTGAGCGAGTTTATTTGTTCGATCCAAATCCAAATCACGCTCGTTCACACCGCTGGGTGAAACACACACGCCGTTGACGATTTCCAAGTCAAACCACCATCTCTTCACCGAATTGCGCATGCCTGCGCCGATTTGATCGTCGTAATCAATGAGTGCTCTTCTCGCACTGGGCACCTTGATCGAAAGCTCGAGGAGACGAGACGATTCAACAAGGTCTTCTCTGTTGTAGGGACAAGTTTTCATACAACGCCCGCAGGCCGAACCCTTCATATTCGTCAAGCGGTACTTGCCACATTTCTCAACATCAGGCTTCCATATTTCATAGCCATTGAACATCACCTTGGGGCCAAAAGGTATGGCATTGCATGGGCACTCCCGTGCACATTTCAGGCACATGTTGCAAACAGATTGCAATCCAAAATCAATGGGTTGATCAAACGCCAAGGGCAAGTCGGTGGTCAATAAAACGCTTTTTGAGCGCGGCCCGATGAATGGATTTAAAACCAACTCTCCAATGCGAGACAGTTCGCCGAGACCGGCCAACAAGGTGGCTGGAATGTGCAGTACATCCGATTCTGCGTTGGTGTGCGCTCGAGAAGAAAAACCCAGGCGGCGTAAATGTGCGCCCATGACCCCCGCTATAAAAGCGCCTCGCATATAACTGCGCATGGACTGCGCACCAGAAATCCAATCGTCCCCCGATGCGCCTTCCATGGTCTCAAAGCCTTGGTCAAGCAACATGACAACACAATGCTTGTGACTGGGCTCAATGGGTTTGCCATGCTGTGCTTCATGGGAGTAAAACATCCAGGGCTCTGCTTCACAAATGCCCACCAAATCAGCACCTAAAAAATACGCCAAGGCTTTGATGGACTCTGCATTTTTTTGGGCATCAGACAACGCCCCATTTGTATCTGCAGGCACAAGCCGCTCGTATGTTCCCTGCAGTGGCACCATATTGCGTATCAAGGGGGTCATCGCAAACGCCAGGGGATGTTTGGTCGCAAATCGCGTGCGCTGCACTTTGGCTTTTTCACCTAAATCTCCTGCCAATGCACGCGTGAACAAATCGGCACGTTTGCTGTTGCGAATGATCTCCTCGCGAAGAATCAGGGTTGTGGGCTCTGGCACCCGTGTCAATGATTCCATGGGGTAGCGACCCAAATGTAGAGGGCGCATTTCAGCTTCCGATTCGGCCCAACCTGGGCGAGTACCCAGCTTGCCCATGTAAGCGTCGGAGTCCGGCCAATCCAAGGAGGCATCAGTCGCTATGGGGAGATCAAGCTCTAAAGGCAAATCGGTGCTGACAGCGGCTATGGCAAAGCCACGTTGCAGAAAAGGCATTTTGAGAACACCGTTTTCAGACCGAGCAATGCCAGCGCGTTGTGCCAATGCTTCAAGGTCTAAATGCGTGTTGCCTGTGACATGACCGCGGGCGCTGTACCCCAAGGCTCGAACATACCCAGCCAGCACAACAGCCACTTCCGTGGCGCGTGCGTCGGTTCTGGCTTTGTTGCTGCCATGAATCCAAGCTGCACCAGGCTCCTCAAATTTGGGTTCACGGCTGAACTCAATGAGAAAAATCATTGCATGAGAATGTTTGAAGGGCGATTGCGGCAACCCATCCATGTCATCTATTGCGCACACACCAGCCAGGGTTGCATCTAGAAAATAAGCGCATGCTTTGAGGTTTTTACTGCGAAGACTCAAATCATCGGGCAGCGGTGCACGGGCAATGGCTGTCTCGCCCTCCAAGTACTTTTCAAACAACGCTTGATAAGCCGACAAGGCCTCGTTGATTGAATTCGGACCGGCAGGATTTTTATCCTTGGGTGGTGCGGCTTGGTGCTCTGGCGCATGGGCATCACGCGCAAGCAATTCGGTGGGCAAATCGCCCATGTCAAAGTGCCGAGATCGATTTGAAAATAAACGTGTCATGAATCACCGCTCTATCGAATGATCCAAGCAGTCTTACACAGTCCCGGTAAATTCACCACGCGCCGGATAGTTTTTAGCCAACGCAAAAATTGATCACAACTAAAAGATCCGCAAAATTGGGGCGTGCAAACGGCATGGTTTGAACGACGTCAACCATCTATGAAAAGACATCGAAACATCTATGATTTGCAGCAAACCAAGACCAAACCACTTTGAACATAAAAAAAGCACTTAGAGTTTCCTCTAAGTGCTTGATTTCGTTGGGAATTTTTGGTGGGCGATGCAAGTTTCGAACTTGCGACCCCTGCAGTGTGAAAACACTAAAAAATCACTACTTTTCCTATGTAAATCAACAACTTACGCGTTCTTTTAAAACGTCAAGTAGTATATTTGTAGTATAGCCCTAAATGACCAATTTGAATAATTCTGAGCTTACAAATAACCCAATGAATATACTTGCTTAAAAAACAGGCACCGTCAAAAGTTTTGCACTTGAGCACTGAGTGCAGCCTGCGCTGAGTGATGGTAGCACCCAGCGCAGCCTCGCCCGAACGCGGCTCGCACAGCGCTCATTTCCAATCAATCGTAAAAAGTTTTGCTCTTGAGCACTGGACGCAGCCCGCACCATTGGTGGCTGTGCTTGCTGCAGGCTCGGTTTAGCGAGGCTTCTCCAGACGGCACCTCGGAAAAAAATGACCATATTTTTGGTTTTGAGCACTTGGACTAACCCGGCTTTGCTCGTGAAATCACCCAGAAATTCATGCCCAAGTCCGCCCTGCACTACTGCCTAATTATTGAGCACCGTCAAAAGTTTTGACGGTGCCTGTTTTTTAAGCAGGTAACTCACCATGGTCTACCAGCCCAAAC
>CAITSG010000238.1 GCA_903894995.1 uncultured Burkholderiales bacterium
CTGCGTCCAGTCAATGGCCAGTGGCAGCTCGACATGGCCGCCCTCAAAGCCGCCATCACGCCCGCCACCCGAATGCTCATCGTCAACTCGCCCAACAACCCCACGGGCTGGACACTCAGCCGCACCGAGCAAGCCGAAATCTTGGCGCACTGCCGCGCCACCGGCACCTGGGTGCTGGCCGACGAGGTGTACGAGCGCCTGTATTACGAAACTGACACCCCCAACGGCTGCGCGCCTTCATTCCTGGACGTGGCCGAGCCCGACGACCGCTTGGTTGTGGTGCACAGCTTTTCCAAGAGCTTTTTGATGACCGGCTGGCGCTTGGGCTGGCTGGTCATGCCCGCAGCCATGACGCAACACATGGGCAAGCTGATCGAATTCAACACCTCCTGCGCCTCGGTCTTCACCCAAAAAGCAGGCATTGTGGCCTTGCAAAACACCGCCGACATCACGCCCCGTGTGGTGGCGCATCTCAAGGCCTGCCGCGACACCTTGGTGCCCTTGTTGCAGGCTGTGCCGGGCGTGCAACTGGCCCCGGCCAGAGGAGGCATGTACGCGTTTTTCAAGCTGGAAGGACATCCCGATGCGGTGCAGATGGCCAAGCGTTTGGTGGCCGAAGCCGGTCTGGGCCTGGCCCCTGGCGAAGCCTTTGCGTCCGAGGCGGCGGGCTGGCTGCGCTGGTGTTTTGCGTCGAAAGATTTGGGGCGACTGGGGGAGGGCGTGGAACGGCTCAAGGGGTGGTTGGCCAAGAATTGATGGGGATCTGAGCCCCCATTGATTTGGCAATAAGCCATGGGATCAGAATTTAGCCCCGCCTTCGGGGCGATGGGAGGTGGTCTGCGAGACACCATCGCGGCGAGGGCACCGCTCCCACAAAAGGGCTCATGCAGACATCATCGAGCCCCATCAAAATGGGGTTTAGGGGCAGATTTTCGGGCTATAATCCGCCTGTTTTGCGATTTGCAAAGCGCACGCCATCTGCTTTTCCAGCAATTGGCGCAAGTCATAACCCGCTGAATTTCATTCTTGAATGCAGGCGAAACAACAACAAGGAAACCCCATGATTGCATCATCAATCAAGGCCGAGGTCGTCAAGGCCAACGCACGTGCTGCCAACGACACTGGCTCCCCAGAAGTCCAAGTCGCTTTGCTAACTGCTCGCATCAACGAGTTGACTCCCCACTTCAAAACACACGCCAAAGACCATCACGGTCGTCGCGGTCTGCTGCGCATGGTGAGCCGTCGCCGCAAGCTGCTGGATTACCTCAAGTCCCGTGATGCTGACCGTTACGTTGCGCTGATCGCCAAGCTTGGCCTGCGTAAGTAATCGTCTCTCCAGATGAAAAGCGCCTGAGTTAGGTCACTAGCTCAGGCGCTTTATTCTTTTTTCAGTCGGAATTTGTCAGGGCGATCTCGCGCTGTGTCATTCCACAAGACTTTTTTGCAAAATTTTGCAAGGTTTTGTGGAATGGCATCGAGTTCAGAGCGTCAACTTCCGGGCCCACAGTGCAGCCTCATGCGCTTTTGTTTTCAGGAGTTCTGAACATGTCTATTTTTAACAAAGTTACCAAAACCTTCCAGTGGGGCCAGCACACGGTCAAGATGGAAACCGGCGAAGTCGCCCGCCAAGCTGGCGGCGCTGTGCTGCTCGACATGGAAGGCACTGTGGTGCTGGCCACCGTTGTGGGTTCCAAGATCGCCAAAGCAGGTCAAGATTTCTTTCCGCTCACCGTCGATTACATCGAGAAGACTTACGCTGCAGGCAAGATCCCCGGCAGCTTCTTCAAGCGTGAAGCCAAGCCCAGCGAGCACGAAACCCTGACCAGCCGCCTGATCGACCGTCCCATCCGTCCTCTGTTCCCCGAAGGTTTCTACAACGACGTGCATGTGGTCATCCACACCGTGTCCTTGAACCCTGAAGTCGACGCCGACATCGCCGCGATGATCGCCGTGTCGGCCGCTTTGTCCATCTCGGGCATCCCATTCAACGGCCCCATTGGCGCGGCCCGCGTGGGTTACATCAACGGCGAATACGTGCTGAACCCCGGCCAGACCCAGCGCAAAGACAGCGTGATGGACTTGGTGGTGGCCGGTACCGAAGCCGCTGTGCTGATGGTCGAATCCGAAGCCCAACAACTGTCCGAGGAAATCATGTTGGGCGGTGTGGTGTACGGCCACGAGCAGTCGGCGGTTGCCATCAACGCGATCCACGAGCTGGTCCGCGACGCTGGCAAGCCTGTGTGGGACTGGCAAGCGCCTGCCCGCGATTTGGCTTTCGAAGCCAAGTTGGCCTCTTTGGCCGAAGAAAAACTGCGCGCTGCTTACCAAATCCGCAACAAGCAATCCCGCACACACGCTTGCCGCGAAGCCTACGCTTCGGTCAAAGCGGCTTTGGCTGCTGAGGGCGTCGCCTTTGACGGCGTCAAGCTCGACGGCCTGATGTTCGAAATCGAAGCGCGCATTGTGCGCAGCCAGATTTTGGCGGGTGAGCCCCGCATCGACGGCCGCGACACACGCACTGTGCGCCCCATCGAAATCCGCAACAGCGTGCTGCCCCGCACACACGGCTCTGCCTTGTTCACACGTGGCGAAACCCAGGCTTTGGTCATCACCACTTTGGGCACCGAGCGCGATGCACAGCGCATTGACGCGTTGGCTGGTGAGTTTGAAGACCGCTTCATGTTCCACTACAACATGCCTCCCTTTGCCACTGGCGAAGTGGGCCGCATGGGCTCGACCAAGCGCCGCGAAATCGGCCACGGTCGTTTGGCCAAGCGTGCTTTGGCCGCTGTGTTGCCCACCAAAGAAGAATTCCCCTACACCGTGCGTGTGGTGTCCGAAATCACCGAATCGAACGGTTCGTCGTCCATGGCTTCGGTCTGCGGCGGCTGCTTGTCGATGATGGACGCTGGTGTGCCGATGAAAGCCCACGTGGCCGGTATCGCCATGGGCCTGATCAAGGAAGAGAACCGCTTTGCGGTGTTGACCGACATCCTGGGTGACGAAGACCACCTGGGTGACATGGACTTCAAAGTGGCGGGTACCACCAACGGCATCACGGCACTGCAGATGGACATCAAAATCCAGGGCATCACCAAAGAAATCATGCAAGTTGCGTTGGCCCAAGCCAAAGAAGCGCGCATGCACATTCTGGGCAAGATGCAAGAGGCGATGAGCACGGCCAACACCGAAGTGTCGGATTTCGCGCCCAAGCTCTTCACCATGAAGATCAATCCAGAAAAAATCCGTGATGTGATCGGCAAGGGCGGCGCGACCATCCGTGCCCTGACCGAAGAGACCGGTTGCCAGATCAACATCTCAGAAGACGGCACGATCACCATCGCGGCCACCGACGGCGAGAAGGCCGACATCGCCAAGAAGCGCATCGAGCAGATCACCGCTGAAGTTGAAATCGGCAAGGTCTATGAAGGCCCAGTCACCAAGATTTTGGACTTCGGCGCCCTGATCAATTTGCTGCCTGGCAAAGACGGTTTGCTGCACATCAGCCAGATCGCCCACGAGCGCGTCGAAAAAGTGACCGACTACCTGAGCGAAGGCCAGATCGTCAAAGTCAAGGTCATGGAAACCGACGAAAAAGGCCGCATCAAGTTGTCGATGAAGGCTTTGTTGGACCGTCCTGCTCAAGGCTGATCTTGGAGGGTTGAGGGTTGAGGGTTGAGGGTTGAGCAAGATGCTTTCAATCCGCAAAGCTCAACCTACCCATCACGCAAAACTCTTAACGCAAAACGCTCAACGGACCAACCATGAACGTCATTGAAATCCAAAGCTACGGCGCTCCATCCGTGCTGGTGCCCGGCTCCCGTCCCGACCCTGTGGCTGGGGCAGGTGAGTTGCTCATCCGCGTCTCGGCCAGCGGCATCAACCGCCCCGATGTGCTGCAACGCACCGGTAACTATCCCGTGCCCCCGGGTGCCTCGGACATTCCGGGGCTCGAAGTGGCCGGTGTGGTGGTGTCGGGTGACGCCGCAGCCATGGCTGAGGCGGGCCTGGCGGTGGGGGATCGTGTTTGCGCTTTGGTGGCAGGTGGTGGTTATGCGCAACTGTGCGTTGCGCCTGTCGCGCAGTGTTTGCCTGTCCCCACAGGACTGACCGATACCGAAGCCGCTTCTCTGCCTGAGACGTTCTTCACGGTGTGGAGCAATGTGTTTGACCGTGGCCGCTTGCAAGCGGGCGAGACTTTGTTGATCCAAGGTGGCACGAGTGGGATTGGCGTGACCGCCATTCAAATGGCCAAAGCGGCAGGAGCCAAGGTGATCGTCACGGCGGGATCTGATGCCAAATGCCAGGCTTGTCTGGCTTTGGGTGCGGACCATGCCATCAACTACAGGACCACCGACTTTGTGGTTGAGGCCAAACGCCTCACCGGCGGTGTGGGCGTGAATGTGATTTTGGACATGGTTGCGGGTGACTATGTGGCGCGTGAGGTTGAGGCCTTGGCCGAAGACGGTCGCTTGGTCATCATTGCGGTCCAAGGCGGCATCAAGAGCGAATTCAATGCGGGCTTGGTTCTGCGTCGGCGCTTGACCATCACTGGATCTACCTTGCGTCCGCGTCCAGTGGCTTTCAAGGCGGCGATCGCCCAGTCTTTGCTGAAAACCGTTTGGCCCTGGATCGAGTCGGGCACCATCAAGCCCGTGATTCACACGGTCTTTGACGCGATGGATGCTGTGGATGACTTGACCTCGGGTGCGGCGCAGGCGCATGCCTTGATGGAGAGCAATCAACATATTGGCAAGTTGGTGGTGACTTGGAGATGAGCCAATCCATCAAATTGATGGTCGGTAACTGGAAGATGAATGGCGGTCTGGCTGCCAATGCATCTTTGGTGGAGCCTCTCTTGGATGGCATGAGTGCCCTGTCATGTCGGTCGGCGCTTTGTGTGCCAGCACCGTATTTGGCGCAAATGCAACATTTGTTGATGGGCTCGTCCGTGGACTTGGGTGGACAAGATGTTTCCGCCCATGACTCGGGCGCTTACACAGGTGAGGTGTCCGCTGACATGTTGCGTGATTTTTCAGTGCGTTATGTGATCGTGGGTCACTCTGAACGTCGCCAATACCATGCAGAGTCTGATGCGACTGTAGCGGCCAAGGCGCAACGGGCATTGGCGGCAGGCATCACCCCCATTGTGTGTTTGGGTGAGAGCTTGGAGGAACGTGAAGCGGGTCAAACCGAGGCGGTGGTCAAGCGACAGTTGGCTGCCGTGATCCATGCCAACGGTCACTGCATCAGTGAAATTGTGGTGGCCTATGAACCCGTTTGGGCCATCGGCACGGGCCTGACGGCCACGCCCGAGCAAGCCCAGCAGGTGCACGCTGTATTGCGCTCTCAGCTGCAAGCGGCCAGTACACAAGCCACACGCATATCGATTTTGTACGGTGGCAGTATGAATGCCACCAACGCAGCGGAATTGTTGGCGCAGCCCGATGTGGACGGCGGCTTGATCGGCGGTGCCTCTCTCAAGGCCACTGACTATTTATCCATCTTGAAAGCCGCTTCTCGCTGAGCTTTCTGTCTTTGTTTGTAAATTTTTCGGAGAACTTTGATGAGCATGATGTTGACTTTGATTTTGGTGGTTCAGATGCTGTCGGCTTTGGCCATGATCGGTTTGATCTTGATGCAGCACGGCAAAGGGGCTGACATGGGTGCTGCCTTTGGCAGCGGTGGTTCGGGCAGCTTGTTCGGTGCAACCGGAGGAGCCAATTTCTTGTCTCGCACCACGGCCGTTTTGGCTGCTGTGTTTTTTGTCTGTACTTTGCTTTTGGCTTATTTCAGCAACGTTCGTCCAGCCTCTTCGGGCAGCGTGCTTGAAGGTGTTGCGGTCACCGCCCCGGTTTCACCTGCCAATGTGAGTCCTGCAGCGCAAATTCCGGGCAATGAGCCTGCCGCAAAGACGGATAACAGCGTGCCGCCAGCCCCTGCCAAGTAAGCTTCAGCAAAGCTTTGCTGCTCTGCACAAATTTCCGCGTTTTCCAAAGGAAATGAACGTGTTTTCAGAGTAAAATTTGGGACTGTTCAGAGAGCCAAACGCATCGTAAGATGTCCCTCTTGCTAACTGGGCACATGTATCCAGCCGTCGTGGTGAAATTGGTAGACACGCTATCTTGAGGGGGTAGTGGCGAAAGCTGTGCGAGTTCGAGTCTCGCCGACGGCACCAGATAAACAGAACAAGTCAAGCTGCAAAACTTGGCTTGTTCCTCGGTGATACCGCAAGTTCCAAAATGAACCTCTCTCAATATCTTCCCATTCTCTTGTTCATTTTGGTCGGCGTAGCAGTCGGCATCATTCCCCAGGTTTTAGGCTACATCCTTGGCCCCAACAAACCTGATGCGGAAAAAAATTCCCCTTATGAATGCGGTTTCGAAGCTTTCGAAGACGCTCGCATGAAGTTCGATGTGCGCTACTACCTGGTGGCCATTTTGTTCATTTTGTTCGATCTTGAGATTGCTTTTTTATTCCCTTGGGCCATTGCCCTCAAGGAGGTCGGCGTGGCCGGGTTCATGGCTGTGCTGATCTTCTTGGCCATTCTGGTGGTGGGTTTCGTCTACGAGTGGAAAAAAGGCGCCCTAGACTGGGAATGACCGTTTTGACGCACCACAACAAACTGCCTGTTTGAGGAATCCAAATGATTGAAGGCGTGATGAAAGAAGGCTTCATCACCACGAGTTACGACTCGGTGGTGAACTGGGCCAAAACCGGCTCGCTCTGGCCCATGACCTTTGGTCTGGCCTGCTGCGCGGTCGAGATGATGCACTCGGCCGCTGCCCGTTATGACTTGGGCCGCTTTGGTGCCGAAGTGTTCCGTGCCAGCCCCCGGCAGGCCGACCTCATGATCGTGGCCGGCACCTTGTGCAACAAGATGGCTCCGGCCCTGCGCAAGGTGTACGACCAGATGTCCGAGCCGCGCTGGGTGATCTCGATGGGGTCATGCGCCAACGGCGGTGGTTACTACCACTACAGCTATTCGGTGGTGCGCGGTTGCGACCGCATCGTGCCGGTGGATGTGTATGTGCCGGGCTGCCCGCCCACAGCTGAAGCGCTGATCTACGGCATCATCCAGTTGCAGCAAAAAATCCGCCGCACGAACACCATTGCGCGCGCTTGAGGGGAATGACGATGACCGATTTCGCCATTCGCCCTGAAGACCTGCAAGAGACCCTGGGTGCGGCCACGGGAGATCGGGTGCAGAAAATCACCTTGGCCCTGGGTGAGGTGACTGTGCATGTGAGCGCGGCCCATTACTTGGGTGTGATGCAAACCCTGCGTGATGCGCCGGGCTGCCAATTTGAACAGCTTGTGGACTTGGCGGGCCTGGATTACTCGGCTTACCGCGAAGTGGGCACCGATGGCCCGCGTTTTGGTGTCACGGTGCATTTGTTGTCGGTGAGCCTGAACCAGCGTGTGCGCGTGAAAGTGCTTTGCCCCGATGACGACCTGCCTTTGGTGGATTCGGTCAACGACATCTGGAACTCGGCCAACTGGTATGAGCGCGAAGCGTTTGACCTGTACGGCATCGTGTTCGAAGGCCACAACGACCTGCGCCGCATCCTGACCGACTACGGTTTCATTGGGCATCCGTTCCGCAAAGACTTCCCCTTGTCGGGTCACGTCGAAATGCGTTACGACGCCGAGCGCAAGCGCGTGATTTATGAGCCCGTGAGCATTGAGCCCCGCGAAATCACGCCGCGCATCATCCGCGAAGACAACTATGGAGGCCTGAACTGATATGGCCGAAATCAAGAATTACACGCTGAACTTCGGTCCACAGCACCCAGCCGCGCACGGTGTGCTGCGCCTGGTGCTCGAGTTGGATGGTGAAGTCGTGCAACGCGCCGATCCGCACATCGGTTTGCTGCACCGTGCCACAGAAAAACTCGCGGAGAGCAAAACATACATCCAGTCGCTGCCCTACATGGACCGATTGGACTATGTGTCGATGATGTGCAATGAGCATGCCTACTGCCTGGCCATCGAAAAGATGTTGGGCCTGGAAGTGCCGATGCGCGCCCAGTACATCCGCGTGATGTTCTCGGAAATCACCCGCATCTTGAACCACCTCATGTGGCTGGGCTCGCACGGCAACGATTGCGGCAGCTCCACCATCCTGATCTACACCTTCCGCGAGCGTGAAGACCTGTTTGACATGTACGAGGCGGTGTCGGGTGCGCGCATGCACGCGGCGTACTTCCGGCCCGGCGGTGTGTACCGCGACCTGCCAGACAGCATGCCGCAGTACAAGGTCAGCAAGATCAAAAACGCCAAGGCCATCGAGCAGCTGAACAAAAACCGCAATGGCTCCTTGCTGGACTTCATCGACGACTTCACCCAGCGCTTTCCCAAGTGCGTGGACGAGTACGAAACCCTGTTGACCGACAACCGCATTTGGAAGCAGCGCACCGTGGGCATCGGCGTTGTGGCACCCGAGCGCGCCCTGAATTTGGGCATGACCGGCCCCATGCTGCGCGGCTCCGGCTTCGCTTGGGACTTGCGCAAAAAGCAGCCTTACGACGCTTACGACCAAGTCGAATTCGACGTGCCTGTGGGCAAGACCGGTGACAGCTACGACCGTTACCTGGTGCGTGTGCAAGAGATGCGCGAATCCAACCGCATCATCCAGCAATGCGTGAAGTGGCTGCGTGCCAACCCCGGCCCGGTCATCACCGACAACCACAAGGTGGCGCCGCCTGCGCGTGAAGGCATGAAGTCCAACATGGAAGACTTGATCCACCACTTCAAGCTCTTCACCGAAGGTTTTCATGTGCCCGAAGGCGAGGCCTACGCTGCTGTAGAACACCCCAAGGGTGAGTTCGGCATTTACATGGTGAGTGACGGTGCCAACAAGCCGTACCGCCTCAAAATTCGCGCCCCGGGCTTTGCCCATTTGGCCACCCTCGATGAAATGGCCCGTGGCCACATGCTGGCCGATGCGGTCGCGATCATCGGGACCATGGACATCGTTTTTGGAGAGATTGACCGATGATCTCTGATTCAACCAGAGCACGCTTTGCGCGTGAAGTTGCCAAGTTCCCTGCAGACCAAAAGCAGTCGGCCGTCATGGCTTGCCTGTCGATCGTGCAGCAAGAACTTGGCTGGGTGAGCCCCGA
>CAITSG010000239.1 GCA_903894995.1 uncultured Burkholderiales bacterium
AATCGTGTCAAAGCGCGGATGCGATGTGGGGCGCAGGGCTTTGTAGAGGGCTTCGCGGGTCAGGCCCGAAGCTCGGGCCACTTCGGTCATGCCGCGTGCCCGGGCGATGGTGCCCAACGCGTGGGTCAGCTCGGCGGGGTCGTTTTCTTCCAGCACCAGCGTCAGGTAGTTGGCCACATCCTCATCGGTCTTGAGGTATTCGGCCATGTCGAAGTCAGGCAGGTCGGCGACTTTGATTTTTCGGGTCATGCTCAATTACTCCGTGAGGGTTCTGCTCAATGCAATGGCACGGGCGATGTTGTCAGACTGCGTGGACTTATCGCCACCGCCCAGCATCACGATCAGCATGCCGTTTCGCTCGACAAAATACATGCGCCAGCCGGGGCCAAAGAACTCGCGCATTTCGCTGACACCTTCGCCTACTGGAGCCACATCGCCCAGCAAACCGCGCTGGACTTTTTCGAGCCGTCGGGTCAGTCGAATGCGTGTCATGCCATCCCTCAGGCTGGCCAGCCACTCGTCAAACTCGGGCATGCGTTTGATCGTGTACATGGTGATTGTAATCAGTTGTTCACGTTTTGCGGGTGTGGCGGCTGCGATAGTGGCTAAAGAGTAGTCACTTAACGATGAAATAATAGATTATTTGTTATTAAATTTTGAATATTTGCAAGGGTTGAGCTTCCGTGAAAACCCCTCGGGTGCCCCGCTCAGGCAAACTACCTGCCTTTATTCATCTTCCCAGCCGTTCATCATTCGCTGGGGCGCATCTATTTCCCGGAACCACAGCATGGAAATCAAAGTCAACTTTCTCGACAAACTGCGCCTGGAAGCCAAGTTTGACGACTTCACCGTGCTGGCCGATCAGCCCATTCGCTACAAAGGTGATGGCTCGGCTCCGGGGCCGTTTGATTATTTTTTGGCGTCTTCGGCTTTGTGTGCGGCGTATTTTGTGAAGCTGTATTGCGAGACCCGCAAAATCTCCACCGAGCACATCCGCCTGTCGCAAAACAACATCGTGGACCCCGACAACCGCTACCTGCAGACCATCAAGATTCAGGTGGAGTTACCGGCTGACATGTCCGACAAAGACCGCCAAGGCATCTTGCGGTCGATTGACCGTTGCACGGTCAAAAAGGCGATTCAAGCGGGCCCCACTTTCATCGTTGAAGCGGTGGACAACCTGGACGCCGACGCGCAAGCCTTGCTCACGCTCAAGCCCGATGCGCAAGCACAGACCTTTATCGCGGGCAAGGACTTGCCGCTGGAGCAGACCATTGCCAACATGACGGCGGTGTTGGCCAATTTGGGCATCAAGATCGAGATCGCGTCCTGGCGCAACCTGGTGCCCAATGTGTGGTCGCTGCACATCCGCGACGCGCATTCGCCCATGTGCTTCACCAACGGCAAGGGCTCCACCAAAGAGAGCGCCTTGGCATCAGCCTTGGGCGAATACATCGAGCGCCTGAACAACAACCACTTTTACGCGGGCGTGTTTTTTGGTGAAGACATCGCGCAGGCCGACTTCGTGCACGACCCCAAAGAGCGCTGGTTCCAGCCCGGCAAGCGTGACGCGCTGCCCAAAGGCTTGTTGGACGCGCATTGCTTGCCCATCTACAACCCCGACGGCGAGCTCAAGGCCTCGCACCTGTTCGACACCAATTCGGGCAACCCCTCGCGCGGGATTTGTGCGCTGCCCTATGTGCGCCAGTCCGACGGTGAGGTGGTGTACTTCCCCTCCAACTTGGTGGAAAACCTGTTCGTGAGCAACGGCATGAGCGCGGGCAACACGCTGGTCGAAGCGCAGGTGCAGTGCCTGTCGGAAATTTTTGAGCGGGCCGTCAAGCGCGAGATCATTGAATGTGAAATGGCTTTGCCGGATGTGCCGCCGAACGTGTTGGCCAAGTACCCAGGTATCGTAGCGGGCATCGAGGCTTTGGAGGCGCAGGGTTTCCCGGTCTTGGTCAAAGACGCGTCTCTCGGCGGGGTGTACCCGGTGATGTGCGTGACCCTGATGAACCCGCGCACGGGCGGCGTGTTCGCGTCGTTTGGTGCGCACCCGCGCTTGGAAGTGGCGCTGGAGCGCAGCCTGACCGAGCTGCTGCAGGGCCGCAGTTTTGAGGGCCTGAACGACCTGCCCGCGCCCACCTTCATCAGCAACGCCGTGACCGAGCCCAACAACTTTGTGGAGCACTTCATTGACTCCAGCGGCATCGTGTCGTGGCGGTTTTTCAGCGCCCAAGCGGATCATGAATTTGTGGAATGGGACTTTGCCGGGGAGGGTGAGAACGCCACCGCGCAAGAGGCCGCCACGCTGTTTGGCATCTTGCAGGCCATGGGCAAAGAAGCCTATGTGGCGGTGCACGACCAACTGGGCGCGACCGCCTGCCGCATCTTGGTGCCGGGTTATTCGGAGGTGTACCCGGTCGATGACCTGATTTGGGACAACACCAACAAAGCGCTGTTGTTCCGCGCCGATGTGCTCAACCTGCACCGCCTGGACGACGAGGCTTTGGAGGCATTGCAGGGCCGTTTGGAGAACAACGAGCTCGATGATTACCTCGACATCGCCACCCTGATCGGCATCGAGTTTGACGACAACACGGTGTGGGGCCAATTGACGGTGATGGAGCTCAAGCTCTTGGTTCACCTGGCTTTGCAGCAACTGGAAGAGGCCCATGACCTGGTGGGCGCTTTCTTGCAGTACAACGACAACACCATAGAGCGCCGCTTGTTTTACCAAGCCTTGAACGTGGTGCTGGAAGTGACGCTGGGTGAGGACTTGGCCCTGGAAGATTACGTGCTGAACTTCAGGCGCATGTTTGGCGATGAGCGCATGGATGCGGCCATTGGCTCGGTGGACGGCAGCGTGCGTTTTCATGGCCTCACGCCCACCAGCCTCCAGCTCGAAACTCTGGACCGGCACCAGCGCCTGCTCGACAGCTACAAAAAACTGCACGCTGCGCGGGCGCGTGTGGCCGCGAAGCAGGCCTTGGTATAAACCTGCCAAGCGGGTGATGGTTTCTGAAACAACGGCACCTTCAGGTGCCGTTGTGGTGTTGAACCATCAGTTCTTGCCAAATTTGGCTTTGGCGGCAGCCACGCAGCTGGCCTTGGTGTCGCCTGCAAGGTCGTCGCATTTTTCATGGGCAACTTTGTAGTTGGCGTCCATTTTTTCAGCGGCAGCGTCTTTTTTGGCTTCGCCAATGTCTTTGCCCATCTTGGCGTCGGCCAAGGCTTTTTGCTCGGCTGATTTGGCTTCCTGCTTGCAAACATCCTTGCCATTGCCTGCGAGATCGTCGCATTTTTCTTTGGCTACTTCGTAGGCGGCTTTGGCTTTGACCACAAGCACCTTGTTGGCGTCAGCTGCTTTGCCTGAGTAACTGAACTCCAGCTCAGCGCGGGCCACTTTTTCTTTGCCTTTGGCTTCTTCTTTGCAAATGTCTTCGGCGTTGTCTGACAGTTTTTTGCATTCAGCTTTGTCGGTCTTATAAGTTTCGCTGATGCGTGTTTTACCCGCTTTGTAGTCGGGCTTGCTCATGTTTTGGGCTTGTGTGGCGGAGGCAGCCATCAAGCTCATGCACAAGAGCGCAACGCGCAGGGTGAGGTGTTGGGTCATATCGGTTCCTTAAAGGTGTCAAAAGAAACCATTGACGCACGGCTTGCCCATGGGCTTCAGTGCTGCAGCGAACGCAAGCGGGTGATTAGTCCCCGTTGCGCCCACCCAGTCAATCGTGCTTGCCAAGCGTGTTGTGTGCGGGTGTGGCCGACCTGGAGGGCTTCGATGGCTTGGCCAAGGCTTTGAGCTTGGCTTGGGCTAGGCGGTCTTTGCTTTCACCCTGACCCCACCCATGACCCCCATCACCAGCAAGGCAATGCCGGCCAGCGTCAGCGGCTCAGGCCACTGTCCGCGCAGCCATAAGGCGTAGGCCAGGGCTGACAGGGTTTCGAACACGATGAGCTGCCCTGCCAAAGCGGTGGGCAGGTGTTGGCTGGCGGCGTTCCAACACAGGGTGCCCAGCCACGAGGCGAACAGGCCGATGGCCACCATGAGGCCGACAAACTCCAGCGGGCGGGGTCCAAGCGGCATGGGCAGTGGGTCTTGTGTGGCGATGGCCCAAAGCCAGTAGGCGGCATAACCCACCAGGGCCAGCGGCAAGGTGGCAATGCCTTGCGCCGTGGCCCACACGCGCGGGTTGCGCTCGGGGTGGCCACGAAGCCAGTCGGCGTTTTTCAGGGGGTACCAAGTCCAGCAGGCCACTGCGCCCACGGCCAATGCGGCCCCGGTGATGTAACGGCCCGTGTCGGCCTGAGGGTTTTGCAGCAGGGCAGTCCACTCGACATGGTTGACGCAGGCAATGCCCAACAAAATCAGCGCCAAAGGCGGGGCCAATTTGAGCCACGGAAAGCGCCCATCGCGCTGGTGGTTGAGCAAGTTGGCTGCCACGGCAATCACCACAGGCAGCGTGCCGATGACCATGGTGGGCAGTGCGCCGCCTGCGCGCTGGATGGCGCTGGCCAGAAACAGGTAATACAGCACGTTGCCAATCGCCGCCAATTTGAGCGCGGCCAACCAGTCGGCGCGTGTCAGGCGTTTGATTTCGGCGCGGTCCACAAAGGCCAGGGGCAGGGCGATCAGACCAAAAGCCAGATACCGGCCAAAGGTGTGCAGCGCAGCGGGGTATTCAGGCAGCAACAACGGACCCACAAACACCAAGCCCCACATGAGACCTGCAGCCAAAGCGAACAAAACACCGGTCAGCATGCTGCGGTTTTGAGCAGGTGGTGACCCATGGTGCCGTGTGCTGTGAGAAATGTCATGGTGCGCATTATCCTTGCGCGCCCAGCGTCATGGTGCCCGCAGGTTGTATCCGGCCCGATGGTGTCCGCGTGAACGCTTTTTTTTGGGAGCGGCACCCTTGCCGCGATGGAGCCTCGCAGACCACCACCCCTCACCCGTGCGGCGGGGCCACAACACAGATTGCATCGCTCACCGCTGAGCCCAAGAAAGGACTTTCACTTCAAACTTCACAGGGCCGTATCAGCAGGTTGAAAGCCAAGCCTTTTGAAACCGACCCTGCGGGTCGTGGTCTTGAGTTTGTTTGGTGGGGTTAAAGCGTCTGCCCACACGCGGGTCGGTGCCGCGCCCGCTCACGTACAGCCAGTTGCCTTGGTTGCTGCTCACATCAAAGTCCACCAATTGCGATTCGAACCAAGCCGCGCCTGCGCGCCAGTCGCAAGACAGGTCGTGCACCAAAAAGCTGGCCACGATCTGGCGCATGCGGTTGGAGGTGAAACCGGTGGCAGCCAATTCGCGCATGCCAGCGTCCACAATGGGTTCGCCCGTTTGGCCAGCGCACCAGCGCTGAAAGTCTTTGGGGTAATGCGAGGGCTTGGGCAAGTTGGACAAACCCCTCGCGGCATAGAGTTGCGGGCCGTGTTGCAGGTGCAGCATGCGAAAGTTGTCGCGCCACAGCAGCTCAAACCAGAGCCAATAGGTGCCGTCGTTGCTGCCGTGTGTTTGTTCGTAGGTGTGGAGTTCTGCCCAAATGCGGCGGGCCGACACCGCGCCAGTGGCCAACCAGGGTGACCAGTGGCTGCTGGTGTGCTGGCCTTGGAGGGCGTTGCGTGTTTGTTTGTAACGGTCAGGCCAAGGCGGTGTGAGGTAGCTTTGCAGGTGGGCAAGGGCGCTGGTTTCGCCGCCCCGGTAGGCAGTTTGGGTGTACGGAAAATTTGAGCGTGGGTGCGCGTCATTTTCGGTGTGGGCTTGCAGCAGCGTGAAGGCGTTATCGGTCCAGTCGGGCAAGCTGGTCAAGTTGTCATCCGGTGGCGCAGGCAGCTGGGTTGGCGCTGGCAAAGGCGTCAAAGGTTGAAGCCCCTTTGATTCAATGCGTTGGCGAAACTCGGTGAAGACCTGTGGCATTTCTTCGGCCGCAAAGGGCAGGGCGTCGGGTTCGATCAGGCTGGAGTGCCACAAGGTTTTGACGTTGAGGCCTGCGTTGATCAGCGCTTGCACCTGCGCTTCTTCTTCGGGTGCAGCGATGTCTTCGCAAAAAATGGTGTCGGCTTGTACCCAACGTGCGCAGGCGGGAAGCACTTGGGCCACAGGCCCGTTCAGCAACACCAGGCTCTGGCCCAAAGCTTTTAATGAAGTTTGCAGGTCTTGCAGCGTGTCGGCCACAAAGCGCCTGCGGTGCGCGCCCATGCGGCGAAAGCCCCAGGCTGTGTATTCGTCTTGCGCGGGTTCGTGCACATAGACCAGTAGCAATGCTTGCTGGTGCGCTTTGGCGTGAGCTATGGCTTGCTGGAGTGCTCGTTGGTCGTGCAAGCGCAAGTCGTTTCGAAACCAAAAAAGGGTGGTGCGCATCGTTTAAAAATCAAAGCCCAGCTGGTTGCTGGGTGGGGTGTTGGCGTCTGAAGACTGACGTGTTTTTCGGCGGGTGGTCTTGGGGCTGTCGATGTCACGGTCGCGGGTGAACACGTCACGTTGGTGGCCGCTGCCGTGTTTGCGCGAAGCGTGTTTTTCGACGATGGCTTTTTTACCTGCTTTCACACCGGGCTCGGCCCGGCGAGCGTGCAGCGCGGCTTTGGAGGTGCGTGTGGCCTCGGCCAAATCCACCACGGGCAGGGGGATGTCATCTTCTGGCCCGTTGCCCACCGTCAGGCCGCAGTGGCGCTGCACTTCAGGGGGCATGAGCCAAGGCTCGAACAACCAGGTGTCGGGCACGCGCCGCATGTGGGGCAGCCAGCGGCGCACAAAGATGCCTTTGGGGTCGTGGTCTTGCGCTTGTTTGATCG
Organism: uncultured Burkholderiales bacterium; assembly: GCA_903894995.1. Classification (GTDB taxonomy): domain Bacteria; phylum Pseudomonadota; class Gammaproteobacteria; order Burkholderiales; family Burkholderiaceae_C; genus Limnohabitans_A. The sequence continues at coordinate 6,796 of CAITSG010000239.1, forward strand.
GGTTGTACACCCGCGTGGTGTTGATGCCGGTCGTGCCCGACTGCATTTGCAGCTGGCTCCAGTGGATGCCGGGTTCGTAGTCCAGAAACTGCGTGGCCAGCCAATGGCCCACCGGCCGCCAGTCCAGCCACAAGGGGTAGGCCGCCACCGATACCAGCATGGCACGCATCCGAAAGTTGAGCCAGCCGGTTTCATAAAGCATGACCACGCAGGCGTCCACCATGGGCCAGCCGGTGCGCGCCGAGGTCAGGGCCGCAAAGTGCGCGTCGTTCCAGCCGTCTTCACGCAGGCCGTCGTAACCCCGGTGCATGTTGCGCCACTCGATTTCGGGCTCGCTTTCGAGCTTTTGAATGAAGTGGCAATGCCAATACAAACGGCTGATGAAACCAACCAGACCGGCGCGGTGCCTGCTGGCTTGCGGGGGCAGGGCATCGAGCGCAGCGCGGGTGCTCTGCACCACCTCCCGCATGCTGATGCAGCCATAGGCCAGGTAGGTCGATATGCGCGAACAGGCCGTGGGCGAAGACAGTGGCGAGGAGATACCGCCCCGGTACGACAAAGCCCGTGCGTTCAAAAAACTGTGCAAGGTCTCGAGCCCCAAGCGACGGCCCCCGCGTTGGCGTTCGGGCGGGTTGTGCTGCAGGGCGCTTGGCGGTGTCATCGCTTCAGGGCCTGCATTTTCAGACGCATGAAAAAAGTGCAAATGGGGCAATACTGCTTGCGGCGCGGCCATGTGAGCTTCCCAGCGGGCTTGCCAGGTGTTGCGGCTTTTGAGGCGACGCACCACACCAAACTGCGCAAACTCAGTCCAGCTCACGCCTGCGCTGCGGCACCAGGCACCCACTTGCAGGTCGCGTTCATAGGTGAAGGCGTTGCCGGTTTCTTGGTGCGCCACCAATTCTGCAAAAGGTGCATTCGCGTGCAGGGCGGCCAACACCTGCACTGCAGGCCCCATGCGCACCTGCAAGCGGCCGCCCAGTGAGCGCAGTTCTTGGTCCAGCTCAGTCAAAGATTCGCGCACAAATTCAAAGTGCTGCAAGGCGGCATCGGGCTGCGCCCACATATCTGGCTCGACGATGTACAGGCACAGCACCGGCCCAATGGCTGCAGCGTGCTTCAAAGCGGCATGGTCATGCAGCCGCAGGTCGCGTTTGAACCAGACCACCCGGTGAGTCATGGTTTGTCGTCCTGGACAGAAGACCTGGGTCCCAGCCCGCCAGGGCCGGTGCCGTAACGCGCTGAATCGACGGTCACACACGACAGCAATTCAGAAGGCAGATCGGGCGCTTGTTGGCGCAGGTAGCGGCGCACCAAGTCACCGCTGTGCCAAGGGGCGGTCGATCCGCTCCAGACCGCTTGGTCTTGAACCTGCCACTGACCGGCTTTCAGGCGCAACACCACCAGACTGGGATTGAGGGTGTCAAAGACCACCTCGGCCACGGTCCATTCTCCCCATTGCTGCATTTGCAAAGCGCGTGCACTTTGCGAGTCGGGCAGGCTGTGTTGGCGGATCGCATTGAGCACCGCAAGGGCGGTAGGGTCTTGTGTTGGCAAGGTGTGAACGGCGGTGCAATTGCGACGCCGTTGCAGCACCTGATCTGCCGCCCATCCGCGCACATCCAAGCGTAAGCCATTGACCTCCAGCAAGCCGCGGCCGTCCTGCTGAACCCAATCCACATGGATGTCGATCACCAGCAAACTGGCGAGGACGACCAGCACAGCACCCACATGGCGTTTCATGTGCGGTGACTGCCGATCAGGTGTGCTGGACAATGTGTGGTGGGAGACGCCCCACAGAGCAAAAAACCCCATTTTTTAAGTATCAAATAATTCATTTTTAGCTAATTTCAAATGATTTGAAAATTATTGGTTGTTTTGTGACTGAGGAGTCATAGAATATCTCATCATTAACGGAGAACGTCATGATCCTCAAGAAAACAGTCAAAGCCCTCGATATTGCTGTGTTCATCACGTCGCGTGCAGTCGTCAAACCAGTGACCACCGAAGAGATCGCCAGCGGCTTGTCTTTGTCGTCTTCGTACACCGAATCGATTTTGAAAGAGCTGCGTGAAGCTGGCTTGATTCGTGCCCACCGAGGCCCAGGGGGCGGCTACCAGATCCGGGGCAATCCTGAAGACATCAGTTTGTGGGATGTGGTCAAGCATTTTGAAGAAGTGCACAGCTTCGACGCGCTGTATCCGGAAGGGGAGCACCCCATGAAAAACCTCGAATCTGACATCCAAATCACCATGCAGTCCTTGCTGCAGGCGCAAAGTCTTTCGGATGTGGCCGTGCCCTTTATGCCGCCCGATGCGCGCGTGACTTCGATGATGGGCCAGTTCCGACTCAAACCACTTCCAGCTCCGGTCATGCCCCGTGCGCCGAACTCGGTGTTTCAGCTGAGCATGATGATGTGAGGTGTCAATGCGGGACCCAGGCAAACTCTCGCAGCTGGGCCAGGGTCACGAATTGCAATGCTTTTTGGTGGGTGCTTTCCAGCACAACATAGGGGGCCACCCCCGCTTGGAAGGCTTCTAGCCATCTCAAGGCGCAAATACACCACCGGTCGCCCGCTTTCAGGCCTGCAAAGCGGTGTGATGGTCGAGGCGTTATCAAGTCGTTGCCCCGTGCGCTGGAGAAATCCAAAAATGTCTGAGTGACTTTGGCACAAATCACATGGGTACCCACATCTTCCTCGCTGGTGTTGCAGCAACCGTCCCTGAAATAACCCGTGAGCGGGTCATATGAGCAAGGTATCAATTCGCCACCGAGAACATTCAAGCCGGAGCGAGTCATGGGTTTCCGAATTCAAAGTTGACAAGTTTCGATTGTGGGGTGACTTGGGCTGTTTCAGTGTCGCTTGCGGGCAATAGGTTCTTGCGCTGCAGGGTTTTTGCATGCAAGTGGGTGAGATGCGCACATGACAGTGGCTCGCTTGTGTGGGAATTAAGATGGTCTTAAAGCTTGCTCACCATGAATTTTCCGCTGGTCACCGATTCCTATTTTTACGCCATTGCAGCGCCTGCAGTGGTGCCGTTGCCCTTGGCACCTTTGGGGTTGAGGTGGGGTGTTCGCCTGGCACGGCGCTATACGCCCATTTTTTTCCGCTTGACCCGCTTGGGCATGTTCCTCACGGGGTGCATGCTCTTGCGGGACGGCCTTCACTGAGCAAATATTGTTAATCCATCAAGGAGATTTTTCATGAAAGCAGCCTGGTACAGCCGCAACGGCGAAGCCCAAGATGTGATGGTGTTGGGCGACTTGCCCAAACCCAGTGCGCAAGCCGGCGAGGTGCTGGTGCGTTTGGCCACTTCCGGTGTGAATCCGTCGGACGTCAAGTCGCGCCGTGCCCGCCTTGTGAGTGACCCTTTGATCGTGCCGCACAGTGATGGGGCAGGCGTGATCGAAGCGGTGGGGGCCGGTGTGTCCGCCTCGCGTGTGGGGGAGCGCGTCTGGATCTGGAATGGTCAGTGGCAGCGCCCTTGGGGCACTTGTGCTGACTACATCGCTTTGCCCGCCGCACAAGCGGTGAGCTTGCCCGACAGCGTCGATTTTGCCGCCGGTGCGTGCATGGGCATACCTGGTCTGACCGCCGTGCAGGCGGTGATTTTGGCCGAGCGTTTGAGCGGTGATTTGAGCGGGCAGACGGTCTTGGTCACCGGGGCCTCATCGGCTGTGGGCCACTACATCACGCAAATGGTGACGCAGGCCGGCGGTCGGGTCATCGGCACCGTCGGCTCCGAGGCCAAGGCTGTGCACGCCCAAGCGGCAGGCATGCAAGAGGCGATTTTTTACAAAACCGAACCTGTACCCGAGCGCGTGAAGGCCCTCACGCAGGGCCGTGGTGCCGATGTGATCATTGACATGGATTTTTCGACCACGGCGGCTTGGGCCAGTGAGGGCGCATTGGCTGCGCACGGGCAAATCGTGTGTTACGGCTCCAACGCGCTGTCTGTTCCACTGCCGTTTCGGCCTTGGTTGTACCAGTCGATGGGGGTCAAATTTTTCCTGGTCTACGACTTGACCTCTGCCGATCGGCAAGGGGCTGTGGCGCGCTTGTCCGCGATGTTGTCTGCCCAGCAGCTGCAGCACTG
>CAITSG010000240.1 GCA_903894995.1 uncultured Burkholderiales bacterium
AATGGGCCCAGCAGCAAATTTTGGGAGCCCGATGCGTCGGTGTTTGCCAATGCGCAGGACTGCTTGCGTCCTTTTGCGGGCTTGCTGCCTTTGATGCCTGTTTTTTCTTCGGGCCAGTGGGCCGGTTTGGCCCCTGAAATTTACCGGCAGCTGGCCTCTTGCGACCTGATGCATTTGGCTGGCGGGGGCATCATTGGCCACCCAGACGGCACCGCCGCCGGGGTGCAAAGCATGCGCCAGGCTTGGGCGGCGGCCGTTGCGGGTGTGGACCTGCAGCAGGCCGCTGCGCATCAAAGCGCTTTGGCACGGGCCTTGTCGCATTTTGGGGCGGGCTGACCCATGACTGAACCAACACACGCGAACGCGATGCGGCTGGCTTTTTATGGCGACGATTTCACAGGCTCGACCGATGCGCTGGAGGTGCTGAGCTTTGCGGGGCTTCGCTGCGCCTTGTTTTTGCAGGTGCCCAGTGCGGACTTGCTCGAGGCCTTGGGGCCGTTTGACGCGGTGGGCGTTGCCGGTCACAGCCGTGCCATGAGCCCGGCTGAAATGGACGAACAGTTACCGCCTGTTTTGGCTGCTTTAGCCCAGTTGCCGGTGCCCTTGGTGCATTACAAGGTGTGCTCGACTTTTGACAGCCATCCCGATGTGGGCAGCATTGGGCATGTGATGGATTTGGCGCGCCAGTCCTTTGGCTCCGGGGTGATTCCGGTGGTGGCTGCCAACCCGGCTTTGGGCCGTTATTGCGCTTTTGGGCACTTGTTTGCGCGTTCGGCAACGGATGGCCAAGTGCATCGAATCGACCGCCATCCCATCATGCGTGTGCACCCTGTGACGCCCATGACCGAGTCGGACTTGGCCAAGCATCTGTCCATGCAGACGCGCCAATCGGTTGCGGGTGTCACGCTGCCGGTCTTTGAGCGGTCCGAGGCGCAACAAGATGACGAGGTAGATGCCTTGCTGGCGTCGTCTTGCGAGGCTTTGCTGTTTGATGGCACCCGGCCGGAACACTTGACGGCCACCGGTCGGCATTTGGCGCGTTTGTCGGCCTTGAGCTCGGGGCCGATGTTTGCGGTGGGGTCTTCGGGGCTGGAGTACGCCTTGACGCAATGGTGGCGTGCGGACTTGCCCACGCCATGGCCCGCTCAGGCAGCGTCTTTTGAAGGGTTTGCGGCTGTTCCCCAGGTGTTGGTGGTGTCGGCCAGTGCTTCGGCCTTGAGCGCGCAACAAGTCGACGTGGCTGTGCAAGCGGGCTTTGCAGAGGTGGCTTTGGATGTGTGTGCATGGCTGTTGCAGCGCGAGCAGGCCTTGGCGGACATGGCCCAGGCGATCGTCTTGGCTTGGCGCAGCGGGCACAGCGTGGTGGTGCACACGGCACGCGGCACGGGGGATGCGCGCATCGGTCAATTGCGCGAGCGTTTGATGACCTCGGGACTGTCGCAGGCGCAAGCTGCGCTGCAAGGCGGGCGTTTGGTGGGTGAGTGCCTGGGTGAGTTGACCGAACGGGTCTTGCAAACCGTGGAGGTGCCACGTTTGCTGCTCTCGGGTGGCGACACATCGAGCGCCATCATGCAGCGCCTGGGCCCGCAGGCTTTGCAGGTGCTGGCCCGCTTGGCGCCGGGTGCCCCTTTGTGCAAGCTCTTGTCCGACAAGCCCCATTTGCGCCAGCTCGAGGTCGCCTTGAAGGGCGGTCAAATGGGGTCGGCTGATTTTTTTATCCAGGCTTTGAGGGGGCGCAAGGCTTGAACGCGGGTACCGCGGTCGAACTGGGTGTTCTGTTGGCCAATCCATAGAGGGTGTGTATGACGTTGTCAGCTTCAAATGGGCGCGTGGCCCTGGTGACGGGTGGGGCCAAAGGCATTGGTGCCCAAGTCGGCCAGGCTTTGGCCGCCAAAGGCTTCAAGGTGTGGGTGGCCGACAAAGATGTACAAAGTGCACAGGCTTGGGCGGCAGAGCTGCAAAAACAAGGGGGGCAAGCCCAAGCCGTGTTGCTGGATGTGGCCGATCCGGCCTCGGTGGCGCAGGTGTTTGCGGCGGTGGAGGCGCAAGATGGGCGCTGTGATGTGCTGGTCAACAGTGCCGGCATCGCCAAGGTTTTTCCTTTCCTGGATTTCCCTTTGGACAACTTCGTGGCCACGATGGCGGTCAATGTGACGGGGACTTTGTTGTGCGCGCAACACGCCGCCAGATTGATGGTGCCTCAGCGTTGGGGCCGCATTGTGAACATCGCTTCAGTGGCGGGTTTGCGGGCTGTGGGCAAGGGGCGCACGGCTTATGGCACCTCCAAAGGGGCGGTGGTGGCTTTGACCCGGCAAATGGCGGTGGAGTTGGCCGAGCATGGCATCACGGCCAATGCGGTGTGCCCCGGTCCGGTGGACACGCCCATGACGCGTGAGTTGCACTCGGAACAGTTTCGCATCGAATACGCCAAAGCCATTCCCATGGCGCGTTATGGCCTGACCACAGAGATTGCGGCGGCGGTGATGTACCTCGTGTCTGATGAGGCAAGCTACACCACGGGGGTGGCCTTGCCGGTCGATGGCGGTTTCATGTCGGCCGGTGCGCCGGGCTTGTGAGTGCGTGTTCATGCAAGGCGTGAGAAATAAGGGGTGACAGATGCAGCCTGATATGAAGTTCGTGGACACCGATGTTTTGCGCATCGGTTATCAAGAGTGGAACTCCGGCGCAGAGCGCACGGTGATTTTGTTGCACGGTTGGCCCGACAGTGTGCGCACTTGGTCGGGTGTGACGCCTGTGCTGGCCGCGCAAGGATGGCGTGTGGTGGTACCGGCCTTGCGGGGGTTTTCGCCTACACGGTTTTTGCAGGCCGAGACGCCGCGCAGTGGGCAGATTTCTGCCTTGGGGCGTGATGTGCTGGATTTGATCGAGCGACTGGAATTGAAGCAACCGGCTTTGGTGGGGCATGACTGGGGAGCCCGTGCAGCTGCCAGTGCCTGTGCTTTGCAGCCAGGTGTGGCCAGCCACCTGGTCATGATGTCGGTGGCCTATGGCACCAATTTGCCATCACAAAATCTGTCGCTGACACAGGTGCGCAACTATTGGTACCACTGGTTCATGGCCACGCCCAGGGGGCAGCGCGAGGTGCGTGAGAGGGGGCCTGCCTTTGCCAAAATCATGTGGGACACCTGGTCGCCAGCTGGTTGGTATGACGATGAGGAATTCGACGCCACGGCCGAGGTGTTTGCCAACGACGACTGGCCAGAGGTGACGCTTCACTCTTACCAGCACCGCTGGGGGCACGCACCGGGCGACCCGCGTTACGCCGCCGAAGAAGAAGCCTTGAGCCGGGTCTTGCCCCTGAGTGTGGCCACTTTGATGCTGCACGGGGGCGTGGATGGCGTGAACCCCGCGTCAACATCAGAGGGGCAAGCACCGCTTTTTTTGAACCGGTATGAACGCAAAGTGCTGCCCGCGTGTGGGCATTTTCCGCAGCGTGAAGACCCTGTACAAGTGGCCCAAGAACTGATCCGGTTTTTGGCTGGCTGACCTTTTGCCAACACAAATCACAGCCTTTCGGTGGACAGGGCGCAGCGGGGTGTTGACTGCTGTGGATGGTTTTGGGCGCGCAGGGTGGTGCTGTTCCGGCGCGCAAACTGAGCAAATCAGACCCGGTACAACTGGCTCATGCGGGCAATCTCGGCCTGCACCATGTGGCGCAGCGCCATGGGTTTGACCACTTCGACCTCGCCACCAAAGCGCAAGATGTCGCCGATCAGTTCGCGTTCGTCGGCGTAGGGCAGACGCAGGGTGTAGCTGCCATCGGCGTTCAGTTGGCCTTGTTGCTGGGCATGCCAGCTTTCGTGTTTCACCCACCCCGAGCGGGCTGCACTGAAGCGCAATTCGGCCCAATCTTTGGGGCTGCCGCCAAAGATGCCGTAGCCACCGTCGAGCTGGTGGCGCATGGCTTGAAGGTCGATGTTTTTGGCGTCTTTGTCCAGCACGGTGGCGTTTTCGATGGCGTCGATCGAGAAGCTGCGAACTTCTTTGCGCAGGTGGCACCAGGCGTCGGCATACCAGTTGTCTCGGTAGTGGATGAGTTGTTGTGGTGAGATGTCGCGCTCGATGGTTTGGCCGCTCAGCCGGTTGTGGTGCTGGATGCGCACTTGCTTGCGCTCGAAGGTGGCTTTGGCCACATGCTCAAAAGCCGCCAGTGGCAGGTGGCGTTTGCCAGCGTGTACGGCACGCACGCGCTGGGTCAGCAGTTGGGGGTCCAGGCCTTGGTGGCTGAGCATGTCATCGAGCCGCTTGCGCAAGGGCTGAAGCTTGGGGCCAAGCAGGCCGGGGTTGAGCTGCTCGATCATGGTCTGGATGGTCATGAGCGCGAGGATCTCGTCCTGGCTGAACCAAAAGCCGGGGAGTTCGGTGGCGTTGTCGGATTTTTCAAGCCGGTAGCCGCTCAGTTCGCGGTCAAACACGATGGGGGAGTTGAGCCGGTCACGCAGTTTGGCCAAATCGCGCTTGAAGGTGGCGGGGGAAATTTCCAACTCTTTCAGAATGTCTTCTCGCTGCATGGCCCGGCGACTGCTGAGCAAGGTTTTGTAGCGGTACAAGCGGTCGATTTCAGACATGGCGGTGTTCGGTTCTCGTTTTGAGCAGTGTAAAGGCCGGGCTTGACGCAAGGCTCAGCGGTGCAGGGCCGCGTTGAAGAGTTCAGCGCGGCTGCGCCGGTGCAACTTGAAGGCTTGCCCGTATTCCATCAATTGGAGCTTTTGGGTATCGAGGGCTATGAACCGCTGGGCGGGCGTGAACAAGCCAGGCGTCAAAGGCGGCAAAACCAGAAACAATGCCAAAGCAAGAAACATGGCGTACCAAGGTGAGTGACGATGAGCCTGATGATGTGGTTTGCAAGGCTCATGCCATGAGCCTGATGGCCTGTGCAAAAGGGCAGTGCTTGGCTGCGGTGTGCCTGCCATTTGTGGGAGTCCCGCCCTCGGGGCGATGGGTGGTGGTCTGCGAGGCTTATCGCGACGAGGGCGTCGCTCCTACAGGGGAATGCCTGCATTTGTGGGAGCCCCGCCCTCGGGGCGATGGGTGGTGGTCTGCGAGGCTTATCGCGACGAGG
>CAITSG010000241.1 GCA_903894995.1 uncultured Burkholderiales bacterium
AAGCCTCAGGCCATGAACACGGCGATAAAAGCCAGCAGGAAAATCAGCACGGCACCAGCGGCCGGAATGACCACGGGAATGTGCTTGACCACGTTTTCAACGGGATCGTCAGAAGTGTGTGGGTCGTTGTGATTGGACATGAAGAGCCTCAGAACAAGAATGGCAGTATTGTAGCCACGCCCGGCTGGCGGGCCGCTGACAACCCGGCTCACATCAGGGCATAGGTGGTGCTGGCCCGGAAAACGCTTTTGCCGTCGTTGGCCCCGACCAGGTCGATCTCGCCAAAGGCCATGGCCTTGCCAGCGCGCAGCACCCGTGCGGTGACCAGCGCGTCTTGGCCCGACAGGGGTTTCATGAAGCTGCTGGACAGCTGCACCGTGCTGCAGGGCCGGAATTGCCCAAAGTGGCTGATCAGCGCCAGCACCATGGCCGTGTCGGCCGCCGCCATCATGGCCTGGCCGCACAGCATGCCGCCCACCCGCGACAACTGGTCGCTTTGCGGCAAGCGCAAGGTCACGCTGTCGGTGTCAAAGCGCTCGACATGCAGGTTCAGCGCCTGCACCCAAGGGGCGAACAATTCACCCAGGGCTTGTTGTAAGGTGTCGCGGCTCACAGGGGGGTGGGAAGGTGTCATGGCTGGCTTGGGGCGAAGTGCTGGGCGGGGCAGGCCCAGCGGGTTGAGGGCTGCCTTGGATTATCCCGCGCGTTGGCTATGGTGATGGCAGTGCGGGCCAAGCTGAATTTTCAGGCGGTGACCCAACTATCGCCCTAGGCACAGGCTGGGCGCACCTGCCGATTTAAACTGAGCGGCTCCATTCACCGACCAGCAGGCCAGGCATGAACCGCTTTTCTCCGTCGACCCCCCGTATTCCTGGCATCCGTTTTGTTCACTCACCCGGCCCGACCCATGTGCCCGACGAGGTCATGCACGCCATGCAGCGGCCCATGACCGACTTGTCGGACCCTCGGGTGGCGGCCATGATTGCGGCATGTGAAAGCGGCATGAAGCGGCTCTTGCACAGCCCAAACGCTGATGTGTTCCTGTTTGCCAGCAACGGGCATGGCATGTGGGAGTCGGCGGCGGCCAATCTGGCCTCGGCGCAGCACACTTTGCTGTTGGCGGGATCGGGCCATTTTTCGGACCAGTGGGCGATCCAAATCGAGGGCATGGGCATCGCCTTGCAGCGCACCCCTTATCAAGAGGGCCACCCCTTTGACGTGGCCGCGATCGAGCGTGCTCTGCGCGAAGACACCAGCCACCGCATCAGCGCGGTTTTGGTGGTGCACACCGACACCGCCAGCGGCGTGACCAGCGACCTCGCGGCGGTGCGCCGCGCCATCGATGCGGCGGCCCACCCGGCGCTGTACGTGGTGGATGTGGTGGCCTCGCTGGCCGCCAGCCCGTTTGACATGGACGCGTTGGGCGCGGACGTGGCCTTGGGCAGCTCGCAAAAAGGTTTGATGATGCCGCCAGGTTTGGGCTTTGTGGCCGTGAACGCCAAAGCCATGGCATGGTCAGTCCGTCATGCCGAGCCGCGTTTTTACTGGGACTGGCAACGCCGCGACAGCGACAACCAGTCGGCCAAGTTTTGCGGCACGCCGCCGCTGGCCCACATCGCCGGGCTGGAGACGGCCATCGCCTTGCTCGAAGAAGAAGGCTTGCACAATGTGTGGGCGCGGCACCAGCGCTTGGCGGGCGCGGTGCATGCAGCGGTTGAGCGCTGGGCGGTGCCGGGGGCCATGCGTTTTCATGCCCGTCATCCCGAGACACGTTCGGCCTCGGTCACCGCCATCGAGGTGGCCCAGGGAATCGACCCCGAGGCCTTGCGCACGGTGGCGCGCGAGCGCTTTCAGGTGGCGATGGCCGGGGGCTTGGGGCCATTGGCGGGCCGGGTCTTTCGCATTGGCCACTTGGGTGACATGAACGAGCCCATGATCCTGGGCGCGTTGGCCGGCATTGAGGCGGCCATGACGGTGCAAAAAATCCCCTTTGGCACCGATGGTGTGGCAGCGGCGGTGGCGTATTTGGCGGCTCAGACCTGAGCCGACGTGCCCACTGTTCAGGGCGCAGGCGGATTTTTGGGATTGCCCATCCACGCGGTCAAGGACGAGCGCATGGCCACTTCCACCGACATGTCCAGCACCTGCACCCATTCGCGAGGCACAAACACGGTGTAGCCGCCAATCATGTAACCCATGGGCAGGTACACCGCCAAGTGTTGCTGGGTTTGTGCATCCAGGGGCAAGTCGGCCAGGTTTTGGCGTGTGACCAGGCCGATGATGGACAAGTCGCTGCCCGGTTTTTTCAGCAGCACCACCTGTTGCACGTCGCGTTCGTGGGGCGCGAAATAGTCGGCAAAACTTTTCAGCGACGAGTAGATGCTTTTGACCAAGGGCAAATTGGTAAAGGGCAGTTCTACCCAGCCCAGCATCCGTGTCATGAAGGGCTGCGACACCAAAAAAC
>CAITSG010000242.1 GCA_903894995.1 uncultured Burkholderiales bacterium
CACCGACCTGGGACTGGACCTGTCGCGCATCGTGGGCGTGGAAAAAGGCGAGGGCCGCAAAGTTGGTCTGGAAGAGCTGGTGTTTGCCGATGGCCGCGAAAAGGTCTACTTGGGCAAGGACTCGGCCGCGCTCATGCTGGTCGCGCAAATTCGCGACGAGGCGCACCGTTTTGCCATCACCGGCATGCGGGCGCAGCGCGCCAAAGTTCGCATGGGCGGCAGCAAGATCGAAGAAATTCCCGGCATCGGGCCGCGCAAACGGGCCAAACTGCTGCAACGTTTTGGCGGTGTGCGTGGGGTGGAAAGTGCCAGCGTAGAAGATTTGCTGGGCGTGGAAGGCATTTCGCGAGAGCTGGCCGAGACCATTTACAACGCCTTGCACTGATGCTGACGCACTTGACACGGCCATGACGCTTTGACGTGCCACAATGAACACCATGTTTTTCACGATCCCCACCATCATGACTTGGACGCGCATTGTCGCGATCCCGTTGATCATTGGCGTGTATTACCTGGACAGCCTGAGGGTGGAGACGCAAAACCTGATCGCCACCATCATGTTTGTGCTCTTTGCCTTGACCGACTGGTTGGACGGGTTTTTGGCCCGAAAACTCAATCAGACCTCGGCCTTTGGGGCCTTTCTGGACCCTGTGGCGGACAAGTTTTTGGTGTGTGCCGCCTTGCTGATGCTGCTGCAAATGGACCGGGTGAACGTGTTGGTAGCGCTCATCATCATTGGCCGCGAGATCGCTATCTCTTCTTTGCGCGAATGGATGGCGCAGATCGGTGCCAGTAAAAGCGTGGCGGTTCACATGGTGGGCAAAGTCAAGACCACGGTGCAGATGGTCGCAATTCCGTTTTTGCTCTATAACGGCACGCTGTTTGGATTGATCGACACCCGCCTTTGGGGTGCCGTACTGATCGTGGTGGCCGCCGTTTTGACGGTGTGGTCCATGGTCTATTACATGCAAAAGGCATTACCTGAAATCCGAGCCCGCGTGAAATGAGCGCGTTGCCAAGGTCTAACGCTTGTGTCAGTGCGTCACCTGTTGTGTTCGCTTTTGTAGATGCTGATTCAAAAAGATGCCGTCGCTGCGGTCACCACTTTCATGTATCTGGTACCCCCTACCACGGCCATCGTGGCCTGGCTGCTGCTTGGTGAAACCATCACCCTCGCCACCCTGCTGGGCACGGCCTTGACGGCTTTGGGCGTGAGTTTGGTGGTGCGACCGTCACGCAGGTGAAATCCGTTCCGCCTCTTTGTTGCTAAGCTCTTCATTTTTGAAACCCCACCCACTTATTGAAATCTAGAAAGTCCCCCACATGAGCAAACATCGCATCGCTGTCATTCCCGGAGATGGCATTGGCAAAGAAGTCATGCCCGAAGGCCTGCGTGTGATGGACGCTGCCGCCCGCAAGTTTGGCATTGACCTGCACTTTGACCATTTCGATTTTTCCAGCTGGGATTACTGCGAAAAGCACGGAAAAATGTTGCCCGACAACTGGAAAGACCAAATCGGCGGCCACGATGCTTTGTATTTTGGTGCTGTGGGCTGGCCCGAAAAAATCGCCGACCATGTGTCGTTGTGGGGATCGCTGCTCTTGTTTCGCCGTGAATTTGACCAATACATCAACTTGCGTCCGGCGCGCTTGATGCCCGGCATCATTGCCCCGGTGGTGCGCCGCGACGGTAGCCCACGCCAGCCTGGCGAGATTGACATGTACATCGTGCGTGAAAACACCGAAGGCGAATACTCCAGTGTGGGTGGGCGCATGTTCCCGGGCACCCAGCGCGAGATCGTGATGCAGGAATCCATCATGACCCGCATCGGCGTGGACCGGGTGCTCAAGTTTGCCTTTGAGTTGGCCCAAACCCGCCCCAAAAAGCACCTGACCAGCGCCACCAAGTCCAACGGCATCGCCATCACCATGCCTTATTGGGATGAGCGCGTGGCAGAGATGGCCAAGGCCTACCCCGGCATCAATGTCGATAAATTCCACATCGACATCTTGACTGCCCACTTTGTGCAGCGCCCCGATTTCTTTGACGTGGTGGTGGCCAGCAATTTGTTTGGCGACATCTTGAGCGACCTCGGACCAGCGTGCACTGGCACCATTGGTATTGCGCCCAGCGCCAACCTGAACCCGGATCGTTTGTTCCCCTCATTGTTTGAACCCGTGCACGGCTCAGCCCCCGATATTGCTGGCAAAGCCATTGCCAACCCGATTGGACAAATTTGGTGCGGTGCCATGATGCTAGAGTTTTTGGGCTATAAGACGGCGCATGACGCTGTGTTGGCGGCCATCGAGAAGGTGCTTGCACCGGGCAGCGGTGCGCCACGAACGCCTGATTTGGGGGGCACTGCCAGTACATCTGACTTGGGTCGAGCCATTGAACAAGTGCTCTGATGTGTCAGCATGTCGAGCTGTTTTTGGCAGCCACAAAAAAACCGAAAGCAGCTTCTTAACGCAGAATTTCAAAGCTAAAATTCAACCCAAATTGCTTTCAATTGCACCTGTCAGGGTGCATCGCAAGGTCATGCGACCATTCGATTTCAGGGTGATGAAGCGAACATTGCATTTTTGGCCGAGGCCTTGGATGTTCAATGCCATTTCAAAAGCTGGTGCGACCGGCATTTAACTCGCAGAGGTTTTTTGTGAATAAAACAGAATTGATCGAACAGATTGCCAAGGATGCGGACCTTTCCAAGGCAGCGGCTGGACGTGCTCTGGAGGCCGTCATCGGCGCAGTCCTTACAACCTTGAAAAAAGGCGGTACAGTTTCCTTGGTGGGTTTTGGAACTTTTGCAGTGGGTAAGCGTGAGGCTCGCACCGGTCGCAACCCACGGACTGGCGTTGCGATTAAAATCGAAAAAGCCAACGTTCCCAAGTTCCGTCCAGGCAAGGGCCTGAAAGACGCTTTGAATTGATTTGATTTTGAGGGGGTGCTTAGCTCAGTTGGTAGAGCGGCTCCTTTACACGGAGTAGGTCGGCGGTTCGAGACCGTCAGCACCCACCACCTCACACTCAAAGGCGAACTCAACGTTCGCCTTTTTTGTTGACAACCCGAGACCTTGATCATGTTTGACACCATCCGCAACAACTCAAAAATCCTCATGGGGCTGTTGTTTTTGTTGATCATTCCCTCTTTTGTTTTATTTGGCGTGGATGGTTATCAGCAACTTGAGGAAAAAGGTGCGGTTGTCGCCAAGGTAGACGGTCAGAAAATCACACAAGTCGAGTGGGATGCGGCACATCAGAGAGAAGTTGATCGCATTCGTGCCTCAATGCCCAATTTGGATGCCAAACTCTTGGGCTCAGACGATGCCCGATACGCAACTCTCGAGCGCTTGGTCAATGACCGTGTGATTGCACTGGCCTCTGAAAAGCAATTGTTGGTCACGAGCAATCAGCGTTTGGCCAATTATTTGCAGCAAGACCCGTCAATTGCGGGTTTGCGTGGTGCTGACGGCAAACTGGACATGGACAAATATCGCCAATTGGCTGCGAGTCAAGGCATGACGCCAGAAATGTTGGAGGCTCAAGTTCGTCGAGATCTGTCAAATAAACAAGTTCTTTCTACGCTGCAAGCTTCCGTGATGTCCTCCCTGCGACAAAGCGAAGGCGCATTGCAAGCTTTTTTGCAACAGCGTCAAATTCAGATACAGCGTTTTGAGCCTGCGGCTTTTTTAAACAAGGTGCAAGTGTCTGAGCCTGAGCTTGAAAAGTTCTACCAAGCACAATCCGATCGTTTCCGCTCTGTGGAGTCTGCGGACATAGAGTTTCTTGTTTTGGACTCAGCTTCGATGGAAAAAACCATCACTTTGCCAGACCAAGACATCAAAACTTACTACGACCAAAACCTGCAACGCCTTGCTGGTCAGGAGCAGCGTCGCGCGAGCCACATTCTCATCAATGCAGCCAAAGATGCGCCCGCTTCGGATCGCGAGAAGGCCAAACTGAAAGCAGAAACTTTGCTGGCTGATTTACGCAAAGACCCCAAAAACTTTTCGGATCTTGCCCGTAAAAATTCACAAGATACTGCCTCCGCGAGCAAAGGAGGCGATCTTGACTTTTTTGCAAAAGGAGCGATGGTCAAAGCCTTTGAAGATGCTGCTTTCTCCCTCAAAAAAGGTGACATCAGTTCGGTTGTCGAGTCAGACTTCGGTTACCACATCATTTTGCTCACCGATGTCAAAGCAGCTGCTGCTCCCAGCTTTGAGGCGATGCGCCCACAGCTTGAAGCTGATCTGCGCAAGCAGCAAGCCAAACGTCAGTTTGCCGAATATGCCGAGACGTTCAGCAACAGTGTTTACGAGCAAGCCGATACGTTCAAACCCGTGGCCGAAAAACTCAAACTGACTGTCCAATCGGCCAAGGGCCTGACCCGTTCGCCATCTCCTGCCTCGGTGGGTATTTTGGCCAATCCCAAATTGTTGGAAGCCGTCTTTGCTGAGGATTCTGTGGGTAAGCGCCGAAACACGGCTGCGATGGAGGTGGGCAACAACACCTTGGTTTCTGCGCGAATCATCAACCACCGTCCTTCAGTTCTGAGGCCATTTGCTGAGGTCAAAGATGCGGTGCGTGTTCAATACATCCAAGAAGAGGCTCTGAAGTTGGCCAAGTCCGAAGGCCAGGCCAAATTGTTGGAGTGGAAGACAAAACCTGATCTTGCGCAACTTGGTGCGCCATTGCTGGTTTCCCGTGACCAAACGCAAGGCCAGCCACAAGCTTTGATTGACGCCGCTTTGCGTGCAGATCCTGTGAATGTGCCTTCGTTTTTGGGCGTTGATTTGGGCTTGCAAGGGTTTGCTTTGGTTCGTTTGAACAAGTTGGTTCCAAGAGAACCATTGAATGCACAGCAGCAAGATCAAAGTCGTCAGCAGTTTGCCCGCCTTTTGGCAAACGCCGAGGCCAATGCCTATTTGGTCTATTTGCGTGCACAGTTCAAAGCTGAAATTCTTGTTCCCCAGCCAAAAACATCAACAGGTTCATAAAACTTTCCGAAGGTAATTTTTTTGGTGAACCAGAGGCTATAATTTAAATCTACGGTGGCTGTAGCTCAGTTGGTAGAGTCCAGGATTGTGATTCCTGTTGTCGTGGGTTCGAGCCCCATCAGCCACCCCAATTTTTCCCTTTAAAATCAACGACTTACGTTGTCCAGGGGGCTCCCAGTGCTAATCCAGTGCTAATTTGGGTTTTAAGCATGATTCAGACGAGACTCTTTCTGCCTGGTTTTGAGTTCCTTCAGACCCCTAGTTGAGTCGGTTTAAAAAATATTTCCGCAGAATTGCTTAATCAATCTGTGGTTTTTTTTCGACTATCGTTCATTCGGTTTGATTCAGGAAATTTTTAGCTGAACCTGCCCCTGTTGAACGTACCTCTTAGCCGTTCAATTATGCGGCCTTCTTTTGCTGTGTCGCGTGCCAGCTTTTCTCAAACTGCATCGGACTGACGTAACCCAGGGTCGAATGAATCCTGCGGTGGTTGTAGAACGTCATCCAGTCAATCACCTCGTCCATGGCTTGTCTGCGGGTCTCGAATTTCCTGCCGTACAAACGACCCACTTTCAGGCGGCCCCAGAAGCTCTCGGTGGGCGCGTTGTCCCAGCAGTCGCCCTTGCGGCTCATCGAGCTTTTCATCTCGTAGCCCCTGATGGCCAGTCCAAATTCCCCCACCCGTGGCCACCCCAAATTCCCCCAGGCAGCGCTGCCAGATTATGACGTTTCCGGCTGGACGGCCAAGCGAGCAGCCGCCTCCTTGAGCCTGTAGCTCTTGCCCTCAAACTCCAACATCACGCAGCGGTGCATCAGCCTGTCCAAAATCGTGCTGGCCATCGTGGCATCCCCCAGATACTTGCCCCAGTCCTGCACCACCCGGTTCGATGTCACCACCAGGGCGCGGCGCAGCTTGTAGCGCTGGTGCACGATGGCCTGCAATGCCTCTGCTGCCTCCGCCGTGATCCGCCTGGCCAGAAACAAATCGTCCACGATCAGCAAATCCGGCTTGACCCACTCCCGCAGCAAATTCGCCCTGTCCTGGCTGCCCGCCAGCGCATACCGCGCAAACTCGGTGTCCGCCTCCAAATACCGCACGTCATAGCCTTGCAGCGTAGCCTGGTACGCCAGCGACTTGGCCACATGGCTCTTGCCAGTGCCCGGTTTGCCCACAATCAGTGCATTGGCCCCTTGAGTGATGAACTTCAAGGTGTGCAACTCAAAGCACGCAGCGCGGGGTATCTTGGGATTAAAGCGCCAGTCCAAATCCGCCAATGAAGCCTTCTCATCGAGCCCTGAGCGCTTGTAGCGGCGCTCCATCAGGACGGAGCTGCGCCGCTCCAACTCGTCTTGCAGCAAGGCGGCAAATGTCTCCAGAAACGGCTCCTGGCTGGCCTGGGCCTGCATCGCCCGGGTGGAAAGGGTTTGCTGCATGCCCGACAGGCGCAACTGACGCAAAGCGTTGTCGATCTCGGTCATGTTCATGCCTGGCCTCCTGCTTTCTCATCCATGGCCTTGGCCACCACAGCGCTGGCAACCAGGGCTGCGTGGGTGAACAAATCTGCATACTCGTCGGTCTGGCGGATCAGCTCGTGCTGCTGAACCAAAGTGCCTTCAAGGGCCATGGTGTCGGCGTGCACTGAGCTGGCCATGTTGGATGCCTCGTCCATGGCCGCCATGGCATCGGCAAACAAGCGCTCAGCCAAGGCCTTGACATGTTTGTAGCTGTAGACCCCTTGCGCCAAGGCTTGGGCACAGGCGCCGTCAATGCAAACAGCCGGGTAGCGTTTGGTCAATCCCACGATGCCCCACAGCTTCCTTTGGCCCCCCCGACCTTCGGCTGCAAACATCAGCTCACACAGGCGGCTGGCGTGCTCGCCAATTTCTTTGGCCTGGCCAAGGATCAACCGCGTCTCGCGTGATGGGTTGAACACCCGCTCATCCGCAGGCAGTACCACCGAGCCTGGCCGCTCGGCTTTGGCATGTGTGCGCAGCAAAGCGCCTTGCATATCCCGGATCTCGATGCGCCGCTCAAAGATGCGCACCAGCACTTTGGAGCCGATGGCCGCAGGGCGTGCGGCGTAGCTGCTGTGATCGACCCGCACGCAGCTGTCGTCGCACACGGTGCGCACGCCTTGCGTGAAGTACTGCATGCCCAGCAGAGGCAAGGGCTTGAGGTGCGCACGTTCGGCCTCGAACATGGCCTGCACCTGTTGGCGCTCGCTGCCGTGAATGCGCTTGGCGGCCCAACTCGTTTCCCAATGCTCCAAGTGCTCGTTCTGGGCCTCGATCGATTCAAAGCGTCTGCCCTTCAAGGCTGTGGCTTGGGTGTGGCCGATGGCGTGCTCCACCGTGCCCTTGCGGTTGGGGTCGCGCACGCGGGCGGGGTCGGCCACCACGCCATAGTGCTCGAGCATGGCTGCATACACCGGGTTGAGTTCTGGCTCGTACAAATCGGGCTTGAGCACACCCTCCTTGAGGTTGTCCAGCACCACGTACTGGGGGCAGCCGCCAAAGTAGCGAAATGCCTGCTCGTGCAGCTGGGCCCACACTTGTTGGCTGGACTTCCAGACCACACGGCGGAAACTGCGCCGGGAGTGGCGCAGTGTGGCCACGAACAGGCGCGGCTTCTTGTAGCGATCGGTGCCGGGCACCAAGGTCGGTGCGCCTTCGCCGTAATCGACTTGCATCTCCTCGCCGGGCAAAAAGGACAGGCGATCAAACTGCTCGGGCTCTTTGTGGCACAGTGCCCGAACAAAGCGTTTGACGGAGTTGTAGGCCCCGGTAAAGCCGTGGGCATCGACCATGTCTTGGAAGATGGCGGTGGCGTTGCGGCGAAGGCGCAGTTGGGCCTCAATGAAGACGCGGTGGACTTCGCACAGGCTGGAGGAAGTGGAAACGAGAGCCGGTGGCCAGGGTGGGGGAATTTGAGGGGTCACGGTCTCAGAGCCGGTGGCCACCCCGGGGGAGTTTGAAGGATCAAGTAGCCAGCGGGTGTGGTAGCTGCGAATGGTTTTGCGGTCGATGCCGGTGATGCGGGCAATCTCGCGCTGGGGCGTGTTGCGCTGCAGCAGCGTGATCACCGTGGCGCGTTGGTTGGGTTTCAAGACATTCACTCCTTGGCCTTCCTTCGAGGAAGGCCAGAACATGCGTCCTGCCAACAGGTGCCGACGGTGTCGGCGTTGAGACCCTGTCCCCGATCAATTCAGGTGGGGGAGTTTGAGGTGGCCATAAGTGGGGGAATTTGGGTGGCCATCAGGGCGTAGCCCGCCAGCGCCGCCTGAAATTCGTGTCCGCAGTATTGGCTGCCACGGTCTGAGTGGAAGATGACACCCGCCTCTGGTGCACGCCTGAACCACGCCATTCGCAGCGCATCCGTCACCAGTGAGCTTTGCATGTGCGGCTGCATGCTCCAGCCCACCACCTGGCGGCTGAACAGGTCCAGTACCACGGCCAGATACAGCCAGCCCTCGTCGGTGGCAATGTAGGTGATGTCCCCCGTCCACACCTGGTTGGGTGCACTGGCCGTGAAGTCGCGTTGCAGCAGATTGGGCGCAATGGGCAGACTGTGCTTGCTGTCGGTAGTCACGACAAACTTCCTCTTGCCCCTGGCCTGGATGCCGTTGTTCTTCATCGTCCGACGCACGCGCTCCTTGCCCACCCAGATGCCCCGCGCCAGCAGCGCCTTCCACATCTTGGGCCAGCCGTACTCCTGCTTGACCTCGGCGTGGATGGCCCGTATATGGGCCAACAGCGCCTCGTTGCTGATGCGCTGGCCAGTACCCGCAATGGAAGGCTTGTCTGTGCCCTGGCGGCGAAGGTGCTCAAAGTAGCCACTGGTGCTCACGCCCAGCACGTCGCATGCCAGCGAAACCGGCCACCGCGCTTTTTGGCTCGCTATCCAGGCGTACTTCACGTTGACTCCCTTGCGAAGTACGCCGTCGCTTTTTTTAAGATGTCGCGCTCCATCTTGACCCGGGCCAGTTCGGCGCGCAGCCGCGCCAGCTCCATCTGCTCTGGACTCACCGGCTTGTCCCCAGCCCCCTTGAGCTGGCCTTTGCCATCCAAGCGCACCCAGTTCTCCAGCGTCTGCTTGGGGATGCCCAGTATCTTGGCCGTCACGGCGGCCACCTGACCACCTTTGACCAGTCGCACTGCCTCCAGCTTGAATTCCAGCGTGTACCGCGCCCGTCGTTTCGTTTCGCTCATTTCTCTCTCCTGTTACTGATTCTTACCCATCAGCTAAGGAGTACGTTTTTCGGGGGCAACCTCAGGTGGTATCCGAGACCTTTTGCAAGGTTTCACCGGTGTCGGACACAGCGAATCGCCCCAAGATTTGCCAAAAAGACATGTTCATCTCCTAAAAGTGATGATTCTGGGCCGCGCGACCGAGTCTTGCCTGATCGTTATAAAAAATTCTAGCACCAATGACGCTTATCTGCATCAAAATGATTAAGTGTAGTCATTGAATATGCTAGAGTGGAACACGAGCAAATAAGATGGAGACAAATCCGTGGTCAACAAACGAGTCGCTGCTGCACTTGACGACCTGACGCAGACGCAAAGAGAGCGACTTTTCTACATTGAAGTCAAAGCCTTCTTCTGCGGCGATCT
Organism: uncultured Burkholderiales bacterium; assembly: GCA_903894995.1. Taxonomy (GTDB): domain Bacteria; phylum Pseudomonadota; class Gammaproteobacteria; order Burkholderiales; family Burkholderiaceae_C; genus Limnohabitans_A. Next base: position 9,612 of record CAITSG010000242.1, read on the forward strand.
GACTCGCGCGGACATTGAGCGACGCTTTGGGGTCAAGCCTGCCGCCTCAGCACGCGACCTGAGCACGTACCGCCGCCTGGCTCCACTGAACCTCTTCTACGATGCTGGTCAACGCAAGTACGCAACGACCGACCGCTTCACCCCACTGTTCGAGCACTCTGCAGAGCGTGTGCTCACCTGGTTCCGCGCAGGCTTTGGCGACAACATGGACCAAAAGCTCAAGCGCACCGTTCCCTGTGAAAGCGCCAGCGACCTGGTCAAGCCCGACATTGAAACGCTGGCAACACTTACCCGCGCCATCGCTGGCAGACGCCAAGTCAAGGTCAATTACCTGTCATTAAGCTCAGGTGTATCAACAAAGACGCTGTGCCCTCTAGCCTTGGCCGACACTGGCCTACGTTGGCATTTGCGCGCGTATGACCGTGAGCGGGGCCGCTTTGCCGACTTTGCATTGACACGGATCGTCAAAGCCAAGGCCATTGAGCAGCCCATCCCGGTAGAGGAACAGATCGAATCGGATGTGCAATGGGCACGACTCGTCCATATCGAGTTGGTGCCCCACCCAGGCATTGCCCACCCCAAGGCGATCGAGGCTGACTTCATGATGAATGACAGTGTTCTTGCACTTGACATGCGTGCACCACTTGTTGGATACGCTTTGAGAAGGTGGGCCGTGGATTGCTCCCCCGATCACAAGCTAGACCCCAAAGAACACCATTTATGGCTTCGTAACCCTCAAACCTTATATGGCGTGGAAAGTGCGACTCTCGCGCCAGGCTTTGCGGTGACGTGAGTTCATAAAAAAAACAAAGTCCAAAGTAAACGTATACGTTAGGTTAACATATGACCGTATCAAATGAAATCGCGAGTTTCTTGAATATTTCAAGTGATCTTGTTTTACCTATTGGAATCTCAGCTGCAATTTTGGTGTCCGCAGCACTGCTCTATTTTTGGTGGGCCTTAAAGATCAAAGAAACAGAAGCGATCTTGCGCAAACTGATCAAGTCCATCGAGCAATCTGGCATGAGCGGATTGGAATCCCTCGAATCAACAATCAACACAACAAAAGATCACCAGCTTAGAAGTCTGCTGCTGGAAACCAGGGACAACCTGGTTGAAATTGAAGGCGATATTGGACAAGAGTTTTACAGCTTAAGGAATTATGCCGACATCTGGACAGCTCGAGGAGTGCTATCGGGGCGGATGAACCTATCCCTATTTGAGACGATGCCGAACATTTTGATCGGCGCTGGCTTAATGTTCACATTCATATTTTTGTCGCTGGCGCTGACTGATGCAGGCCGGGCAATGGATGTCAACTCCGAGAGAGATGCTGCGATGAAGTCACTCATCGCAAACGCGGGTGGCAAATTCATCACCTCGATCATCGGACTCTTTTGTTCACTTTCATGGAACTGGAGAGCGAAGGTAAAAATTGACGAACTGCAAGGCAGGATGTTCGAACTGCATGCTGCGTTAAGAAAAATCGCGCCGGATACAGCAGCTCAAGCCATCGTAAAACGACAACATTCCATTTTCAAAGAGATGCTTGCCGAGAGTCGCGAGCAGGTTGGTCAATTGAAACGGTTCGAAACCGACATTGCGGTTGCAATCGCAAAGGCAATTGGAAATGAGCTACAGCCATCCTTTAAATCCCTGGGAACAGAGCTTGTTGATGCCATCAAAGAGTTGACCAATCGCATTGGCAACATGAACGAGGATGCGCTACAGAAAATGATTGCCCAGTTCATTGAGGAGTTCCGGGGCACGTCTTCAGCTGAGATGCAGGAATTTAAGAATGTCCTAACTCAGCTGGCGAAAAATCTAGAAACAGCCGGAACAAAAATTGGCACTGATCTGGGCAACGCTGGCGCATCCTTTGGATCTGCAGCTGGCAACCTCGAAACCGCAATTATAAAAACACAGGAGACGGTTGAACAATTGGACTCTAGCCTTCAACGTGCAGGCACCGTTGTCTCAGAAGGATCAGATAGATTTGAAATTGTTTCAGACAAGCTTTTCACGAACCTCAGAGCAGTCGATGGGATTCTTGTGGGGGTCGATGCATTCATCGAGAAGATCCAGAAGAACATCGGCACATTGAACAATATTTCAGACTCACTTGATGACACAGTTGAGTCCCAAAAAGCAATAACAATTGAGTTTCGCGATGCTATTCCGAAGATGTCTAAAGCACTGTCAGATGCAGTGTTGGAAATTAGCCAGAGCTCGAACGCTGCCGCCGAGGCACTTACAGCGATAAGGACTGAGCTTGAAAAAACAACAGGTTCCATCGATCAAACAGTTGTTTCGCTCAGTACCGGAGTTGATCAGTACACAGAAAAAGTAAAGGCTCTGCATCTCATATTGGACGAGAAGATTGGCGAGGCCATCTCAAAAATTGGATCTGCGGTTATGGACTTGACCGACACCATGGACGATTTTGTCGAAGCTTTGCCAAAAAAATGAGATAGACGCATATGCTTTTTATCCCTCCCCCGGCGAAAGCTGACCGAGAAGAAGTTGAAGAAGCTGGCTATTTAGCGTCAGCTAGTGACCTCATGGTGGGCCTCCTTTTCGTCTTCATCATCATGGTGGTGATACTTTCACAGCGAGTTGAAGAGGCTGAAAGCGGAAGCAAAAATAATGATCCTCTTGAATCAGCAGTCAGGACCATCGGAAAAAAGATCCAGCAGGCTGGGGTTCCAGTGGTTATTGATCCTGCATCAGGGGTCATCACCCTGCCAGCCGACACGCTATTCCCTAAAGGTCTTGCAGAGCTAAATTCGGGCGGAATAGAGGTCCTAGGTCGAGCGAAACTAGCGTTGAATGGCATCTTGCCTTGCTACATTTTTTCTGAACGCAAGAACAGAAGCAATTGCCCACCAAACCCCAACGAGGTTGAGATCGAAACCATCTTCATTGAGGGACATACAGACTCGACACCTCTGCAGCGCGGCATTTATACCAACTGGCACCTGGGGCTTGATCGAGCCCATGCCGTTTACGATGTGCTCACAGTCGGGTCAATGCAAGACTTCAAAAATGAGCGGTCACTAGATGTTGTTGGCATAAGCTCCTACGCAGACAAACGCCCCAACAAGGATGACCCGAAAGACGATGCCAAAAATAGACGTGTCGAACTTCGCTTTGTTCTTGCCTTCAAGCCACAAGTAAATAAGTCTGTTCCAGACGTCAAAAGCATTCAAGATAAGCTTCAGAAATCGGTGATCACCAAATGAGCTTCAACGGATTTCCAACGGAACTACCAATGATCTCAAAGGCAGTTCTTGGCCTTCTCACTGAGGCCGTTGGACCGCCGCCTGACATGCGATCTTTAGGGCAAAAGACACTAGAAGCATTTGTAAGAAGTCCGAATGATTTTGACAGCATTCGAACGCGCGACTGGCGTCACGTCCCATATGCCATATGGATCAAAGATGCTGGAGGATTACTCAACTTTCCCGCAGCAATCGATCGCTACCTTAACCTGGAATTACCCAAGGCTCTGAGCGAAACACGCCGCCCTCTCAAATGGGGGCGGCCGTTGGTATTTATCTACATTGAGCAGTACAACCCTAATGATGCTCTGTTCAAAACGATTTCAAAACACACCAAAGATTTTTTCAATTCGCCAAAAATCAATAACGCCTCCAGCATCGTCGGGCTAGCACGAAGCCTCAATCTTTTCGACGTCTATGAGGGGCCAAGGAAGACTGCCGAATCGATAGCGTCTTCAAGACGAACGCTACG
>CAITSG010000243.1 GCA_903894995.1 uncultured Burkholderiales bacterium
CTTTGACTTCTGAGCACCAGTGAAAGTGTGCCGATGCTGCGCGCCAGGTCAATTTGTTCGGCCTGAACGGGGGTGACCTGCAATGTGACGGCATTGACCACTCGGGGCTTGTTTTCTGTGCTGGCCACATCTTGCGCAACGGCGAGCACTTGGATGCGTTCGAGCACGATTTTTGACACCGGTTGGTTCAGCTGGTCAGGGGTGTTGACCATGACATCGACGTAGTTGCCGGGCAGCGCAAAACCGGCCACACCCACAATTTCGTTGACTTTGACCGTCACGGCGCGTTGCCCTTCACTGAGCACCGAAGACAGTCCACCTTTGTCGCCCACGGGGGCCAATTTGTTCAGCAAAAAGGGCTCACCGCGCAGAACGGGAATGCGAATCACGCGCCCGACCGCTTGGTCCATGCGGATCAAGGGGTCTTTGAGTGCGGCGGCTTTGGGCCACTCCAAGGTGGTCATCATGTCTGGCATGAGGCGTGTGCCCATTTGCAAGTCCCGTGCGGCCACCAGCACCTGAATGGTGGACCCCGAATTTTGTTGTTGTATCCATTTGGCCGCGTAACCCGCAGCGGCCAAGCCCAGAATCAACGCGATCATCAACCTTGATGACGCAAATGGCCCAGAGCATTGTGTGCAGCCGTCACCATTCCGTGAGTGAGCGCCTGAGCCAATGGATGCTGTTGAACGCCGATGGCTTGGAGGCCAGTGAGATTGCGGTGACCCACGAAACCATTGCACACATGTTGGGTGTGAGGCGTGAATCGGTCACGCAAGCAGCAGGCAAATTGCAAGCAGCGGGCTCGATACGCAACAGCAGAGGCAAGATCCTGATTGAAAACCGTGAGAGACTGCTTCAATCGGTGTGCGAGTGCTATGCCAGAGTCAAGCTCGATGCCGCTCAGTACGCCAGGCGTCTGGCGCAATTGTCCGATTCAGCTTCCCGCAGCAGGACGCAATATGTGGTGGCCGTGCAGGCCTCTCAGCCAGAACGTGTGCAGAGTGCAGATTTGCAAAAATATGTCGATGCTTACGACTTCGCACCGGTGGGATTTGCCACGCTGGACATGCGTGGGCATGTGATGCAAACCAATTTGTCCGGAGCCATCATGTTGGACATTCAGCGCTCACAATGTCAGCACACGCCTTTCATTGATTTTTTGGATGAAAAATCCAAGATGCCCTTTTTGACTTTTCATGAGGAAGTGTTGAGGGGGCAATGTCGTCGATTTTGTGTTGTGGACTTGATGCCCACTGTGCACCGCGCGGCCATGACGCTTCGCATTGATGCAACTTCAGATGAATCGGGTGAAGAAAGTCGCATGGTGATGATCGATTGGGGGGCGGTTTCAGGCCGTGCACCCCACGCTCAAGTGCCATTGCCAGTGCCAGAGAAAGCCATGGCCTCGGTATGGCGATTTCAGACCGTGGCCCCTGTGCCTTCGGGGGTGTTTGGGCGGTGACCCCGGCTGTCTCAGTGCAGGGCTGCATTCGGGTGTTTTAGAGGCTAAGATAAGGTGATGAAACCTCGTCAAATCGCTTCTTTTTCGGTCAGCCCATTGGGTTTGGGTTGCATGAACCTCAGCCATGCATACGGTGCGCCCGTTTCGCCTGAGCAAGGCGAACGGGTGTTGCTCACCGCTTTGGACCGTGGCGTCACTTTTTTCGACACTGCAGCTCTGTACGGTTTTGGCAGCAACGAAACCTTGGTAGGCAAAGTCTTGAAGCCGCATCGGCAGAAATTCACCTTGGCCAGCAAATGCGGCATGCAGGGTGTGGAACAAAGCGACGGCAGCAAGGTGCGTGTGATCGATGGTCGCCCCGAAACGATCAAAAAAACCTGTGAAGATTCGCTGCGCCGTCTGCAAACCGACGTGATCGATTTGTATTACCTGCACCGATGGGACAAGAAAGTGCCGATTGAAGACAGTGTGGGTGCTTTGAGCGATTTGGTGCGTCAGGGAAAAATCCAGACCATTGGCTTGTCTGAGGTGTCGGCCACCACCTTGCGCAAAGCCCATGCGGTGCACCCGATCGCAGCGGTTCAAACCGAATATTCGCTGTGGACCCGCAACCCTGAAATCGCGATCTTGCAGGCCTGTCGCGAACTGGGCACTGCCTTTGTGGCTTTCAGCCCAGTCGCTCGTGGCTTTTTGTGTGGCGCAACGCTGGACATTGCTGCATTCGATGCCAAAGACATCCGCCGCAGCATGCCGCGTTTCACGCCCGAAAACCACGCAGCCAACTCGAAGCTTTTGCCTGCCTACCATGCGCTGGCGCAAGAAGCGGGTTGCACCCCGGCACAGCTGGCCTTGGCTTGGCTGCTGCACCAAGGTGATGGCATTATTCCCATCCCCGGCACAAGCTCTGTGAACCACTTGCTGGACGATTTGGGGGCGGTGGATGTTCGGCTCGAGTCGGACTTGATGAAGCGTTTGCAAGCGCTGATCAACCACACCACTGTGGCGGGCAACCGCTACAACGCGCAGGCCAACAGCGAAGTGGACACCGAGGTGTTTGGTGCCGAGTACTGAGCCTTGGGTTTGCGACAACTGACCATTCAGGCGTCTGGCTGCACACCTGGTGCAGCTTGCTTGAAAGCGTCCAAGGCCCCACATGCTTGGTCGATCGCGCTGATGAGTGGCCAGCGGTTCATGTCCACATTGAAGCGGCGGGCGCTTTCCACTTGTGGGATCAAATACACATCGGCCAGCGTGGGCGTGTCGCCAAAGCTGAAACGACCTCGCGTAGGGTCGGTGGCAATCAAAGCTTCGTAGGCGTCAAACCCCTCGCTGATCCAAGTGCCGCACCAGGCATTGATCGCGGCTTCGTCAGCACCGAACTGCTTGCGCAGGGTTTGCAAAATGCGGCGGTTGTTGATGGGGTGGATGTCGCAGCCCACGATGGCCGCCAGCGCACGCACATGCGCTCGGGCATCTGCATCTGATGGCAGCAGGGCCGGCTCAGGGTGTTTTTCTTCCAACCACTCGATGATGGCGGGCGACTGGATCATCACCTGCTCGCCCGTGTCAAGGGCCGGCACCATGCCTTGCGGGTTGATGGCCTTGAACGCCTCGTTTTGCTGTTCGTCCACCCGCAGGTCCACTGCCACATAGTCGGTGGCGATGCCTTTGAGGTTGAGTGCAATGCGCAAGCGGTGTGACGTGCCGCTTCTGAAAAAACTGTAGAGCTTCATGGCGTTATTCTGTTGGGTGATGGTGAGTCAATCGAGGCGGTTCATTCATCTTTGGTGCCGCATCCTTGTCTTGTGAAGGGAGGCTTTATTCGGCTGCGCCAATTGTTAACGCTATTTCGGCCACGCCTTGCACACGGCCGGTGATCTTGTCGCCGGGCAGAACAGCACCCACGCCCTCGGGTGTGCCGGTGTAAATCAGGTCGCCGGGTTGCAGGTGGTAATAGGTGGACAGGTCGGCGATGATTTCGCGAATGTTCCAAATCAGCTTGTCCACATTGGACGACTGCTTGGTTTGGCCATTGACTTCAAGGGCGATGGAGCCGTTTTCAATCACCACGCCAGGCATAGGCACGATCTCGGAGCAGACCGAGCCTTGCTCGATGTCTTTGCCTGTGTCCCAAGGGCGGCCTTTGTCGCGGGCCACCAGTTGCAGGTCGCGGCGCGTCATGTCCAAACCTGCGCCGTAACCGTACACCAGCTCATGCGCATTGGCTTCGCTCACGCGGAAACCGGCTGTGCCAATGGCCAGCACCAGCTCCATCTCGAAGTGGTAATTGCTCGTGCGGGGTGGGTAGGACACCGTGGCACCGCTCTCCACCAAGGTCTGCGGCGACTTGGTGAAGTAAAACGCTTGCTCGACGCTTTTGTCGACCGGGCGGCCCATCTCGACAGCATGCGCATGGTAATTGCGGCCCACGCAAAAGATGCGGTTGATGGGGAAGCGCTCGGTTTGGCCACGAATCGGCAGGGAATGGACGGCAGGTGGGGTGAAGAGGTAAGTGGTCATGGTGTTTTCAGTGGTGTTGCTGTAGGAGCCACGCCCCGTCGCGATGGTTTTTGGCGAAGGTGCATCGCGACGAGGGCGTCGCTCCTACAAAAAAGATCAACCGCGGTTTTCGTAGACGCCCAGCTTGCGGTGCAGTGGCGATTCGTCGGCGATGAAGATGAAGGCAGGCTTGTCCGTCTGAAGGTTCTTCAGCGTCACGGCTTCGTAGCCGGGGGCGCAGCAGGTGTCGGCTTCGACCATGTGGAAAGTCTTGTCCACGATGTGGGCTTCGACCTGGCCTTCGATGACATGGAACACTTGGGCGGGCGAGCGCGCGCTCAAGCGCAGGCTTTGGCCGGGGCGCAGCATCAGAGCGTAAAAGCCCAAGATGTTTTCGGCGTCGCACCCGGTTTCGGGGTTGGTGTAGGTCACTTGCACCTGCTCCAAATTCGCTTCGTCAGATGCCAAGGATTCCAGCGCGGCTTTGGCGTCTTTCCAGGCGTAACGCAGCATGGGGTAAGCCTTCTTGCTGCGCTCAAACACATGCGAGGGCACCACGCCGCCACGGGCGTACTGCTTGTCGCCCTGGCCTGGCACCACGGCCTGGCGGTCGCCGTTGATGTGGTAGCTGGTTTCCATGTAATAGACCAGCGGCAGGTCCAGCACATCGAGCCAAATCACGGGCTCGGTGCCGTCGTGGCCGTGTTCGTGCCACAGGCCTGTGGGCGTCAGGATCAAGTCGCCCCGGCTCATGGGGCATTTCTCGCCGTCCACCGTGGTCCAAGCACCTTCGCCTTCCACCACCATGCGCACCGCATTGGGCGTGTGGCGGTGGCTGGGAGCCCACTCGCCGGGCATGAGCAGTTGCATGCCCAAATACATGGCAGCAGAGGCCTGCATTTTGTCCAGGCCATGGCCCGGGTTGGCCAGCACCAGCACGCGGCGCTCTGCCTTTTCTATGGGGGTCAGCTCGCCTGCCTTGAGCAGCAGGGGCTTGATGTCTTTGTAAGCCCAGCAAGTGGGTTGGGTCTGGCGGGTGGGTATTTTGGGCGGCAACACGCCGCGCAGGCTGGGCCACAGCGGCACCAAGTTCACATTGCGCAGGTCCTGCACATAGTCTTGGGGCAAGTCTTCGATGCGTCCGAGATCGTTCATAGGTGTTTCCGAACAGACAGTTGTTGTGATGGGAATTTGTTTTTCATGCTGAGCTCGGTTTGCCAAATGCTAAGGTAATTTGATTGTCATCGTCATCGTCATCGTCATCGTCATCCCGGACTCGATCCGGGATCCATATCGAGCGTCAGGTTAATCATCGGGTATGGGTCCAAACTGGATCCCGGGCCTTCGTCCGGGATGACAGTGCAGGGTTGAATCGTTCTCTGGACATCACCGAGCGGCATCAAGGCAGTTGCCCACGTTCCAGCCGTACAGCCATTCCATCGCATCATAAAAGCGCTCGGGGCTGCGGCCGCGCCACAGGTCATTGCGCACCAGGCGTTCCACGCCTTTGGCATGGTAAATGCGGCCCATCTCGCGGCTCGACAGCACGATGCGGGCGGTGCGGGCCACGCGGGCGCGTTGGTACATGTCCAAAGCCTTGGGCCAGTCGTTGCTGTGCACGCGCAGGGCTTCGCCCAGGGTCACGGCGTCTTCCATGGCCATGCAACCGCCTTGCGCCATGTATTGGGTGGTGGGGTGCGCGGCGTCGCCCAGCAGGGTCACGCGGCCATAGGTCCATTGGCCAATCGGTTCGCGGTCGGCGGTGGCCCAGCGTTTCCAGGTTTTTGGCAAGTCGATCAACTGGCGCGCTTTGGGGCAAATACCCTGAAAGTAGCTTTGCACTTCTTCCTTGCTGCCCTCGGTCACGCCCCATTCTTCTTGTTCTCGGCTGTGGAAAGTCACGACCACGTTGTACTGCTCACCGCCTCGCAACGGGTAATGCACCAAATGGCAGTTGGGGCCGACCCAGATGGCGGCGGCGTTCCATTGCAGGTCGGCCGGAAAGTCTTTTTTGTCGACCACGGCGCGGTACACCACATGGCCCGTGACGCGGGCCGGGTCGCCCACAAATTGCTCACGTACCACAGACTTCACACCGTCGGCGCCAATCAAAGCGCAGCCCTGAAAAGCCTTGCCGTTTTGGTCCCACACGGTCACGCCCGATTCGTCTTGTTCAATGCGCACCACCCGGGTGCTGGTGTGAAAGGCCACTTGGCCGGTTTCTTGCGCGCCTTCGAGCAAAGACAAATGCACATCGGCGCGGTGAATGACCGCGTAGGGGTTGCCAAAGCGTTGGCGGAATTTGTCGTCGGTGGGGATCTTGCCCACTTGGTACTCGTCGATCGCGTCGTGCATCACCATGAAATCGGTGTAAACCGCTCGGTTACGCGCTTTGTCGCCGATGCCCAAGGCGTCAAAGGCGTGAAAGCCGTTCGGCCCCAACTGGATGCCGGCGCCGATCTCGCCGATTTCGGGGGCTTGTTCCAGCACGGTGACGGCAAAGCCTTGGCGCACCAAAGCGAGTGCAGCGGCCAGACCGCCAATGCCACCACCTGCAACAAGGACGGGGCGATGCTTCGAAACAGTGCTCATGACGCTCCAATGAAAATGAATTTGGACCTTTAATTATAAGCATGCTTATTAATTTTTTGGCTCTTCCCGCTTCAGCAATGTTGAGGGTCGGTTTCGCGACAAGGGGTTCCAACTCACCTGGTCAGATAAAACGCGGGTGACCACCGAGGCCATGCCTTTGAGCTGCACAGCTTTTTGGGGTGCATGACCACCGTCCCATGCGCAGCAGCTGACCCACGCATCGGGGCTTCAAAAAAAGGCTTGATCCGCTTCAGCGCAACGACTGACGTGTGATGTTGGTTGGTGGAAGGGGTAAATCTTCGATGTCATCTGGGTGCAAAAGCTCCGGTGCAGCAACGCCGGTTGGGGTGCAAGCATGCGTCTGCAAGCTGTGCTGTTTGGCTTGCTGCAAAACCGAGTGTTTGGCTGTGCGACCGCGCACCCGTATGCGCCAGACTTTGAACGATCGGGGCTTGAGGTGTTCTCGCATCAGGGCAATCACCTGGCGTTCACTCACCTGAAATTGCAAGGCAATGGCTTCAAAGGGGGTGTTGTCTTGCCAGGCCATGGCCACAATGGCGGACACGAGGGCGGTGTCGAGGGAGGTGTCGAGGGCGGGCTCGATTGCAGAGGGTGAGTAGGCCATCGAGGGTGCTGCGCTCAAGCGATGGTGTTTTTTTTGACCCACTTTTGAAGCGTGGGGCGAATGGGCAAAAAGCCACGGTAAAGCATTTCCAAAACGGGTGTCACACCGGGCAAACGCCCAAACCGACCCAGCCAGCGCCAGCCGGGCATGTTCAGCCAAAGGGCCACAAAGGCCGCAGCGCCGCTGAGCAGCTGGCCATCGCTTTGTTGAACGTGAAAGCGCGCCATGAATTGATGGCGTGTCTCGGGTGTCAAATTCGCCGCGCTCACGTCTAACCACGCCACGGGCTGCAAAGGTGTGAGCGATTGGTAAAGACCAATTTCGCGTTGGCACAAGGGACAAGATCCGTCATACATCACCGTCAGCGTGCCACATGCGGTGGGCATGTCGGGGCCTGTTGGCGCATGGGGCGGCGATGGGTGGGTCAACTCGGTGGTTGCGGAGCCAAGGGGGGCGTTGTTCACAAAAGCGCTTTCATGGGAGCCAAGCCAAGTTTTTAACGCAGACCCGCTCGCTGCGTAGCGCCAAGGTGTGAATGGTCTTTGTCCCTCAAGGGCAAGCCCAGCAGAGGGGGTGGCCTGCCCAGCAACGGTGGGCGCAGGCCATGCGAAGCGGGGGCTCAGTCTGCCCGAGCGCGGAAAGAAGCGGCCAATTCCACCGCCTGCTTGACGTCGATGCAAATGCCATCGGCGCCCAGGCTTCGGGCATCGTGTTCTTGCACGGTAAAAATGGGGCCACCCAATAACACACCGGGTTCAGGGTTGCCCGAAGCGGCTTTGAGTGCGCGGATCAAACCGGGCAGGGCCTTGAGCTGTGCTTGCGTGGCGCAAGAAATGCCAATCACGTCAAACCATTCATTGCTCACGGCGTGCGTCAGTTCTTTTTCGCTGAGCGAAATTTCGATGACCACATCCCAGCCTGCTTTGCGAAAGAAATCAGAAACAATGGTCATGCCCAAAAAGTGCTGGGATCCGGGCGCCGAGGCCAACATGATGCGTTGCACATCGCCGCCCAGTTGGGGGCCGTTTTGGTATTCAAAACCCAAGCGGTGGGTGATCTCGTGCATGCGCACCAAGCCGCAGGTGACCTCTGTGAAGTCGCACAGGTCTTGTTCCCACATCTGGCCGAGTTGGCGGGCGGCAGGCGCAATCAGCTCTAAAAAAATAGATTCGGTGGTTACACCGTCATGCAACAGCTGGTCAATGAACTGCGTGGTTTCACTGGTTTGGCTGGATTTGCTCAACGCCACAAAGGTGGCCACTTGTTTCATGGAGATGGTCGGTCCACCCGGCAAGTGGGTGTCCCGCGCACGGGTTTCCACCCTGTGCGCTTGCACCAATCTCGGGATGATTTGGTTTTCGATGACTTGGGTCAGAGATTTTTTACAGTCGTCTTGAGCATTTGAAAAATCAGTGTTGTGCGTCTGCATGGCTGATGGACTGAAACTCCGACCCAATGAGGACATCCAGGTCAACAAGGTGTTGGCATAAACCCTCAGCGGGTTGAAATGAAAGGCCGCTGAATTGAGGTGCATCAAGTGATCCATTAATAAGCTTTGACAATAACCTTTTGAAACAAGGGCTGCAAGGCTTCAGGGCTTCAAGTGCCTAGGTGTTATCGCTTGTAAATTTCAAATGACATTTATAAAGGTCATTTTTAAATGACAGCCGATTAAATTTGGCACAAACGTTCGGGCAGCGTGACAGGTGGAGGCGAAAAAAAACCCCTCAAGGGGGCCGGGTCTCAAGAGAAGAGGTTTATTTCTTCACGCAAGCGGGGTTGGTTTCGTTTTCTTTTTTGGAGCAGTCGACTTTTTTGTCGTCCATTTTGCCGCCACCGTGGGCGCCAGCGAAGGCCGGCATGGACACCAACATGAAAGCGGAAACAAAAGCGGTCATCACGAATTTCATAAAAATACCTTCGAGCAAAGAGAATGAAAAAAAAGGCCAGAATTGCGTGTCAGCGTTAGCCAACACACACTAACATCGTAGCAAACATCAAAGGCACAAGTTGATCATGGACAAAAGCCGTCGGCTCACTTCAATGTGTGCCATTAACCTGCCCATTCGTGCAACTGTGGCCTTGTGCGTGCTGTTTTGGGGTGCGTCGTTGGTTTCGGCGCAAGAGCGTTTCAAACCGTCACAGACGCATGTGGTGTTGCCCACGTCGGTGCATGCTGGTGGTGGCCGCCAGGCCGCCTGGCGCACTTTGGACAAGGCTTGGCGTGCCCAACCTCAAGATTTGAGCGCATCGCTGGCCTATGCCCGGGCCGTTTTTAAATTGGGCCTGACCGAGGGTGATTTGCGTTGGTATGGCTCGGCCAAGGCGGCTTTGAGCCCTTGGTGGCATGCACAAAATCTGCCTGCGGAGGCTTATTTTTTAAGGGGTTTGGTCAAACAGGGCTTTCATGATTTCCAAGAGGGGCTGCTGGACATTGATCAGGCCATTGCCCTAGAGCCCGGTCGCGCTGAATTGTGGTCTTGGCGCTTTGCCTTGCATCTGTTGTTGGCCGACATGCGAGCCGCCGAGCAAGATGCCGACGAGATTGCTCGGCGTTTTGGCGACGAGGAAGCCTTGGTCTACCGTGCGGTTTTGCGCTACCGCAGTGGTCAGCCATTGGATGCTGTGGACATGCTGAGCCGCGCGATTCGATGGGCCCGCTTTCAAGACGACTCGTCGCAAGACTGGTTGAGTTTTCACAGGGGTGAGGCGCACCGCGTGGCCGGGCAGCCTGCCCGTGCCCTGGAGGTTTGGGGTCAGCGCCTGAAAGTCAGTCCGCAGTCGCATCTGATTCGCCTGTCTTTGGCCGACCTGCTCAATCAGCAAGGCCAGTTCAAACAAGCCAAAACCATCGCCATGGCAACCTCCGGCCAAGCTCAAAGTGGCACGGCCATCATGACCGACGCCCTGCTGATGCAAGCCCTGCTGGCCAGCCGGGGGCTGAAAGATGCCGATGAATCCCGTTTGGCCCAACAGTTCGAGGCGCGTCAGCAATCACAAGGGCAGCGGCAAGAGTCACTGATCGAGCGGCCTGCCTTGATTTACCAAATCAGCTATGGCCGCGACGTGAAAGCGGGGCTGGCCTTGTCGATCCAAAATTGGCAGCTGCAAAAAGAACCCCCCGATGCGCTGCTGTTTGTTCAGGCTGCGCTGGCTCAGGGCCAAGCTCGCGCGGCTGAACCGGTGCTCATTTGGGCCCAAAAAACCGGCTACACCGACCCGCAATTGAAGCCCCTGTTGGCGCAGCTCCAGTCACACCCCAGCTGGACAGGGGGCCGGCCATGATGTTGTTGCCTCAACTGGGTGGGGTCCGTCATGGGCTTGTGGTGTTTGCCATGGTTTTGGTGGGTCTGTTGTGTCCACAAGGGGTGCAGGCGCACTCCAGCAGCAACAGTTTTTTGACGCTCAGCGCATCGGGTTCTGAGCTGAGCTTGCGAGCCGATGTCCATTGGCGCGACGTGGACCTTATTTTTGATCTGGACGCAGACCGTGACGGCCAGGTCACCTGGGCTGAAACCCAGGCCCGAAGCGCTGAGCTGCAGCTTTGGCTGGCCCAAGGCCTTGGACTGACGGCCAGTGGCCAAGCCTGCACGTTGGGAACCGCCGACTTGCAAGCGAGCGAGCGAGCCGACGGCACATACCTCAGTGCCCTGTGGGCGGTGCAATGCCCGGGCCTGTCTTCGGCGGCCGACGCGGCCAACGCCAGTTTGGGGCTGCGGTATGGCTTGATGTTTGACCGTGACAGCTTGCACCGAGGCTTGCTCAAGGTGGACCTGGCGGGTGTGCAAAGCAGCGCTTTGCTCAGCCCGGACAGGCCAGAGGCGCAAGTCAGCATGGCAGACAGCCGCCCGTGGAAAGTCTTTGGCCGTTACATCCTGGAGGGTGTGTGGCACATCTGGATCGGCATCGATCACATTGTTTTTTTGCTCAGCTTGTTGCTGCTGGCCCCACTGCAAGCCACACGCCAAAGGGTGACGCATTGGCCTGCGGCCCCGCAAGCGCGGC
>CAITSG010000244.1 GCA_903894995.1 uncultured Burkholderiales bacterium
AAGGCCGACGCCAAAAAGTCAAAGCCCAAGGCATGAGCGCCCCTGTTCGTGTGGTGCTGGACACCAACGTGGTGTTGTCTGCCTTGGTTTTTCGCGGGGGCGCAGCCGGTCTGGTAAGGCAGGCGTGGCAGCGTGGCCTCATTGTGCCCTTGGTCAGCGCGTTCACCGTGCAAGAACTGGTGCGTGTGTTGGCTTACCCGAAGTTTCGCTTGTCGAAAGTCGAGCAAGAAGAGTTGCTGGCCGACTTTCTGCCTTATGCGCAAACCGTGCGGATGACGCAACCGCCACCCGTGGTGCCTGAATGCCGTGATGCGATGGATTTGCCTTTCATGCAGCTGGCGGTGGCGGGCCAAGCGCAGGTGCTGGTCTCCGGTGACCGTGACTTATTGGCCATCGCTGCTGAGTTTGAGCAAGCCAGCGCTTGCCCCATTTTGTCCTTGGACGTGTTTTGCCAAACCTTGAACCCATGACTTCTTCACACCATTTTGAGCAGAGCCACTTGCGCCTGTTGGGCCTGGCCGGTTTTGCCAGCATGGCCTCCATGCGCATTGGCGACCCGATGTTGGTGGTGTTGGGCCAGGAGTTTCAGGTCAGTACCGGTGAGGCTTCGGGGGTGGTGTCGGTGTTCGCCGTGGTTTACGGTTTGATGCAGTTGTTCTATGGCCCCTTGGGCGAGCGTTTTGGCAAGCTGCGTGTGGTCTCGTTGGCGGTGACCGCGTGTGCGCTGCTCAGCGCCATCACGGCGCTGTCGGTCAACTTGCCCATGCTCTTGGTGATGCGCGGCTTCATGGGCGCGGCAGCGGCAGGCATCATCCCCTTGTCCATGGCTTGGGTGGGTGACCAGGTGCCGTATGAACGCAGGCAGGAAACCCTGGCCAAACTGATGAGCGCTACGGTCATCGGCATGATGAGCGGCTTGTGGTTTGGTGGCTTTGCCGCCGACACGCTGGGCTGGCGCTCGGCCTTTGTGCTGTTGGCGGTGATGTTCGCACTGGCTGCGGTGCTGCTCTGGCGTGCGCGTCAAAAGTCACCTGCACCCGCATCGACCCAGCCCCCCAGCCTGATCGCTTCGTTTCGCCTGACGGGCCAGCTTTTGGGCACACCCCGCGTGCGCTTGATCTTGACCGTCACGGCTGCTGAGGGGGCTTTGGTGTTCGGGGCCATGGCCTTCATGCCAACGCATTTGCACCAGCAATTTGGTCTGAGCGTTGTGGCTGCGGGCTCGGTGATGATGCTCTATGGCGTAGGCGGTTTGCTTTACAGCCAGATGGCGAGGCGCTGGCTGGCATGGTTGGGCGAGCGCGGTCTGGTGCGTTCGGGGGCTGCATTGGTCGCAGTGGGGTTGCTGGTCTTGGCCTGGGGCAGTGGTGTGTGGCTGGGGATGATGGCTTGCCTGATGACGGGGTTGGGCTTTTACATGCTGCACAACACCTTGCAAGTGCAGGCCACCCAAATGGCCCCGGCTGCACGCGGAAGTGCAGTGACCTTGTTCGCCTGTTCTCTGTTTTTTGGCCAGTCCACCGGGGTGCTGATCATGGCCCAAAGTGTGGACATGGGCTGGCTGAGCTATGCCTTCACGGGTGCTGCATTGGGGGTGGTGGGCTTGGGCGCGGTGGTTTACCGCTTGGTGGGGCGGCACTGAGCGTCTTCCTGTAAGAGATCACTGTTGATGTGAGATGTTTTGAATGACGTGTGCCACGTCCATCGCCCACGGGGTGGGCTCCTACTCGGCGGTAGTCTGCTCAGGCGATTTGCGCCAAGCTGCGCAGTGAAAACTCGACGTGCATGGCCACGCCACGGTGCAGCGCGCTTTCATCGATGTTGAACTGGGGGTGGTGGTGCGCATGGCACGCGCCCAGCGCGGTGTTGCGCACGCCGACCAGGGCCATCAGGCCGGGGTATTGGTCCAGAAAGTCACCAAAGTTTTCCGACACCATGAGCGACGGGAAATCGATCACTGCTTCTGCGCCAAACAAGTCGCTGGCGCACTGTGCGGCCAAGGCGCTGCTGCGCGCTTCGTTGATCAGCATCGAGCCGCCCTTGCGGATGTTCAGCTTTGCCTGCGCCCGGAAGCTGGAGGCTGTGCTGTCCACCACGCGCCGAATCGCTTCGTGCAGGTGCTGCTGGTCGTGGCGCTGGGTGGTGCGCAGGGTGCCTGCGAGCAAGGCCTGGTCGGGAATCACGTTGCCTGCAAAACCGCTTTGAAACTTGCCAAAGGTCAGGCTGGCCGCGTGCGCCGGGTTGATTTCGCGGGCCATCATCATGGCCAGGTTGTTCACCAAAGCCGCGCCAGCCGCAATCGGGTCCACGCCTTTGTGGGGTGAAGCGCCATGGCAGCCCACGCCGCTGAGTTCAATCTCCACCAAATCGCAAGCGGCCATGCGCGGTCCGGCTTGCACGCTGATTTGACCGGCTTCGATCTCGGACCACAAATGAATGGCAAAGGCCCGCTGCACCGGAAACGCGGCCAGGTGGGCCAGCAACTCGGCCGTGCCGCCGCCTTGCTCTTCGGCTTGCTGAAAGCACAGTTTCACGCTGCCTTGCAGCTCGCCCGAAAACTGCTGCAGCACCTTTGCTGCGCCCAGCAGCATGGCCACATGCCCGTCGTGGCCGCAGGCGTGCATCACGCCGGGCACTTGCGAGCGGTAGGCCAAATGCTCGTTTTGTTCCTGAATGGGCAGGGCGTCCATGTCGGCCCGCAGCGCCACCATGGCGCAGCTGTGCTGGCCCGTCACGGTGGCCACCACGCCGTGTTCGCCCACGGCTTCCCAAGGCACGCCCATGGCGCTGAGCTCGGTCTTGATGCGTTCGGCCGTGGCCTGCTCGCGGTAAGACAGCTCGGGCAGGCGGTGCAGCTGCTGGCGCAAACCGACCAACCAGTCGTGGCAAGACAGCGCGGCGTCAAGAACAGTGTGTGAGGGCTTCATGGCAAGGACTCCTTCAAAGAAGAGGGTTTCAAGAGCGGCCGCAAGGCCCACAGGCCCAGCGCCGGGCCAGGGGCCAACAACCACAGCGCCATGCTGCCCCAGTGTTGCACGGCCCAGCCCAGCAGCAAGATGCTGAGCACGGTGATCAAAAAGCCCACGCCGTTTTGCAGCACCAGCGCGCTGCCCAGCCACTGGGGCGGTGCGTATTGCGACGACATGGCCGAAAACTGTGGTGAATCGGCCACCACACAAACGCCCCAAAACAGCAAGGCCCCCAGTTGCAGCAGCGGCCAGCTGTCCGGAATGAAGGGGTAGCCCACGCACATCAGGCCCGAGGCCGCCAAAGCACTGGCCGCCACCTTGGCGCTGCCCACGCGGCGGCTCCACAGGCCGCCCAGCACGCAGCCGAAAAAGCCGATGCCGATGACGGCAAAGCTGATCCAAGCCACAGAAGAGGCCAAACTCTCGCCCGGCTCGGTCAAGCTGCGGGCAATGGGCAGGCTGAGCCAGGGCAGCACGCTCCAAAATGCGTAAAGCTCCCACATGTGGCCAAAGTAGCCCAGCGCCGAGGCGCGAAAGCCGCGCACCGCGATGACCTCGCGCAAGGCTTGTGTGTTCAGGCGAACGGGAGCAGGGGCTGTGGGTTGAATCGGAGATGCGGGCTGCTTGGGCGCTGGTCCCATCCAGCCCACCAGCACCGCACCCACCAGGGCCAGCACCGAAGAGCCCAGCAGCACTTCAGGCCAGGGCCAGCTTTGGCCCAAGGCGCGCAAAGCATGAGGCATGGCCGTGCCCAGCGTCAGCATGCCCACCAGCCAGCCCAAGGCGGCGGCCGGTTTGCTGCCCACGCGCTGCACCAGCATCTTCATGCCCAGCGGGTAAATGCCAGCCAGGCACATGCCCACCACAAAGCGCAGGCTCCAAAACAGACCGTAATCGGTCACGCCCCAGGTGACGGCGGCATTGGCCAGCGCACCCAGCAAGCTGCACACCACAAAAATGCGCGTGGGCTGAAACCGGTCGGCCGCGCCGCTGAAGGCAAAGGCCAGCGTGCCTGCGATGAAACCCAGTTGGGTGGCTGCCAAAAGCCAGCTGAAAGCGGCCGCACTCAGCTGCCAATCGCGCATCAGGCTGTCGGCCACCCCGCTGGGGCTGAACCACAGCGAGGTGCTCAGGCACTGGGCCAACACAATGAAGGCCACCGCCAGCGAGGGGCGTGGCCCAGAGGGCAGACGCTCAGCTGCTGGCGCGCTCAAGGGCTTGCGCCAGGTCGTCGATGAGGTCGTCGGCATGCTCCAGGCCTACCGAGACACGCAACAGACCTTGCGGGGTCTTGCTCTCAGGCCCTTCGATGGAGGCGCGGTGCTCGATCAGGCTTTCCACACCGCCCAAGCTGGTGGCGCGGGTGAAGATCTGCACATGTGCGGCCAGGGCCATGGCCGCGTCTTTGCCGCCTTTGACTTCAAAAGACAGCATGCCGCCAAAGCCAGACATCTGCTTTTTGGCAATGGCGTGGAATGCGTTGCCCTCCAAGCCCGGGTAGTGCACAGCGCTGACTTGCGGGTGCTCGTTCAGAAAGCGGGCCACCTTGCCTGCATTGGCGCAGTGTGCCTGCATGCGGTAGGGCAGGGTGGGCAAGCTGCGCATGACCAGCCAGCAGTCAAACGGCGAGGGCACCGCGCCGCCAAACAGCTGTGCGGTGCGCAAGGCGGCAAAGTGTGCATCGTCCTGGCGCGTGATGACCGCGCCGCCCAGCACATCGCTGCGGCCACCCAGGTACTTGGTGGTGGCGTGCATGACCATGTCACAACCCAAATCGAGCGGGCGCTGCAACACGGGCGAGGCAAAGGTGTTGTCGGCGATGGCGCGTGCGCCGCCTGCGTGGGCAATCTCGACCACGGCGGCAATGTCCACGCACTGCATCAGGGGGTTGGAGGGGGTTTCGATCCAAACCATTTTGGTGTTGGGCTGCATGGCCGCACGCACCGTGTCCAAACGGGTCATGTCCACAAAGCTGGCGCTGACCTGCCATTTGGCAAACAGGTGTTTGAGCACATTGGCCGTGCCGTGGTAGATGTCGGACGGGGCCAGCACATGGTCGCCCGGCTGCAGGCCCTGAAAGATGGCCGTGACACCGGCCAGACCCGAGCCAAAAGCGGCAGCACCTGCGCCGCCTTCAAGGGCCGACAAAGCAGCCTCCAGGCCATTGCGGTTGGGGTTGTGGTTGCGCGAGTACAGGTAGCCGTGCGGGTAACTGCCGTCAGGGTCCCGCTCAAAGGTGGTGGACAGGTGGATGGGATCGACCACCGCTCCGGTGGAAGGGTCAATGCCGTGCCCCGCATGCACAGCCAAAGTTTCAAAACGCAGGGGTTTGTTTGTTTTCATTTGCAAAAGTATAGCCATCGGCCTTTGGGGGCTGGTCCGCGAGGCGACAGCAACGGTGACAGCGGAGGTGGCACCGATTCAGGCCATGGCGCGCAACACTTCAGGCCACTGCTGCGCCACTTTGATCAAGGTCTGTGCTGCGCCCGAGGGTTGGCTGCGGCCTTGCTCCCAGTTTTGCAAAGTGCGCACCGACACCCCCATCAACTGCGCAAAGGCCGTTTGTGTCAGGCCCACTTTGGCCCGCGCCTCGGCAGCGGCCGACAGCGTGACCTGGTGCACCCGACCTTCGCCGCGCCGGGCTTGCTGGATCGAGGTCAGCACATCCTGAGCAAACGCCTGCATTTCTGCATCCACTTTCTTTTCAGGCATCGAACGCCTCCTTCCATGTTTTCAAAATTGACAGCGCAATCTGGTCGAACTTGGCCTTGGGGCAAGCTCACAAGCGCTTGCTTTTGCATCGCGGCAGTTGCTGAGCTGCCGGGCTTGGCGGTGAAATGCTTGATGGGGCGTCGCTGAGGGCGTTGTGGATTTCAGCGCGGCAATTTGGGAGCGGACTGCAGCAATTGGCCCACTTCTGCTTTCCAGAATCGCGAATTGCCGGTGGTGCCGTGTCCGAAGGTGTCGGGGCTGCCCGGAATGATCAAGGCTTTGGCATTTTTGATGCGGGGCAAAGCTTTTTCCAGAATGCCCAGCTCGGGTGGGTTGCGTTCGTCATCGGCCGAATTGATGACCAGCACGCTGGCTTTGATGCGCTCCAGACCTGCAGAGACGTCGTAGTCTTTGGAGGACTCCCACTGGAACAGGTGGTCGTTGGCGTCACCCGCCAACGGAGGTGTCAGGCGGCGCTTGAGCAAGGCGTCACCCATATCGCTGGTGGCTGCAATTTTTTGCAAGCCCTGGTTGCCGCCGTTGGTGGCCGTTGCAAAAAAAACGGAAGCGAACTGCCAGCTCGGCGGCTGCTCTTTGTAGTTGCCGCCCATCCACAAGGGGTCTTTGCGGATGGATTCGGTCAGCATGCGACGCAGCATCCAGTTGCGACCCGACATGGCCGAGGGCAGTGAAGCCATGGGCACAGCGATGTCCATCATGTCCGGGTATTTGACGGCCCACATCCAGGTTTGCATGCCCCCCATGGAGTTGCCCAAGACCAAACGCAAATGTCGGATGCCCAGGTGCTCGGTGACCAAACGGTGCTGCGCCGAGACCATGTCGTCGTAGTTGTAGGCCGGAAACTTTGCACGCAGCCCGTCGGAAGGTTTGCTGGATTTGCCCGTGCCAATGGCATCGGGCAGGATTACAAAGTAACGTTTGGCGTCCAGAATTTGGCCGGGTCCAAAAAGCTCTCCACCAAAATTGGCACCCAACATGCCAACGCCGGAACCTGTAGTGCCATGCAAAATCAGCACGGCTTCATTTTTGGGGTCTCCCAAGGTGGTGTAGTTCAGCCGCAGTTCGGGCAGGACTTCGCCCGTGTGGAACTTGAAATCTTTGACGATCCAGCTGCCGTTTTGCGGGGTTTCTTGGGCCTGCAAGGCGCCGCATAAACCGAGCCAGAACAAGCAGAGACTGGCCCAGAGGGGTAGACGATTTTTCATGGTTTGTCTCCAAAGTGAAGGAGGCAATTTAGGCCTTCTCACGCGCTCAAGCTGACGCCAGCGTGTCAGTGACTCTGTCAATTGGTGCTTTAGAACGAGCCCAGACTGCTCAAGATGGCCAGCAGTTGGGTGGCATTGATCAGGATGGCAGACTTGTGCATTTTTCTGAAAGCGGGAATCGCCACCGGTTCATCGGCCCGAATTTGCGCTCCGAAATGGTCCATGCGGGTGATCAAATGTTGGCGCATGAGCCAAGTCAGCAAGGCAATGCCGCCCGCGCCCATGGACAAACCGGGTTTGCCAGCGAAGGCGAAACTGATGGCCGCGGCCAAAGCGGCGATCAGGGCGAGGCGAAAGTAAGTGATGTAGAACGAGCGGATGAACCGGGAATCCATCGGGTTGTCGTGCTTGAGGATCAACAGGGGAATGGAGCCCAACAAAAAGTAGGTGGTTACCGCCAACAAGATCACGGTGAAGAGCAAGGCCAACATTTGGGGTTGCAATGTCATGTCGTGTCTCCGTCTTGAGTCCATTTGAGCGGGTCACATGATAGAGCGGATTGAACTCAGCCATCAGAACTGACAGGTCAGAGGGGAGGGGCCTTCAGCGATAAGATCGAAAGATATTTCTTCGAGATGACCCCATGACAGACCGCTATGCCGTGATCGGCAATCCCATTGTGCAAAGCAAATCGCCCTTGATCCACAGCGCTTTTGCGCAGGTCACAGGGCAAGACATCGACTACGGCAAGTTGCTCGGCCCCTTGGGCGAGTTTGCGGCCACGGTGGACGCGTTTCGGGCCAGTGGCGGGCGGGGCATGAATGTGACTGCGCCTTTCAAGCTCGACGCTTTTGCTTACGCCACCGATCTGGCTCCCAGTGCGCAGATGGCGGGGGCGGTGAATGCGATGAAGTTCGAGGGCGACAAGGTGTATGCCGAAAACTTTGACGGCGTGGGCCTGGTGCGCGACGTGGTGCACAACCTGGCTTGTCCGATCAAGGGGCGGCGCGTGTTGATTTTGGGAGCGGGGGGCGCCACACGCGGGGCCTTGCTGCCGCTGTTGGTCGAGCAGCCTGCCGAGATGGTGATCGTCAACCGCACGGTGGCCAAGGCGCAAGAGTTGGCGGCGCTCGCACACCAGCACCAGACCGGCCAAGTGCCCGTGCAGGGGCTGGGCTATGCCGACTTGCAGGGACAGGCGTTTGATGTGGTGCTCAACGCCAGCTCGTCCAGCCTCACAGCCGAGTTGCCGCCATTGCCCGCCAGCGTTTTTGCACCCGGCTGCTTGGCTTATGACCTGACTTATGGCAAAGGCCTCACACCGTTTTTGAAGTTGGCCCAACAAGCGGGCGTCACGCACCTGGCCGATGGCGTGGGCATGCTGGCCGAGCAGGCCGCCGAGGCCTTTGCGTGGTGGCGCGGTATGAGGCCTGATACGGCGGCGGTGATCGCGCAGTTGACGGTGCCGCTGGTGTGAAGCTGCCCCACATCCACACGCCCCGCTGCACCGGTTGTGGCTGGTGTGTGGCGGCCTGTCCGCCGGGGGTGCTGAGTTTGCAGGTGGTGTCCTGGCGCAAGCATGCGGTGCTGAACGATGAGCAGGGCTGTACCGGGTGCAGCCAATGCGAGCGGCGCTGCCCGTTTGGTGTGATCACGATGGTGAAAACCCCCCAGCCCGTGATGCACCCTGGGTCCTTGAAGTCTTGAAGAACATTCAAGGGTTGGCTTTTTGTAGGAGCCCACCCCGTGGGCGATGGGCGTGGAACACGCCCTGCAAGCCATCGCCCACAGGGGGGCGCCTACAAAGAAACAAATAGCCGCATGTCAGACAACA
>CAITSG010000245.1 GCA_903894995.1 uncultured Burkholderiales bacterium
CAAATCCGGGTAGGTGAGCAGGATGTGCTCACGCTGTCGCAGGACCAGCTCAGCCGCTTCCGTGGGCGTGTGGCGTCCATGATTTTTCAAGAGCCTTTGCTGGCGCTGGACCCGGTTTACAGCGTGGGCCAGCAAATCATTGAAACCATTCGCCGTCACGAAAAGGTGAGCGAGGACGAGGCCAAGCAGCGTGCCTTGGCTTTGTTTGAGCGGGTGCGCATTCCCAGCCCAGAGCGACGTTTGCAGGCTTATCCGCACGAAATGTCGGGCGGCATGCGCCAGCGCGCCATGATCGCCCTGGCCCTGGCCTGTCGGCCCCAGTTGCTGCTGGCCGATGAGCCCACCACCGCGCTGGACGCGACGGTGCAAATCCAGATCTTGCTGCTCTTGCGCGAGTTGCAAAAAGAGATGGGCTTGTCGGTGATTTTTGTCACGCACGACATCGGTGCCGCAGTGGAGGTGGCCGATCGCATTGCCGTGATGTATGCCGGTCGCATTGTGGAGGAGGGGCCCGCCCGAACCCTGATTCGTGAACCCCGTCACCCCTACACCCGTGCTTTGCTGCAAAGCCGCGCCGACGGCGCTTTGGCCAAAGGCCAGCGCCTGGAAACCATTGCCGGCGCACCGCCTGACTTGACGAATTTGCCACAGGGCTGCGCCTTTGCCAGCCGTTGCAAGATGGCGGTGCCTGAATGCAGTGCCACACGCCCGGAAGCCACCTGGCTGGCCGAAGGCCACAGTGTTCGTTGCTTGCTGGCCCAGCCACAGCCCCAGCCCCATCCAAATTCTCAGCAAGTGGCCTGAGCATTTTTTAACGTGAGTTTCAACGTGAGGTGAACATGAGTCGACACACCGATGCCCTGTGGGACCAAGCCCACGCCTTCATGCCTTACCCCGCCAGCACGGTGGACCACGCGGCCACAGGCCCTTTGTCTGGCTTGAGCTTTGCGGCCAAAGACATTTACCACGTCAAGGGCTACCCCACCAGTGGCGGTCAACCCATGCTCATGGCCTTGTGGGGCGTTCAGGACCGATCAGCCCCGGTGGTGCAAAGCTTGCTCGACGCGGGCGCCCGCTTTGTGGGCAAAACCGTCACCGACGAATTGGCGTTCTCCATGAACGGTCAGAACGCCCATTACGGTGCGCCCATCAACGGCGCGGTGGCCGAACGCATCAGCGGCGGGTCATCTTCGGGCTCGGCGTCTGCCGTGTCCAACCGCCTGTGCGATTTTGCTTTGGGCTCAGACACCGGCGGCTCGGTGCGTGCCCCCGCCAACCATTGCGGTTTGGTGGGCATGCGGCCCAGCCAAGGGCGCATCAGTTTGCAAGACACCATGGCCTTGTCGCCCAGCCTGGACACCTGTGGCTGGTTCGCCCGCGATGTGCCCACCTTTGCCCGTGTGGCAGATGTTTTGTTGGGTCAGGATGCGCAGCCCTTGCCCGATCACATCCGCTTGTTGGTCCCGACCGACATGTGGGCGCTGGCCACACCCGGGGCCCTCAAAGCCCTCAAGCCGGTGCGTCAAAAAATAGAGCAGTGTTTGGGCAAGGCCAAACCGGTTCGTGTCATGAACGCAGACATGGACACCATGTATTGGCATTTCCGCGCCATTCAGGGGCGCGAGGCCTGGGATGTGCATGGTGGTTTTCTTCAGCGGTTTCGTCCTGTGCTGGGCGCTGCGGTGGCCCAGCGTTTTGACTGGTCGTCCAAAGTCACGGACGATCAAGTGGCCAAGGCGCGGGCTTTTCGCGACGTCTGGCGCACGCACATGCAGCAGATTTTGGGCACCGACGGCGTGCTCTTGATGCCCACCATGCCCGATGTGGCCCCTTTGATTCGTCAGACCGATGCCGAGCTGGAAACCTACCGCAACCGGGCCACCAGTTTGCTGTGTGTGGCGGGCATGGCGGGTTTGCCGCAGGTGAGCTTGCCTCTGGCCAGCCACCAGGGCGCACCCTTGGGCATCTCTTTGGTGGGCCCAGAGGGCTCAGACCGCAGCCTGGTCAAATTGGCAGAACACATCCACCGCGCGTGGTCCTGAACGCCGCAGGGACACCCCTGTGTCAGCGGCTTCAAAGGGGACTCAGGCGCACGCTCAAAGGCAGTGAATGAATCTCGCAATCTACGCTCAAGCCCCGGCGCTCGATCACCAAAAAAGCACCGTTGTCCAAGGCCATCAAGGGGTGGTGCCAGGTGCCTTTGTGCAGGGTGAAGCCTTGCTGGCCCGTCACTTCAAAGCACACCAGCGTGCGCAGGTGGGGTTGGTCTTGGCCCAAGGCCACCAGCAAACGACAGCGCGCCCCGGTCAAGGGCACAAAGGTCTGACTGCCGTGTTGGTGCCGCTCCAGCATGTGGCAAGGGCCCTCGGGGTTCTGTGCCTGCGCATGAAACACCGCCAACACCGCTTGACCCTGATCGCCCGCCAAGTCCAGGCCGCCGGGCAAATTGAGCCGTCCGCTGGTGCCTTGGTTGATGGTTTGGTGGGCTGGTGCAAACAAATTCAACACCTCGCCATAGGGCGAAAAAGCTTGTGCCGTGAGGGGCTGGCAAGCCAGAATGCCCAAGGGTTGTTCAGTGTTCATGGCATGACTCGGAATGATGGGGGGCATGATGACAGATGA
>CAITSG010000246.1 GCA_903894995.1 uncultured Burkholderiales bacterium
GCATGGGTTGTCCAAGCACACCCATGTGATCGGCAAGACCCGCCCCGTGCAATCGACCATCCAAAAAGGCGTGGGCGAGCTGAGTGTGTGGCGCGACACCAAAGAGGTGTTTGCCGCCAAGCTGGAAGACCTGCACCAGGTCTGGGACAGCGTGAGCTGGAAGATTTGCCAGCAGCGCGACAACCCCGCTTGTGCCGACGCCGAACACGCCGCCGCTGGCCGCGCAGACGACCCCGGCATGCATGTGGCGCTGAGCTTTGACCCAACTGACAACGTGGCCGCACCGTTCCTCAATTTGTCGCGCCCCAAAGTGGCGATCCTGCGCGAGCAGGGCGTCAACTCGCATGTGGAAATGGCCTACGCCTTCCACAAAGCGGGCTTCGAGTCGCACGACGTGCACATGACCGATCTGCAATCGGGCCGCGCCAACTTGGCCGACTTCAAAGGTTTGGTCGCTTGTGGTGGTTTCAGCTACGGCGACACTTTAGGCGCTGGCATTGGCTGGGCGCGCAGCATCACCTTCAACCCTCAACTGGCCGATCAGTTCAAAGGTTTCTTTGGCCGCATCGACACCTTTGGTCTGGGTGTGTGCAACGGTTGCCAGATGTTTGCCGAACTGGCCGACATCATCCCCGGCGCACAAGACTGGCCGCGTTTCACGACCAACCAGAGTGAGCGCTTCGAAGCGCGTCTGTCGATGGTCGAGGTGCTGGAATCGCCCAGCCTTTTTTTGCAAGGCATGGCGGGCAGCCGCTTGCCCATTGCAGTAGCGCATGGCGAAGGCTTTGCCAACTTCAAGCACCGGGGCAGCGCAGCGCAGGCCATTGGCGCGATGCGCTTTGTGGACAACTCTGGCGTGGCCACCGAACAGTACCCCTTCAATCCCAACGGCAGTGCAGGCGGCCTCACCGCCGTGACCACCTTGGATGGGCGTTTCACGGCCATGATGCCGCACCCTGAGCGGGTGTTTCGCAATGTGCAGATGAGCTGGACCAGTGGACATGTGGCCGACACCAGTCCTTGGTTGCGCGTCTGGCAGAACGCCCGCAAGTGGGTGGCTTAAACGTCTGAATGCATGAAAACAGTGGTCTCTGAAAAATGGTTTCCGCCCTCGCAACTGGCGTTTTACTTTGACTCCAACTCTTGGGCCAAAGGCACGGCGCTGTACCTTCAAAACGAGGTGGTCTCGGCCAAAATGACGAGTGAAGCCGAGGGCTGGTCGCTGCAAGCCCAGGTTCAAGAAGGTCGCGAGCCGACCCCTTTTCAGGTCAAAGCCCATGTGCGGGTGTCCGATGGCGGCAATTTGCAGGCTTGGCGCTCGACTTGCACTTGTGCCGTGGGACGAATGTGCCGCCATGGTGCCGCTTTGGGCATTCATGCGGCGATGCAGGGTTTTGGCATGCTGGCACAGCCCGCCGATGACGCCGTGTCCGACGAAAACGCCGAGTTTCTTCACCAGCAGCGCTTGGAAAACGCCTTACAACAGTCTGAGCAGCAAGTACAGGAATGGCTGGACCGGCTTGAAACTGCCAACATCGTGCATGGCTTCAGTTTGCCCTCTGGCTCCGCTGAACACTTTTTGTACATCTTGTCTGCAGCCACGCAGGGCCACAGACCCGTTTTTCACCTGACCATCACCCGCGCCAGCCTCAAACGTGACGGCGATTGGAGCAAGCCCAAAAAGGTCAGCAGCGAACCTTTGCCGCACGACCCGGTCTGGCGCACATGCGCCCCCATGGAGCGGGGTATTTTTGACCTCTTCAAAGCCTGCCCGGCCACCAACAGTTTCAGCTCTTATGGCTTTCACAGCGCCGTCAAGTTGCAGGGGCTGGCCGCCCAATTGCTGCTCAAAATGTGCAGCCAAACCGGACGGCTCATGTGGGAGGGTGAGCGGCACTTGCAGGCCTTGCAGTGGACCGATGCGAAGTTGCCCTTGCTCGGCCAGTGGCAAGCCACGGCAGCGCAAGATCCTTTTCCATCGGGTTGGCAGTTGCAACTGCGGGCCGAAAAAGACAGTGTGGTCCATGCTTTTAATGAGCCGCCCATGTATGTGGACCCCGAACTGGGGGAGTGCGGCTTGCTGGACACCCTGGGCATGAGCGCAGACCAACTGGTATTGCTGAGCCAGTCGCCCGTGGTGCCCGAGCGCGTGGCGGTCAAGTTCCAGCAACAGTTGATCACCCGCTTGGGTTCTTTGTCCTTGCCGCCCGTGATCGAGCAAATGCCTGAAATTCGGGGTGTGCAGCCACAAGGCGTGCTCACCCTCACGGCCTTGCCTGCTGCTCGGCGCTCAGAAAAAGGCTTGATGGAGGCGCAACTGGCCTTCAGTTACGACGGCGTTGAAGGCCGCTGGCCACCTCAACCCACACGCGTGGTGGTGCGGGTGGCAGGGCAGTCTCAGATTTTGGTGCGGGACTTGGTGGCCGAACAAGCCATTTGGGACCAACTGTACGCTCTGGGTCTTGAGCGCCAACAAGACGACGTGTTGACCATCAGTGGGCCGCAAGGTGTGGACCTTTGGTTGCAATGGCTGGAGTCTGATTTTGCCGTTTTGCGCCAAGCTGGCCTGCAGGTGCGCCAACTCGATGGCATGGCCCATTGGTTGCGCAAAGCCCAAGACGTGCAGGTCAGTTTGAATGAGCCCAAGGACTTGGACATCACCTCGCCCTGGTTTGACTTGTCCTTGGGCATGGATTTGGACGGGCAAAGGGTGAACATCTTGCCTTGGGTGCCAGCCATTGTGGCGGCCCTGGCCCGTACGGGGGCGCTGGCCAGCGAGGCTTCCGATGGGGCCGAACCCCCTGAATTGGCCCCCTACCTTTACCTGCCCGATCTGCATGGGCCAGGCTATGTCAAGCTGCCTACCGCCAAAATCAGACCTTGGCTGGCCACCTTGATGGAACTGCATGGCGAGCGCGGTCGGGATTGGGACGGCGACGTGCTGCGTTTGTCGCGCATGGAAGCTTTGCGTTGCACCGCTTCTTTGGGGGAGGGGGCTGTTTGGCAGGGCGCTGAGCGCTTGCACCAAATGATGTTGCAAATGCGTGGCCAAAATACCTTGCCCGATGTGCCCTGCCCGGAGGGCTTGCAGGCCACGCTTCGGCCTTATCAGCAGCAGGGTCTCAATTGGCTACAGTTCTTGCGTGAACACCGTTTGGCCGGCATTTTGGCGGACGATATGGGTTTGGGTAAAACCTTGCAAACGCTGGCCCACATCCTGACGGAAAAGCAGGCTGGACGCCTGACCGAGCCGGCATTGATCGTGGCACCGGTGAGTTTGTTGGGCAATTGGCAGCGCGAGGCCGCACGCTTTTCTCCCGGCTTGACCACCCATGTGCACCACGGTTTGACGCGTCACGACGAGGTGGCGGACCTCAGAGCTTATGACGTGGTGATCACCGCCTATTCCTTGCTCTCGCGTGACCGTGAGTTGTGGTTGTCCACGGTGTGGCATGTTTTGGTGCTCGATGAAGCGCAAAACATCAAAAACGCCAACAGTTATGCCGCCCAAACGGTCTCCGAAATTCCTGCCCAACACCGCCTGTGTTTGTCGGGTACGCCCATCGAAAACCATTTGGGTGAGTTGTGGAGCCAGTTTCACTTTTTGATGCCCGGTTTTTTGGGCAGCCAAAAACGTTTCACCGAACTGTTTCGCAACCCGATTGAGCGCCATGGCAACGCCGAAAGAATGTCGCAGCTGCGCGACCGCATCACGCCCTTCATGTTGCGGCGTACCAAAAACCTGGTGGCCAGCGAGCTGCCGCCCAAGATCGAGACTTTGATGCCGGTGTTGCTGACAGGGCCGCAAGCGGACCTGTATGAAACCATTCGCTTGGGCATGGAAAAAACCGTGCGTGAGGCCCTCAGCACGCAAGGTTTGGGCAAATCCCAAATCACCATCCTCGATGCGCTGCTCAAGTTGCGTCAAGTCTGCTGCGATCCACGGCTGCTCAAAACGAACACTGGATTGCAGGTCAAGACCTCCGCCAAGCTCACGCAGTTGCTCGACATGCTGCCCGAAATGGTGGCCGAGGGCCGCAAAATTTTGCTGTTTTCGCAGTTCACCGAAATGCTGGGTTTGATTGAACAGGCCTTGCCCGCTTTGAACATCCCATGGGTCAAGTTGACCGGGCAAAGCAAAAACCGCGATGCCATCATTGACCAGTTCACCAGTGGGCAGGTGCCGCTGTTTCTGATCAGTCTGAAGGCTGGGGGCGTGGGTTTGAACCTGCCGCAAGCCGACACCGTCATCCATTACGACCCTTGGTGGAATCCGGCCGTGGAAAATCAGGCCACCGACCGGGCTCACCGCCTGGGCCAGACGCAAAGCGTTTGGGTGGTCAAGTTGGTCGCCCAAGGCACGATTGAGGAGCGCATGCTGGCCCTGCAGGAGCGCAAAGCCCAATTGGCCAAAGACATGTATGAGGGGGCTGTTCAGCGCAAAGAACCCCTGTTTGGCGAAGCCGATTTGAATGAACTGTTCAAGCCTCTCGGGGATTGATGGGGGCACTGATGTCGGCAGATGCGCGGTGCCGTGGCATGGCCATCGATTGACATGGCCCAGTGAAGTTTGATGAGCACAGCGATCCCTGAGGGAGCTCCGCCCCCGGGGCGATGTGGGGGTCTGCGAGGCTCAATCGCGGCGAGGGCGCCGCTCCTACAAAAGGGGGCTTCGGCCAAGACGCTCGTTCATTGCCAGCCGATGACCTCAAGGCCTCGCTCTGAGGCGCAGCGTTGTACGAACTGGCGAAACACGGGGTTGGCCTGCTGTGGGTTCATGGCCCCTCGGGTGGCGCCCGCTGCGGCCCCAATGACCGCACTTTGTGCGCCGTATTTCAGGGCATCGTTCACATGCCCGCGCCCCAAAACCAGGCCTGTGACCGCGCCCGTGACACCGGCGACAGCCGCCCCCATCTTGGCGCCCGCAGCCACGCCATGGCGGTCGTCGCCAGGGCTCAGCCCACTGGCTTGGGCTTGGGCCACGCACTGGCTCAGGTGTTGTTTGGCCGCCATGTCGCCCATGCTTTTGTAAGCGGCATTGGGGTAAAGCACAGGGGCGCTGGGGCTGGCGTTGTCGGTGCTGGCACAGCCCGCCAGCAACAAACTGAGCAAGAGGCTGGCAGCGGCGATGCGGCTTGTGGGGTGTGGGCAGGATGTTGGCGTGTTCACTGTCGTCTCAAGGTGTCGATGAGTTTTGATCCTAGCAGCCTTGTGTCGAATGTTGCGTCACCCACTGCTGCAGCGCTTGTTGCACGCTGTGCTCGGTGGTGGGGGACAGGCCCAGCACTTGCGCCGCCGTGTTGAGTGCGTTCAATGCAGCATGCGGGTTGTGCAGATCAAGCGCCATGGCGCCGTTTTGTTTGCTGAGCTTTTCGCCGTTTGTGCCCAGCACCAAGGGGGTGTGCAGGTAGTGCGGTGTGGGCAAACCCAAAGCGTGTTGAAGCACGACTTGGCGAGCGGTGTTGTCGGCCAGATCTTGGCCGCGCACGACATGGGTGATGCCCTGGGCCGCGTCGTCCACTACCACCGCCAGCTGGTAGGCCCAAAGACCGTCGGCGCGGCGCAGCACAAAGTCGCCCACCTCCTCGTTCACGTTTTGTTGTTGCGGCCCCAGGCGACGGTCACTCCAGTGGGTGAGGGCGGGCAAGGCCAGGGCATTTTGTACGGCCCACACATTCAGTCGCCAGGCGCGGGCGGGTTTGCCACCCAGGCCATCGCGGCAAGTTCCGGGGTATACCGCAGCGCTGTGCCGGGCCACGGTTTGTGCCGATTCAATGTCTTTGCGAGAGCAGCTACATGGATAGGCCCAACCTTTTGTCACCAGTGTTTGCAAGGCGTCGGCGTAGGCATCAGCCCGCTGGCTTTGCCACACCACAGGGCCATCGGGCACCAAGCCGCAGTCTGCCAACTGTTGCAAGATGGCCTGGTCCGCCCCTGGTACGCAGCGCGGTGTGTCCACGTCTTCGATGCGCAAATACCAGCGCCCGCCATGGGCACGGGCATCGAGCCAACTGGCCAAAGCCGCCACCAGCGAGCCGGCATGCAAAAGGCCGGTTGGCGAGGGCGCAAACCGGCCTGTGTACACCTGTGGCATGCAGGATCACCGTTTTTGCAGCACCGCCAAAGCCAGTTCCAGGCCCGAGACAAAAGCGTCCTCGACCCGGTGGCCCAAGCACCAGTCGCCACACAGGCCGATGCCCGTGTCTTTGGACCATAAAAAGCTGTGGCCCAAAGGCTGGCCGGTTTTGGCATAGAGCCAGCGGTGCACTTCGGCGTGGTCAGGGGTGACACGGATGCCCGTGATTTCGGCAAAGGCCTTGATCAGCTTGCCTTTGACCCGCTCGGGGGTGTCGTTGACATGCTCGGCCGACCACGGGGCACTGGCCTGCACGGTCCAGCGCTCGATGCGTTCGCGCCCGGGTTTGGACGATTCACGCGCCATCCAGGCGATGCGGTGGTGCGTGCTGCGGGCGGCGTTCCATTGGGGGCCAATGGTGATCAAGCCCGGTTGCACGGCTTGGGGGTAAGCCAACATGAGTGTCCAGCAAGGGTCCACCGTCACTTGGCTCAAGGGCTCTGCCAAGGCACTTTGACCAGATGTGGTGAGCAAAGCTGACGCTTGTGCGGGTGGAATCGCCAAAATCACCTTGTCGAAACCGGCATACACCTGCTGACCGCCGTCCTCGCTCTCGGTGTGCAATTGCCAGCCGTTTTTCTTGAGCGGGTCAGGGCCGATGAGTGTGACCCGGGTTTGTAGCTGCACATTGCCGTCTTCGACCAAGGGTGCTGCCCAGGCCTTGACCAATGCATTCATGCCGGGTGCGGCCACCCAGTGGCGTTCTCCACCGGGCAGGCCGGCCTCAATCACGCGGCCATTGGGGTCGAGCACGCGCACCGCGTTGGCACTCCAGGGTTTGCACACCCCAGGGGCCGTGCCGATGGCCAGCTCAAAGCGCGGGTCGCGCACCGTGAAGTACTGCGCGCCGTGGTCAAAGCTGCCAAATGCGCTGGACCGGGTTGACATGCGTCCCCCCAGGCCTCGGCTTTTTTCAAACAAGGTGACGTTGTGTCCTGCTTGGCGCAAAGTGCGTGCGCTGGTCACGCCGGCCATGCCGGCACC
>CAITSG010000247.1 GCA_903894995.1 uncultured Burkholderiales bacterium
CCGCTGCGCGAATGGGTGGCGCAAGACCTGCTCAAGCAGGGCATGAACGTCAGCCCCGACCAGGTGCTGATCACCACCGGTAGCCAGCAAGGCCTGGACCTGGTGGCCAAGATCCTGATCGACGCGGGCAGCCGAATTTTGGTCGAGACCCCCACCTACCTGGGCGCACTGCAAGCCTTCACCCCGATGGAGCCTGTGGCCGTGGGTGTGAACAGCGACGAGCACGGCGTGGACCCCGATGACTTGCGCGCCAAAGTCGGCACCGGGGCCGACAAAGCCCGTTTTGTTTACCTGCTGCCCAACTTCCAGAACCCCACGGGCCGCACCATGACCGAAGCGCGCCGCGCCGCCGTGGCCCAAGTGGCCATCGAAACCGGTCTGCCGATCATCGAAGACAACCCCTACGGCGACCTGTGGTTTGACGCGCCGCCCGCGC
Source organism: uncultured Burkholderiales bacterium (assembly GCA_903894995.1). GTDB lineage: Bacteria > Pseudomonadota > Gammaproteobacteria > Burkholderiales > Burkholderiaceae_C > Limnohabitans_A. The sequence continues at coordinate 437 of CAITSG010000247.1, forward strand.
CTTCTTTGAGTTCACGCCATCCCGAAGGCAGCGTGTACCTGGGCTCGTTCTCCAAAATCCTGGCCCCCGGCCTGCGTCTGGGCTACCTGGTCGCGCCCCCAGCGCTCTACCCCAAGCTCTTGCAAGCCAAGCAAGCGGCCGACCTGCACACGCCCAGCTTCAACCAGCGCGTGGTGGCCGAAGTGCTCAAAGACGGCTTCATCGAACGCCATGTGCCCACCATCCGAGCCCTGTACAAACAGCAATGCGAAGCCATGCTGGCCGCGCTCGACCGGGAAATGGCGGGCTTGGGCCTCACCTGGAACCGCCCGGTGGGCGGCATGTTCCTGTGGGTGCAACTGCCCCAGGGCCTCAAAGCCATTCCGTTGCTGGACAAAGCCGTGGGAAAAGGCGTGGCCTTTGTGCCCGGCTCGGCTTTTTATGCTGAAGGTGCGGATGAAAGCACCCTGCGCCTGTCGTTTGTGACCGCCACGGTGGACCAGATCAACACCGGCATGAGCGCATTGGCCGCCGCGATCCGCGAATCGCTTTGATCAACCTGCCTCAGGACACCGCCATGAAAACTCGCGCTTTCCAACAAGTCGACGTCTTCACAGACACCGCATTTTTGGGCAACCCCCTGGCCGTGGTGCTCGACGGTGAGGGCCTGTCTGACGCGCAAATGCAGGCGTTTGCACGCTGGACCCAGTTGAGCGAAACCACCTTTGTGCTGCCGCCCACGCCCAAAGGGGCTGCGGGCGGGGGCGACTACCGGGTGCGCATCTTCACGCCCGGCGCTGAGCTGCCGTTTGCGGGCCATCCGACACTGGGCACAGCCCACGCTTGGCTTCAAGCCGGTGGCCAGCCCCGGCAAAGTGGTCAATTGGTGCAGGAATGTGGTGTCGGTTTGGTCAGCCTGAAATCGGTTGATGGCCGCTGGGCCTTTGCCGCGCCGCCCTTGCAGCGCCAGACCCCAGCGCCAGCGCTGCTGGCCGAGGTGCTGGCGGCGCTGGGGCTGCAGCCCGACGAGGTGCTGGCCGCACAAGACCTGAACAACGGCCCGCACTGGCTGGGCCTTTTGATCGACTCGGTGGACAGCCTGCTATCGCTGGAACCTGACCACGCGGCACTCAAACGCCTGAACACCAAGGTTGGTGTAGCAGCCAAAAGACAGGTCAGCGCTGGCAGTCTGATCCGCCGCGCCAACCGCGAGGCCCGCGCCTTTGCAGCATCCACCCCCATCACCAACGACCCTACCGATCTGGAAGTGCGCGCCTTTGCCGCTCCAGTGGGCATCGCCGAAGACCCGGTCACCGGCAGCCTCAATGCGTCGCTGGCCCAATGGCTGATGGCCGAAGGCCACATGCCCACCCGCTACAGCGCCCGCCAGGGCACCGCGCTGGGCCGCGCAGGTCAGGTGTTTTTGTCACAAGACGAAAGCGGCCAAGTCTGGGTAGGCGGCGATGTGGTGGGCTGCATCCAAGGCCTGGTCACGCTCTGATGGGCACTTGATGTCACTTGACCCTGAAAAGACCATGACCGACCTGCCCACGCTTTCACAGATCGAAGCCGCCGCCCAAACCGTTTACGCGGCCTTTGGCCCCACACCGCAATACCGCTGGGCCACGCTCAGTCAAAGGCTGGGCACCGACTGCTGGGTCAAGCACGAGAACCACACACCGGTCGGGGCGTTCAAGGTCCGGGGTGGGTTGACGTATTTCGAGCACCTGCGCAGCACCCAGCGTTTGCCCCAAGAAGTCATCAGCGCCACCCGGGGCAACCACGGCCAAAGCATTGCCTATGCCGCAGCGCGGCACGGTGTCGCGTGCACCATCGTGGTCCCGCGCGGCAACTCCATCGAAAAAAACACCGCCATGCGGGCCTTGGGCGCTCATTTGCTGGAGCATGGTGACGACTTCCAGGACGCCCGCGAGCACGCCCAAGCCCTCGCCACAGAACGCGGGGCCCACATGGTTCCCAGCTACCACCCGGCTCTGGTTGTGGGCGTGGCGACCGCATGGGTCGAGTTTTTGCGGGCCGTCCCGGCACTCGACGTGCTGTATGTGCCGATTGGACTGGGCTCTGGCGCCTGCGCCGCCTTGGCGGCCAAACAGGCCTTGGGGCACGCCGTCAAGGTGGTCGGTGTTGTCAGTGCCCACGCCACCACCTACGCCGACTCGATGGCGGCAGGCTGCGTGGTGGAAGCACCGGTCAGCACCACGCTGGCGGACGGCATGGCTGTGCGCCGCGCCGACCCGCAGGCTCTGGCCATCCTGCAAGCAGGGCTGGACCGTGTGGTTCAGGTCAACGACGCGCAAGTCGCACAGGCCATGCGCGACCTGTACACCGATACGCACAACCTGGCCGAAGGCGCGGGTGCCGCCAGCTTTGCCGCCGCTTGGGCAGACAAAGACCAGCTCAAGGGCTTGCAGGTCGGCACCACCCTCTGCGGCGGGAATGTGGACACCGACATTTTCTGCAGCGTGTTGAACAAGCACTTCTGAGACCCGCAGTCGACCCACGGCGACACCAAACGATGGCCGTCGCTCGTGGGACAAAGCCTTCAGACCTCCCCGCACAGAATCCCCGATCATGGGAACACTTTACTTAGTCCGCCACGGACAAGCCTCGTTCGGGGCCGACGACTACGACCAACTCAGCCCACTGGGCCGCCATCAGGCCGTGCGCCTGGGTGAATACCTGCGGCCCAAACTGCAGGACAAGCCCCTCGAAGCAGTGCTCATGGGCAGCTTGAAGCGCCACCGCCAAACCTGGGAAGGCATTGCCGAAGGCGCGGGCCTGCCGCACACCCCGGCCGTTTGGCCGGGTCTGAACGAATACGACAGCCACGCGCTGATCGAGTCCATCCACCCCGAGCCACTGGCCAAACCCGACACGCCCGAGCTGTACCGCCACCACTTCCGGCTGCTGCGCGACGCCCTGCAGGCCTGGATGGCCGGGCGCACCCAGCCGCGGGACATGCCCACTTATGCCGACTTTGTGGGCGGCATCGAAGCGGCGCTGGACCATGTGCGGCAAAACCACACGGGTGACGTGATGATCGTGTCGAGCGGCGGCCCCATCTCGACGGCCGTGGGCCGGGTGCTGGGCACCCCGCCCGAGACCACCATCGAGCTGAACCTGCGCATCCGCAACACGGCGCTCACCGAATTTGTGTTCACACCCAAGCGGCACATGCTGCTGACCTACAACACGCTGCCGCACCTGGACAGCGACGCGCACAAGGACTGGGTCACCTTCGCCTGAAGCGAAAAACGCCCACATCGCACCCGGCCAACAGGTACATTCCCTAGGAAATAACCTTTCAGTTTGCAGGCAAAATAGGCCTATGAACAGTTCAACCGCCTGGTTGGCCCTCAAGTCTTTAGAGGGCGGCATCCAGCTCATCACCTCACACATGGCAGACGCCGACCGTCTGGCAGCTGAACTGACTGTCTTGCTGGACAAATGGGCGCTGGCCTCTGCGGTGCAAACCTTGGTGGTCCCCCTGCAGGGCACCCAAGCCTCTCTGATCTGCAACTTGCGTCCAGACTTTCGGCAGCGCTGCATGCCCGGATATGACAGCTTGGCCTTGCACGACACATTGGGACTCACCCCACAAACCGACGAGGCGTGGGCACTGGAGCGGGAGACATGGGTAGCACTGCTGGGCTCTCCGCACCGCTTTGAGTTTGCCAACTTGGCCTCGCTCACCTCACACATCCGCGTGCGGCGCAACATGGCTTTGGCCGCTCGAAAAACCGCATTGGCCTTCAAAACCGAAGCTTCCGAACGCCCCGAAGCCGACTGGCATTACGAAGAAAAACCAGGCTTCACCCTCAAGCCGGGTCGTCCACTGATCAATGCTTTGATCGCAGCCACTCAACCTGAAGTCACGGGCAAGCTCTACGACTTTTCGTGCTACCGCGCCACCGAATACGTGATCCTGCTGGGCATTGCGCAAGAAGCCCAAGCCCACCACCCCGCCCTGCTGGCCGAATTACAAAACCTGAACGAACAGCACGCTGTGCGCTCGGGTCAATTCCACGACGTTTTCATGATCGAGTACGGCAGCATGGAAGCGCCCTTGCCCCCCCGGTTTTATGTGCCTGGCGATCGGCTGTGGTTTCGCAACCCGGATGAACGATCGTCCGACGTCACCGGCTATGAAGGCTCCTGGGTCATTTATATGGGCGGCGGACTGTTCAGCAACTTCTGGAAACGCGACACACCGTTCACGCTGGAGTCCAAAGCCATCGAAATCTTCCATTGGAAAGACGGTGTTTACACCGATGCTCAAGGCGAGTTGCAAATGGACGAAGCCGTGGTGGAAACCTTGGTGGCGCAAACCCAAGCCCAACCCAAAGCCCGGGCCCATGTGCTTGAGCGCATGTTGCGCATGCGCGACCCCAAAGGCGTTTATGCCGAGGGCGGCTGCATTGACACCACCCGCGAATACCCCAAAAGCGTGTGTCACGACGACTGCGAGCTGGTGCTGCCCCGCTTCTGAACAACAACCCGCTGGGGCTTAGCCGACTTGGTCGGTGAGCGTGTCGGGCGGCAAGCGATCGATTTCACCCAACAACTGCGCCAGCGCCTGACCCGAGGCCTCCAGCAAGGCCTGGCCTTTTGCCACAGTGGCGGCAGCGGCATTGCCCGCGGCACCGTGGCGGTTGTAGTCCTGCATTTGCCAACCCAGCTTGGCACTTTTGCCATTGCCCAGAATTTCAAACCGCTCAGCACGGTCTTGCGAGCTGGACCGGAAGTTTTGCGCCAAATCCATGCGCACCCTCTCGGGGCGCAACGCCAACATCATCGAGGTTTCGGTGTCGCCCGCATGCACACCAAAGCGGTGCTCTTCGGGCGGAAACAGCGCATTCACATCGCCGCCTTGTGCATCGCGCAGCGGCAAATTGAACCAGCTCACGCTGTAAACCAGCATGCCCAAGCGTGCCCGCAAATCCCGCGCCACGATGTCCATCACACTGATCTGACCGCCATGGGCGTTGAGCAGCACCAGCTTTTTCACACCACTGGCCGCCACCGACTCGCCGATGTCAGTCCACAAACGGATCACGGTTTCGGCCTTGAGCGTCAAAGTGCCCGCAAAACGCGCATGCTCAGGGCTCAGGCCCACCGTTTGGGTGGGTAAAAACAATGCCGGCAAGTCGGCAGGCAAGTGCGGCAAGCAAGCCGCCACCACGCCGTTGACCAAATCGGTGTCCACCGACAGCGGCAGGTGCGGGCCATGCTGCTCGGTCGCCGCCACGGGCAAGATGGCGATGGCCCGATCGATGGCCGGGCCTGGCACCAAGGCCTGAAAATCGAGGGTGGTCCAGTCGGCCCAAAAACGCGAAGGGTTTTGCATGATCGGCATCTTAATGGAGCCCGGGCGTGTACAGTGCCTGTCGCACTGTGATGCACAGGCCCCCGCCCGAGCTGTGGGGGGCCAGAAAAAAGGATGGGCGTGAAAGTTTCCGTGTTCTCGCGTGGCTGGGCCACAGTTCAAAGCTGGATGTTGGGCCTCGGCTTGGGGCTGGGCCTGATCGCTCTCTTGTTGACGCCGCTGCTCGGCCAGGCACAAACCGGCCCCCTGTTTTCGGCCAAGGGGGCAACCGCCAGCACCTCGGGCACTTCCGCCTTGCTCGGCAGTGCCAGCCATGTGGTCAAGACCGACCAGGTGCGAGCCGAATTGCTGGTGCACGCCCCCCAAGGCATCCAGGCAGGACAAACTTTTTGGTTGGGCCTGCAGATCGAACACCAGCCTGACTGGCACACCTATTGGCAAAACCCCGGCGACTCGGGCTTACCCACCCGGCTGCAATGGCAACTGCCCGCCGGCTTGCAAGCCGGTGACATCGCCTGGCCGCTGCCCAAAAAATTCCCCATCGGCACCCTGGCCAACTATGGCTACGAAGGCCGTTTGCTGTTGACCGTCCCAGTGACAGTGGGGGCGGACTTCCGCTTCCCGGACAGTAGGCCACTGGCCCTTGGCTTGCAAGCCGAGTGGCTGGTGTGCCGTCAGGAATGCATCCCGCAAGAAGGCCGTTTCACCCTGAACCTGGCATCTGCCGCGACACAAACACCGAACGCTGCCTCGTTTGAATCGGTTCAAAAGCTCAGCCCCAAGCCCATGGCGCAGCTGCAACAAGGCGGCACCTGGATCACGGGTGGCCAGACCACCTTGTCCACCGATGCGAAACAGATCACCCTGCGGGTGCATGGCCTGCCTGTAGGCTGGCGCGGCCAGACGCTCAGCGCCTTCCCGGTCACGGCCAGCGTGGTGCACAACGCCGCCGTACAAGGCAAAGACTGGACACAAAACTGGCAAGGCGCGGTCTGGACAGCCCAAATTCCGGTGTCTGAAGAACGTGGCGACAGCCCGAAATCGATGCGTTGGGTGGTCGCCGCCGGGCCGGAGTCTGCACCCAAAGCGCCTGCTTTTGAAATCGAAACACCTGTGCAAGGCACTTGGCCCGCGATGACACCAGCTGCGCCCGCCGAAATTTCGCCGGCCCTTGCCAAGGCGCTGGCCGACAACGCCAAGGCCAGCGCCAACGCGGCACAAAAGCCTGCGGCATCGAGCACCACCGCCTTGGGCTTGTCGCTGGCCATCTTGGGCGCACTGGTGGGTGGCTTCTTGCTCAACCTCATGCCCTGCGTGTTCCCTGTGCTGGCCATCAAAGTGATCGGTTTTGCCCAAGCCGACACCTCGCAAGCCCAACACCGCGCAGCAGGCATGGCCTACACCGTGGGTGTGGTGCTGTCGTTCATGCTGCTTGGCGGCCTGATGCTGGGCCTGCGGGCGGCGGGCGAGCAATTGGGCTGGGGGTTTCAATTGCAATCGCCGCCTGTGGTGGCGGGCCTGGCGCTTTTGTTCACCCTGCTGGGCCTGAACCTGGCGGGCGTTTTTGAATTTGGGCAGATGCTGCCCAGCAGCCTGGCCACGCTGCAAAGCCGCCACCCGACTGTGAACGCCGGTTTGTCGGGCGTGCTGGCTGTGGCTGTGGCCTCGCCCTGCACCGCGCCCTTCATGGGGGCCTCTTTGGGCCTGGCGATTGCGCTGCCCGTGTGGCAAGCGCTCATGGTGTTTGCCGCCATGGGCATGGGCATGGCTTTGCCGTATCTGGCGGCCAGTTGGTGGCCGGGCATGGCCCGCGCCCTGCCGCGTCCCGGGGCCTGGATGCAAACCTTCCGCCAAGCCATGGCGTTTCCGATGTTCGCCACCGTCATCTGGTTGCTGTGGGTGCTGGGTCAGCAAACCGGCATCGACGGTGCCAGCAGCCTCCTGGCTTTGCTGCTCACGGTGGCTTGGCTGTTGTGGGCCCTGGGCTTGAGCGGCCGCACACGCTGGGTTTTGAGTGGTTTGGCCTTGGCCGCCTTGGTGTGGCTGGGCAGCAGCTGGTTGCCTTTGGCTTTGCGTGATGCCCCTGCTGAGCCGCTGGCCAGCGCCAAACAAGCCGCACCCGGCACCTTGTCCAGCGCCAACGCCTCGACTTGGCAGCCTTGGTCTGAGGCGGCCGTGCAAGCCCAATTGGCCGCAGGCCGCCCGGTGTTTGTGGACTTCACTGCCGCCTGGTGCGTGACTTGCCAATACAACAAGAAAACCACGCTGGCCGCACCCGAAGTGCTGGCCGACTTTGCGGCGCGGCAGGTGGTGCTGATGCGGGCCGACTGGACGCGCCGCGACCCGGCCATCACGCAGGCGCTCACGGCACTGGGCCGCAGCGGCGTGCCGGTCTACGCCTTGTACGCTCCGAGCCGAGCGCCCGTGCTCTTGTCCGAGCTGCCCAGCGTGTCCGAAGTTCAAACAGCCTTGCAGGGACTTCCGGCTCGTTGATGATCCGGACCTGTGAAGTTTGAAGTGAAAGGCTTGTCTTGGGCGCAGCGGTCAGCGATGCCATCTGTTTGGGAGCCCCTCCGCCTGGGTAATGGGCGGTGCTCTGCGAGTCACCATCGCGGCGAGGGCGCCGCTCCTACAAAAAAGCGTTCATGCAAATATCATTGAGCCGAATCAATCAGGCGACCTCACTGGTTCAATGTGGGTGCGAATGCCTGATAACGAATGACCTTGAGAATGACCTTGACTCAAAGGCGCAAAACCCCGATCCCAGCCTGCCACAATCAGGGCATGAGCTCATTCGCCCCCCTCCAAAACGACAGCTTCCTGCGCGCCTGCCTGCGCGAAGCCACCGACCACACCCCCGTCTGGCTCATGCGCCAGGCCGGCCGCTATTTGCCCGAGTACTGCGCCACCCGCGCCAAAGCCGGCAGCTTCATGGGCCTGGCCACCAACGTGGACTACGCCACCGAAGTCACCCTGCAGCCCCTCGACCGTTACCCACTCGATGCATCCATCTTGTTTTCAGACATCCTCACCGTGCCCGACGCCATGGGCTTGGGTCTGAGCTTCGCTTTGGGCGAAGGTCCGCGCTTTGCCAAGAACGTGCGCGATGAAGCGGCCGTGGCCGAGCTGGCCGTGCCCGACATGGACAAGCTGCGCTACGTGTTCGATGCCGTCACGTCGATTCGCAAGGCACTCAACGGCCGTGTGCCCCTGATCGGGTTTTCCGGCAGCCCCTGGACGCTGGCGTGCTACATGGTCGAAGGTGCAGGGTCTGACGACTACCGCCATGTCAAAACCCTGATGTACAGCCGCCCTGACCTGATGCACCGCATCCTGGAAATCAACG
>CAITSG010000248.1 GCA_903894995.1 uncultured Burkholderiales bacterium
CACCGACCGTCAAATCAGGCCAAATCGCGCAGCGGGTGGTGCTCAGAAGGCCAGGGACTCTCAAAGAAACGCGCAGCTTCCGACATGTCTACGTCTTCCACTCGCGCAGGCTTCCAATTCGGCGTGTGGTCTTTGTCTACCGCCAAGGCGCGAATGCCTTCGACGGTGTCGCTGTCGGCGACAGAACGCAAGTGGAAACAGTGGTGCACCATGTCGCGCTCCATGCGCAAGTCATCGGCCAAGCTCATCTGTCGGGCACGGCGGATTTGCGCCAGCACCACATGCAGCATCAACGGAGAGCGGTGACGCAAAGCCTGAGCCGTTTTTTGGCTCCACTCGTCGGTGGCCGATTCCAGTTTGTGCAACATGTCGGCAATGCTGGGCAAAGCAAACGCTTCATCGATTTGCGGTTGTGGTGTCAGCTTTTCAGGTGTTATTGCACCCGCTTGGGCCAGCACCCAACGCTCCACCGACTCGGCGTTTTCAAAGGGGCTGCTGATCAAAGTGTGCCAAATCGGCTCGAGCATGCCGCTGGGCAGCGCGATGTCGGCCAGTTTGGCGGCCACCGCTTGGGCACCGCTGAGCATCTGGCCTGTTAGCCCCAAGTACTCGCCCAATCGGCCTGGGCAGCGGCTCAGAAAATAGCCCCCACCGACATCCGGGAACAAACCAATGTTGGTTTCGGGCATGGCCATTTTGGTGCGCTCGGTCACCACACGCACGCTCGCGCCTTGGCTGATGCCCATGCCACCCCCCATCACGATGCCGTCCATGAAGGCGATGTAGGGCTTGTTGTAGGTGTGGATCAGGTGGTTCAGGCGATACTCTTCGGTGAAAAAATCACCCAATGACGCGTCGCCTGCTGTGGCCGCTTGGTGAAAAAAACGAATATCACCGCCCGCGCAAAAAGCCCCAAAAGGGCCTTCTTTGCCGGTGCCCCGCACCGCCACCGCCAGCACTTGCGGATTGGCTTGCCAATCGAGCAAAGCCCGGGTCAAGGCCCTCACCATGTCCAGCGACAGGGCGTTCAGAGCCTTGGGGCGGTTCAAGGTGATGCAGCCGATGCGGCCTTCGATGTGCGCGATGACGTCAGACATTGTTTTGCCTCCAGCCTAACCATTGGTTCATGATCAAAGCCCCGAGAACGAGGGACCCTCCCAACAATACGCTCATTTGAGGGGCTTCGTTGGCCCCCCACCAGGCCAATGCAATGCCAAAGACGATTTCCAGCAAACACAGCAAGGACGCCTCAGGGGCTTTGAGAACGCGCACACAGATCACCGACAAAACGCAGGGAATGGCCAACTGGAACAAGCCCAGTACGGCGAGCAAGCCCACATCGTGAACCGAAGCCTGAAAAGGCATGGCCAAAGGCAAGGTGAACAAGGTGGAAAAAATGGCCCCCAACAAAACCGAGGGCACCAAGTCCAGACTGTGTCCATCGTTTTGGCTTTTTTGGGCCAAGGTCCATTGCACGGCACCCGCGATGGGCACACACAAAGCCACCAAGGAGCCCAAGAGAAAATTCGGGTCTCCCAGACTCAACTGGGTGCCATACATCCAAGCAATTCCTAACCCGGCCAACACAATGGCGACCCAGGTGCGCAAAGGCAATTGAAGGCGCAAAAATATGCGTGTGAACAAGGCGGTGAGCAAAGGCCCCACGGCCATGGTGATCAACACATTGGCCACCGCCGTCAGCGTCAGTGCCACCATGAACGCGGTGAACATGACGCACCAACACAAGCCAGACAGCCAAAAGTACCGATTGCGCCAAGGCAAGCGAGACCACACCCCCCTGCCCTGCCACAAAGGCAAAATGATCAAGAGGGAGACGACGGTGAAAAAGCTGCGCCAGAAGGTGACTTCAAAGCTGCGAGCTTCTTCCAAGTACCGCGTCACCACCCCAGCCATGGACCACAGGACAGTGCATCCCACCATGGTCCAAACGGCCATGCCGTGCGTCATGCGCATGATGAATCAGCCCATCACTTGTTGCGCTTGCGGTCGCTTTCCTTCAGGAAACGCTTGCGCAGACGCACGCTCTTGGGCGTGATTTCGACCAGTTCGTCGTCTTCAATGAATTCAACGCCGTATTCCAGGGTCAGGTCAATCGGGGGCGTGATCTTGATCGCGTCTTCCTTGCCGGAAACGCGGAAGTTGGTCAACTGCTTGGTGCGAGTGGCGTTGACCACCAGGTCGTTGTCACGGCTGTGGATACCCACAATCATGCCTTCGTACACCGGATCGTTCGCCTTGACGAACATGCGGCCGCGGTCGTCCAACTTGCCCAGGGCGTAGGTGAAGATTTCACCGTCGTCCATGGAGATCAGCACACCGTTCTTGCGGCCGCCGATGTCACCCTTGTGGGCTTCGTAGCTGTCGAAGATGTTGGAGATCAGGCCGGAACCACGGGTCAAGTTCAGGAATTCGTTGGTGAAACCGATCAGGCCACGGGCTGGAATGCGGTATTCCAGACGTACACGGCCACGGCCATCGGGTTCCATGTTGACCAGCTCGCCCTTGCGCTCGCCCAAGGCTTGCATCACGCCGCCCTGGTGGGTTTCTTCGATGTCGGCTGTCACCAACTCAATGGGCTCGTGGCGCTCGCCGTTGATGTCGCGGAACACCACGCGTGGCTTTGAAACAGCCATCTCGTAGCCTTCACGGCGCATGTTCTCCAGCAAGATGGTCAGGTGCAATTCACCACGACCCATCACTTCAAAGATGCCTTCTTCGTCGGTTTCTTTGACGCGCAAGGCGACGTTGTGTTGCAGCTCTTTTTGCAGACGGTCCCAGATTTGGCGGCTGGTGACAAACTTGCCTTCACGACCGGCCAAGGGGCTGGTGTTCACGCAGAAGTTCATGGTCAGCGTCGGCTCGTCCACCTTCAGCATGGGCAGAGGCGCTGGATTGGCGTTGTCGGTGACCGTCACGCCAATGTTCAAGTCGGCAATACCGTTGATCAAGACGATGTCGCCAGGGCCGGCTTCGGTCACTTGCACGCGGTCCAGGCCTTGGAACTTCAGCACTTGGTTGACGCGACCTTTGATGGATTTACCATCCGGGCCTTCCATCACCACCACATCCATTTGGGGCTTGATCGTGCCTTGGCTGATGCGGCCCACGCCGATACGGCCCACGAAAGTGGAGAAGTCGAGCGCAGAGATTTGCAGCTGCAAAGGCGCTGCGGGGTCACCCTTTTGAGGCGGAACGTGCTTGAGCACAGTGTTGAACAGGGCCGACATGTCGGGGCCCCACTGCTCACCGGGCGCGCCTTCATCGTGTGAAGTCCAACCGTTGATACCCGAGGCGTACACCACAGGGAAGTCGAGCTGCTCGTCGTTCGCGCCGAGTTTGTCAAACAGGTCAAAAGCAGCGTTGACCACTTTGTCAGGGTTGGCACCGGGCTTGTCGACCTTGTTCACCACCACGATGGGCTTGAGGCCCAAGGCCAAAGCCTTCTTGGTCACGAAACGGGTTTGAGGCATAGGGCCCTCTTGCGCGTCGATCAACAGCACCACGCCGTCGACCATGGACAATGCGCGTTCCACTTCACCACCGAAGTCCGCGTGACCGGGGGTGTCGACGATGTTGATGTGGGTGCCTTCCCAGCTCACTGCGCAGTTCTTGGCCAAAATGGTAATGCCACGCTCGCGTTCGATGGCGTTGTTGTCCATCACGGTGTCCACGATTTTCTCGTGGTCAGCGAAGGTGCCCGACTGGCGAAGCAGTTGGTCCACCATGGTGGTTTTGCCATGGTCAACGTGGGCGATGATGGCGATATTGCGGATTTGCTTGGTCATGCTTTCTCTTCCTTTAAACCTGCTCGGCCAGCAAAGGCTCGGTGGCAGGTGATTTTTCCAAAATCTGTTGAATTTCGATCGGGCTCAACAATCGACCCGGAATCAATTCGCCGTCTTGCACCACTGCTGTTCCCAGCAAGGCACGAGGATGCTCTCCATACACCACGACTTGATCACAATCATCCCAAGGGCCGTGTCTGCGCACCCCGTTCAAAAATTTACCCGCGTTCTCGCCGTCCAGCCCCACCTCGGTGTAGCCTGGCAGCAGCACGTCGACCGGCTGCAAAGCCGCCAGACGCTGAATCTCATCCATGCTCTCCAGCGCTGCAAGCGTCACACATTGCAGCTCTTCAAAAGGACCCGTGACCACCCGGCGCAATGCGCTCAAATGTCCACCACATCCCAGCGCTTCAGCGATGTCTTCGCCCAGCGTCCGGATGTAAGTGCCTTTGCTGCAGCGCACACGCAAACGCAAAAAAGGCGCATCGCCTTGCAGTTGCATGTCCAACAGATCCAGGTCATAAATCACCACGTTGCGCGCTTCGCGCTCAACGGTTTCGCCCTCGCGGGCATATTCGTACAAAGCTTTGCCGTCCTTTTTCAAGGCACTGTGCATGGGCGGAACCTGGCTGATCGGTCCCATGAACCGATCCAGCACTTCAACCACCTTACCTGCCGAACATGACACTTCTCGGACAGCGATCACTTCGCCTTCGGCGTCAGCCGTGGTGGTTTTGATGCCCAGTCGGACCGTGGTCTCGTAGGTCTTGTCGGCATCCAGATGCTGCTGGCTGAACTTGGTGGCGGCCCCAAAACACAAAGGCAAGACACCCGTGGCCAAAGGATCGAGCGTGCCGGTGTGCCCCGCTTTTTCGGCCCGCAGCAACCACTTGGCTTTTTGCAAAGCCTGGTTGCTGGAAAGACCCAGCGGTTTGTCGAGCAGTAGCACCCCGTGCACAGGGCGCCGCTGCACCCTGGTGCGTGGCGCGTTCATGCTCAGTCCTCTTGGGCGCGAGATGACACGGCCTTGGCAATCAAGGCATTCATGTCAGACGCACGCTCCGTGGTCTGGTCAAACAAAAAGTGCAAGGTCGGCACGGTGTGGATGTGCAAACGCTTGAACAAACCATTGCGCAAAAAACCAGCCGCCGCATTCAGTCCTTCAGTGGCTTCCTCGGGGTTGCCCGTCAAAACACTGAAGTAGACCTTGGCATGCGCGTAGTCGGGCGTGACCTCGATGGCATTGATCGTGACCATGCCCACCCGCGGATCTTTCAACTCGCGCGCAATCAACTCGGCCAGATCCCGCTGGATCTGGTCGGCCACGCGGAAACCGCGGTTGGGCACTGAGGACTGCTTTCGACGCACCATTTACAGCGTTCTCGCAATTTCCTTGACGTCGAAGAATTCGAGGTAATCGCCTTCTTTGATGTCGTTGTAGTTCTTGAGCTTGATACCGCACTCGAAGCCTTCTTTGACTTCGCGCACGTCGTCTTTGAGGCGTTTGAGCGAATCGAGTTCACCCGTGTAGATGACCACGTTGTCGCGCAGCAAGCGGAATTTGGCGCTGCGGGTAACTTGACCCGAAGTGACCATACAACCTGCAACCGTACCGATCTTGGAAGCCACGAACACGGTCCGAATTTCGGCCATACCCATGATTTCTTCACGCTGCTCAGGTGCCAACATGCCCGACATCGCTGCCTTGAGTTCATCCACAGCGTCATAAATGATGTTGTAGTAATGAATGTCAACACCATTGCCTTCAGCTGTTTTACGCGCTCCAGCATCGGCACGCACGTTGAAACCAATCACGATGGCCTTGGACGCGATGGCCAGGTTGATGTCAGATTCACTGATGCCACCCACACCGGAATAAACCAGTTGAACTTTGACTTCCTCGTTGGAAAGCTTGAGCAAAGAAGCACCCAAGGCCTCTTGCGAACCTTGTACGTCGGCCTTGATGATGATGGGGAGCATCTTGACTTCGCCCGCCGACATGTCGGTGAACATGTTCTCGAGTTTGGCCGCTTGTTGCTTGGCCAGCTTGGTGTTGCGGAACTTGCCCGCACGG
>CAITSG010000249.1 GCA_903894995.1 uncultured Burkholderiales bacterium
CCACAACGTGGGCATGACCCTTTACCACGGCGGCACGCTCTACATTGACGACGGCAAGCCCACACCCGCATTGATTGGCGAGACCCTGCGCAACCTGCGCGAAATCGCGCCCACGGTGTACTTCAACGTGCCCACCGGCTTCGAAGCGATCGCCCACGCCATGAAAACCGATGACCAGCTGCGCAAAACGCTGCTCTCGCGGATGCAGATGTTCTTTTATGCCGGAGCCGCATTGGCCCAACCGATTTGGGACAGCCTGTACGAATCGCAAGAGCGCGAAGTCGGCGAACGCATTGTCATGGGCACGGGCCTCGGCATGACCGAATCCGGGCCGTTTGGCATTTTCGTGACCAACCCCTTTGTGCAAGCCGGTGATTTGGGCGTGCCCACCCCAGGCCTGGAACTCAAGCTGGTGGACATGCAAGGCAAAACCGAGGTGCGTTACCGCGGCCCCAACATCACCCCCGGCTACTGGCGCAACGCCGAAGAAACCGCAGGCTCGTTTGACGAAGAAGGCTTCTTCAAGTCCGGCGACGCGGTCAAGTGGATCGACGAAACCGATGTGCACCTGGGCCTGAAGTTTGACGGCCGCATTGCCGAAGATTTCAAGCTGGCCACCGGCACTTTTGTGAGCGTGGGACCACTTCGGGCCAAAATCACTTCGGCGGGTGCACCCTACATACAGGACGCGGTGCTCACTGGCATCAACATGAAAGAAGTCGGCGCAATGATTTTCCCGACACCTGCCGTGCGTGCTTTGAGTGGCCTACCCGCCGATGTGCCGATGTCCGAGGTGCTCGCGTCTGCCCCTGTGCTGGCCAAGTTTCAGGAGATCGTCAACGAGTTGGCAAAGAGTGGCACTGGCAGCGCCAACCGCATTGCGCGCCTGTGCTTGCTGAGCGAGCCGCCCACCATCGACAAGGGCGAGATCACCGATAAGGGCTCGATCAACCAGCGCTCGGTGCTCACCCACCGCGCCGACACCGTGGCGGCTTTGCACGCTGACACGCTTCATTACATCGTCAAGCCCCAATGAACTCCCTGTAGGAGCGATGCCCCCGGCGCGAAATGGCGCGCAAATCGCGACGAGGGCGTCGCTCCTACAAAAATCAGAAAGAACAGTCATGGCTTCTAAAGGATTTTTCAACGCGTTTGACGATGTGTGGATGCACGAAGGCGTGCGCACACCCATGGTCGATTACTGCGGCGCACTGGGCCACATCTCGCCCACAGACTTGGGCATCAAAGCGGCCCGCGAAGCGCTCAAGCGTGCAGGCATTGCCCCCACCGAGATTGGCTCGGTCATCACCGGCAACATGGCCCCTGGCGACTTTGACCAGTTCTTCTTGCCCCGCCACATTGGCCTGTATGCCGGCGTGCCACAAGAAGTGCCCGCCATCATGACCCAACGCATTTGCGGCACCGGCTTTGAACTGTTTCGCCAAGCGGGCGAGCAGATCCAAGCGGGCGTGTGCGAAGCGGCACTCGTGGTCGGCACCGAAAGCATGACGCGCAACCCGATTGCCGCCTTTGACCACCGCACCGGTTTCAAACTGGGTGCGCCCGTGGGCTTCAAAGACTACATGTGGGAAGCGCTGAAAGACCCGGCCGCAGGCATCAACATGATCCAGACGGCCGAGAACTTGACCAAAAAGTACAACATCACCCGCGAAGAGGTAGACCAGTTCGCGTCCGACTCTTTTGCCAAGGCTGTGGCCGCGCAGGCCGCCGGTTTTCATGCGGGCGAGATTGTGCCGGTGGTCACCGAAAAGTTTGAACTCGAAGGCTACATCTCGCGCGGCATCAAGCTGCAAGGCAAGGTCACCGAAGTGGCCACCGACACGCACCCCCGCATCTCGCCCCCCGAAGTGCTTGCCAAGCTCAAGTCCGTCTATGAAGGCGGCGTGCAAACCGGTGGCAACAGCTCGGCTTTGGTCGATGCGGCAGCGGCTTGTGTGGTCACTTCCGGCGAGTTCGCAAAGAAATTGACCAAAGCGCAAGGCAAAAAGCCGCTGGCCCGCGTGGTGGCGGCAGCCGCTCTGGGCGTGCCACCCGAGATCATGGGCATTGGCCCAGCGCCAGCCATTCGCTTGCTGCTAGAGCGCACGGGCCTGAAGCTGTCGGACATCGGTCGCTTTGAGATCAACGAAGCCCAGGGTGCACAAACCCTGGCCGTGGCGAAAGAGCTGGGTCTGGATGTGTCCAAGCTCAACGTCAACGGCGGCGCGATCGCGCTGGGCCACCCCCTGGCCGCCACCGGCGTGCGCTTGACCATCACCTTGGCGCGAGAACTCCAGCGCTCAGGCCTGCGCTACGGCATCGCCAGCGC
>CAITSG010000250.1 GCA_903894995.1 uncultured Burkholderiales bacterium
GAAGCCGGCGATGCGGGTGCCACTTTGGGCACTTATCTGCGTGTGCTGGCGGTGCTTGGGCTGCAGGCAGATTTCAATGCCTTGGCAGCGGATGACAAAGTGGGGCGCAAGCTGCAGGATTTGGCTTTGGCCCCATCGCCTACAGCGCGACGCCAGCGCCGCGCCAGCATGCAGTTACCCGACTCTGCCAACAGCACTTCTGAGGTGCAGCCATGACGGGGCCATTCGATGGGCTAGAGGTCTGGTTGGACTGCGATTTGGGGCCAGCTTGTCTGGTTGGCCACCTGGCGCATGACCGAGGGCAGATTCGCTTTCATTACGACAAAGCTTGGCTGAACGATCCGAGGGCTTTTGCGCTGGACCCTGATTTGTCTTTGGACGCGCACCCGTTTTTCCCCAAGCCGGAGCTGGGCAACTTTGGCGTGTTTCTCGACTCATCACCCGACCGCTGGGGTCAAACGCTGATGAAACGGCGCGAGGCCTTGCTGGCCAAGGACCAAAAGCGCCCGGCCAAAACGCTTTATGCGTGGGATTTCCTGATCGGCGTGCAGGATGTCACGCGGCAGGGGGCGTTGCGCTTTCGCCCATCTGGCACGCAAGCATTTTTGGGCAACGATGCTTTTGCAGCGCCACCCGTGACCACGCTGCGCGAACTGGAGCAGGTGGCTTGGCAACTGACCCATAAGCGCATTGACGATCTGGATGCTTTGCGCAAATGGTTGACCGTTCTGGTGGCACCGGGTGCTTCGTTGGGGGGTGCCCGTCCCAAGGCCAACTTCACAGAGCTGGACGGTTCTCTTTGGATCGGCAAATTTCCGGCGCGTGATGATGACCGTGATGTCGGGGCTTGGGAGTTCGCCACGCATCAAATGGCCCAACGTGCAGGCATCGATGTCCCTGCTGCAAAGCTGTTGCGCCTGGGTGGTGAGTTTCATACTTTTTGTGTGCAGCGCTTCGACCGTGTCGGTGGTCAGCGGCGGTTTTATGCATCGGCCATGACGCTGCTGCGCAAGGACCAAAGCGAGGGCTGCAGTTATCTGGAATTGGCGCAGTTTCTGCGGGCCAGTGGCGATGCAGCGACGGTTCAATCAGACCTGGCTCAGCTGTTCAGGCGCGTGGTTTTTAATGTGGCAATTGGCAATCGGGACGACCATTTGCGCAATCACGGCTTTGTGTTGAGTTCAACGGGCTGGCGTTTGGCACCCGCGTTTGATGTGAACCCGAACATCGACAAAGCCGAGCATGTGCTGAACATTGATGATATGGACAACCGTCCTGACTTGCGCACCGCGTTGAGCACTGCCGCGTTTTACGGCTTGACGGCCGCGCAGGGGCGGCACATCGTGGACGAGGTGATGGGTGTCGTGGACACTTGGCGCGATGTCGCCAACCAAGTTCGCATTTCTCGGGCAGATATCGAATTGACGGCCGCTGCGTTCAGTGCAAATGCAGCGTGGCCAAAAGGCTGAAGCCCGCCCACAATGCGTTGCTCTCCATGAAGTCTGGTGGTGCGTTCGGTTGCGCTGATGAGCCGCCTCACGCGACACCCATATATTGCGCATTCATGGTAAATTCTTTCTACAGAAACCAAGGAGCGCACAATGTTGACCCATGCCGTCACCGCCCCCGACAAATTCATGGTGTTGGGCAAAGCCACCATGCGTGCTGCCCAAGAGTTGCATCTGTCCAGTGCGGCTTTGGCCCGGGTGATCGGGTTCAGTGAGCCGACCATCAGCCGCATTGCCAACGGCAGCCGGGGCATCGACCCAACGTCTAAGGAGGGACAACTGGCGCTGCTGTTGGTGCGTTTGTTCCGCTCTTTGGACCCTCTTGTGGGCGGCGATGCGCAAAAGCGCCAGGATTGGCTGCGCAGCCACAACAAAACACTGAACGGCATCCCGGCCACGCTGATTGAAACCCCCCAGGGGCTCGTGACTGCCCTGTCTTACCTGGATGGCATGCGGGGTGCGGCTTGATGTCATCGGCTTCATGGAACCCGGATTGGGTTCATGAGTTCAGTGCCGACTTGCACATGCCGGCGTTCCGAATGGTCGAGACGCAATACGTCGCGGCCACCATGCGCTTGGTGGACTCCGCAGACGAGCAGCTGATGCTGGAAGAGATGCTGGAGGCGAGCAAGCCGCCGCTCCCACCTCAGGCAAGCAGTTTGCACTACCTTTTGGCTGCGCCTTTTCGCTATGTACCTCAGACGGGTTCGCGTTTTCGTGCTGTCAACTCACCGGGCATTTGGTACGGCGCAGATGACGCTTATTGCGCCTGTGCAGAAATCGCTGACTGGCGTCAGCGTTTTTTGCTGGACAGCGCGGGGCTCATGAGACAAACGCTGGCCACAGACCTCTCGATGTACGAGGCCTCTGTGCAAGGGCGTGCTTTGGATTTGTTGTCACACCCATGGGTTTTGGCGCAAGCGCACTGGATGCACCCAGCCGATTACGCCGAAACCCAAAAACTGGCCACGCTGGTCAGGGATTCGCAGTCTGGGGTGACGTGGATCCGCTATGCGTCGGTGCGTGCCGGCGACCATGTGTGCGCGGCAGTTTTTGACCCGCGCAGTTTGACCATGGTGATACCCGAGGGCCGCTATGAAACCTGGCATTGCCACACAACGGCCGACAAGGTGACGCTGTCGAATGGCCGAGTGCGGTTTGATTTCTAGAAGGCTGCATCCAGATCAAATATCTCTTTTGCCTGCTCGCATCACGATATTGATCCGACCCCGTGAAGTTTGAAGTGAACGGCTGTTCTTGCGCACAGCGATCAATGTGGGAGCCCCGCCCTCGGGGCGATGGGTGGTGGACTGCGAGGCTCTATCGCGGCGAGGGCGCCGCTCCCACAAAAAACCTGATGCGATGAGCGGGAGCAATCGCATCATGTCCACCTTGAAGGGCTACAGATATTGGGCGTGATGCGCAAAGTGATCGCCCAAGAACGTGGCGATGAAGTAATAGCTGTGGTCATAGCCCGGCTGCATGCGCAGGGTCAGCGGGTGGCCCGCTGCCTCGCAGGCGGCTTGCAACCGTTCGGGGCACAGTTGTGCCAAAAACTCGTCGGCATCGCCTTGGTCCACCAGCAGGTGCAGCTTTTCCTGGCGCGCAGTGGCCACCAGTTCTGCGGCATCCCATGTACGCCACGCCTGCGGGTCTGCGCCAAGGTAGGCAGTCAAGGCCTTTTGGCCCCAAGGCACTTGTGATGGCGCGGCGATGGGTGCAAACGCCGACACGCTGCGGTATCGGCCCGGGTGACGCAGCGCCGTGACCAATGCGCCGTGTCCGCCCATCGAATGGCCAAAGATGCCGCGTGAATCGCTGGCGGCAAAGTGCTGCTCGATCCAGTTGGGCAACTCATCGGCCACATAGTCTTGCATGCGGTAGTTCGCGGCCCAAGGGGCTTGTGTGGCGTTGACGTAAAAGCCTGCGCCCTGGCCCAGGTCGTAGGCCGCGTCGTTGGCCACGGCTTCACCGCGCGGGCTGGTGTCGGGCGCCACCACGATCACGCCATGCCGCGCCGCGTGCGCTTGTGCACCGGCTTTGGTGATGAAGTTTTGTTCTGAGCAGGTCAGGCCCGAGAGCCAGTACAGCACCGGGCATTTCTCGCCGCGCAGCGCGGGCTCGGGCAGGTACACGGCCACGCGCATGTCGCAGCCCAGGGTGCTGGATGCGTGCGCCCAAACTTCTTGCATGCCGCCAAAGCTGGCGTGTTGTTCGATGCGTTTCATTCGCCGCCTTCAAAGTGCACCACCGAGCGGATGGATTCGCCGTTGTGCATCAAGTCAAACGCGTGGTTGATGCCGCTCAGCCCCATGGTGTGGGTGACAAACGGGGCCAGCGCGATGCGTCCGGCCATGGCGTCGTCCACCATGCCGGGCACTTCGCTGCGGCCTTTGACGCCGCCAAAGGCGGTGCCCAGCCAGCGCCGACCAGTGACCAATTGGAACGGGCGGGTGGAGATTTCTTGGCCCGCACCGGCCACGCCGATGATCACCGACTGGCCCCAGCCACGGTGCGCGCACTCCAGCGCAGCCCGCATGACGTTGGTGTTGCCAATGCATTCAAAGCTGTGGTCCACTCCCCAGCCGGTCATCTCGACGATGACTTGCTGAATGGGCTTGTCGTGGTCTTTGGGGTTGACGCAGTCGGTCGCGCCAAAGGTGCGCGCCAGATCGAACTTGCTGGGGTTGGTGTC
>CAITSG010000251.1 GCA_903894995.1 uncultured Burkholderiales bacterium
ACCACCTCTGCGATTGAAGGCGAAAAGCTGGACCCTGAAAGTGTTCGCTCCTCCGTGGCCCGGCGCTTGGGCCTCGACACCTCTGGGGTCCCCGTGCGCGAAGGCAGGCGCAACATCGAGGGACTGATCGATGTGTTGCAAGACGCCACCCTCAACACCGATTCACCCTTGACGCTGGAGCGGCTGTGCAGTTGGCACGGGGCGCTTTTCCCCACGGGTTTTTCGGGCATGCAGCGCATCGATGTGGGCGCTCTGCGTTCTGTGCCCATGGAGATCGTCAGTGGGGCCGTGGGCCACAGCAAGGTGCATTACGCCGCGCCACCCGCTGAAGGTCTGGCCGTGCAGATGGACGCTTTTTTGAATTGGTTCAAGCAAACCCAGCCCAAAGTCGGGTCTCAGCCCATGGACGGCTTGGTGCGTGCCGCTGTCTCGCATCTGTGGTTCGAGACGCTGCACCCGTTTGACGATTGCAACGGTCGTATAGGCCGGGCCATCTTGCAACTGGCACTGGGCCAAGACATGGGCCAGCCTGGGCGAATCGTGACACTGTCGCGGCAAATCGAGTCGTGCAAAGACCAGTATTACCGCGAGCTGGAGCGGGCACAACGATCCAAAAGCATGGACGTGACGGCATGGGTCGAATGGATGCTGGCGCAAATTCATCAGGCCAACGAATTCGCCAACCGTACCGTCGATTCCGCCATTCAACGTATTCGGTTTCAGGCCCAAATATCATCGGTCTCTCTCAATGAGCGTCAGCAAAAAACAATGAAGAAGCTTCTGGATGCTGGCCCCAAAGGTTACGAAGGCGGCATGACCACGCGCAAGCACGAGCGGATTGCGCATACCTCCACACCCACCGCAGCCCGAGACCTCATCGATCTTGAAAGGCTGGGGCTGCTCACCCGGTACGGTGATGGTCGATCAACACGGTATTACCCCGCGATAGAAGGCTGGGCCGAGGATGATGCCAAATTGGGAAAAGCCAGCATGGCAGCCGACAGACCGGTTGATTGAAAGTGGACCTAACTTCGGATAACGCTAAGGATGGTGGCAATTTGCCGCCACCCTTGGTCAGCTCCGTAAAGGGGTACAAGTTGTACCCCAGTTGGCCTCTAGCGCAGGGTCACGGCTGCGCATTTTCTTGATGTATTGCCGTGGGTCTGCTGAATCGCTCAGCACAACCACCACGTTAACAATGGCAAACCACCATTCCTCGTTGTGCCAGACACGGCGACGCCTCTGGTAGGCCAAAAACCCCCTCTGTGATACATTGAATACATGTATTCAATGGAGGATTTGATATGGCAACTTCAATTCGTCTTGCCCCAGAGACCGAGCAAAGGCTTGACTACCTCGCATCCCAAACTGGGCGCACCAAGGCTTTTTACCTGCGCGAAATCATCGAGCAGGGCATCCAAGAAATGGAAGACTACTACCTCGCTGCCGATGTGCTTGCGCGTGTCCGTCAAGGGAAAGAGCAGGTCCATTCCGCTGCCGATGTGAGACGAGACCTTGGCCTGGACAATTGAATACGCCGACACGGCCAAAGGTCAGCTGCGCAAGCTAGACAAACAGATGGCGCGGCGCATCGTTGACTTTATGGACGAGCGTATTGCCGGACAGGAAAACCCCCGCAGCACGGGCAAGGCATTGGTCGGACCGCACGGAGGATTCTGGCGCTACCGGGTGGGCGATTGCCGGGTAATTTGTGACATTCAGGACGGCGCTTTGCGCGTCCTTGTGGTTCAGGTTGGCAACCGGCGTGATATTTACCGATAGGCCCATCATGGAAATCAGCCCCATTTGCACAGAAAAAGATCACCGCGCAGCATTGCGCATGGTGTCGACGCTGCTGGAACAAGACCCATCGCCTGACTCACCCGAAGGCGAACGCCTGGATGTGCTCTCAACCTTGATTGAGGCCTATGAGCAAAAGCACCATGCGATGGATTCGTCAGACAAAGGAGGAGTCGACGTGAAAAGCCTGAAAGACCTGAAAGCCGAACGGCTGGGCAACCCCGTTGTTCGCCAAGCCTATGACGCACAAGCGCCCGAGTTTGAACTGGCCCGTGAACTGATTGCAGCACGCACGCTAGGGGACCTGACGCAAGGCGATGCCGATGACGCCTCGCTTAAAAAAGCGAGCAAAACGCTGGATCGCCTGCTTGCGCTGAAGGGTGTTGATGTGGACGCCGTCGTTGCTGATTTCAATGTGGC
>CAITSG010000252.1 GCA_903894995.1 uncultured Burkholderiales bacterium
CAAATTGTGGGCGCACTTGTGCCCGGGTTTGGCATATGCCGATACTTCGTAGCGCTCAAGGCCCGCCACTGAGGTCAGCTCGGTGATGCGGTCCATCATCTCGTAGGCCAAATCGTCCTCGGGCAAAGTGGGCGGAAACTTGGCAAACACGGTGTTGGGCTCGATCGTCAGGTGATAAATCGAGATGTGCGGTGGCGCAAAGGCCAAGGCGGTTTGGATGTCTTGCGTCAGGCCTTCGAGCGTCTGGCCCGGCAAGGCGTACATCAGGTCGAGGTTGAAGGTGTCAAACACCTGCGCGGCCTCGGTCACAGCCGCCAGCGCTTGGTCGCGGTCGTGCACTCGGCCCAGTGCCTTCAGGTGTGCGTTGTCAAAACTCTGCACGCCAATCGACAAGCGGGTGATACCGGCCTGGTGGAAGGCCTTGAAGCGGTCTTTTTCAAAGGTGCCGGGGTTGGCTTCCATGGTGATTTCGGCATCTGGCGCCAAGCGCACACGGGCCCGGATGCCAGAGATCAAACGGTCAATCGCCTCGGGCGAAAACAGGCTGGGCGTGCCGCCGCCCAAAAACACCGTCTGGATGCTGCGGCCCCAGATCAAGGGCAAGCTCGCTTCCAGGTCGGCGAAAAGCGCGTGGATGTAGGCGTCTTGTGTGGACAACGGATCAGCACCCTCACGCAACTCGTGTGAGTTGAAGTCGCAATACGGGCACTTCTTGATGCACCAAGGCAGGTGCACGTACAGCGACAGCGGCGGCAAGGCGTTCAGCTGCAGCACGCCAGGGCGCATGGCGTGCACCGGGTCCATCATCGGGTTCATGACGCAGCGCTGTCCAGCCAGCGTTCGCGCATCAGCGCCAGCATGGCCTGAGCGGCGCGGCCCCGGTGGCTGTTGGCGTTTTTCACCTCAGGGGGCAACTCGGCAAATGTCTTGCCAAATTCGGGCAAGTACATGACCGGATCAAAACCAAAACCATTGCTGCCCCGGCGTTCGGGCGTGATCTGCACCACCACCCGGCCCACGGCAATCAAAGGCTCCGGGTCGTCTGCGCTGCGCAGAGCCACCAGGGTGCTGACCATGGCGGCGCGGCGCTGCTCGGCACCTTGTATGCCCTGCATTTGCTCCAACAAAGCAGTGACGTTGGTGTCATCCCCCTTGGGGTAGCCAAAACGGGTGGCGTAGTAGGCCGTGTCCACACCGGGCTGACCGCCAAAAGCATCTACACACAAACCGGCGTCATCGGCCAAAGCGGGCATGCCACTCAGCTGCGCGGCGTGGCGGGCTTTGGCCAAGGCGTTTTCAACGAAAGTCTTGAAGGGCTCTGCCGCTTCGGGAATGTTCAGCTCGGACTGGCGCACCAGCGTCATGCCCAAAGGCGCAAACAGGGTTTGCAGCTCGGCGAGTTTGCCCGCGTTGTTGGAGGCCAATACGATTTTCATGAGCGGACTGGCTTTATGCGCTGAAAGTCAAGGTTTGAGGCTCGTCGTGGGCCTGCTTTTGCAGTTGCACCAGTTGGGCAATGCCTTTTTCGGCCAGCACCAGCATGCGGTCCATCTCAACGCGGGTGAAAGCCACGCCTTCGGCGGTGCCCTGCACTTCCACAAAGTTGCCCGCGCCGGTCATCACCACGTTCATGTCGGTGTCACAGGCCGAGTCTTCGGGGTAATCCAAGTCCAGCAAAGCAGTCCCGTTTTTCAGACCGACCGAGATGGCGGCCACGCGGTCGAGGATGGGGGACTCGGTCAGTTTGCCCGTGGCCATGAGCCAATTGACAGCGTCTTGCGCAGCCACAAAAGCGCCGGTAATGCTGGCCGTGCGGGTGCCGCCATCGGCTTGCAGCACGTCGCAATCGAGATGAATCGTGCGTTCGCCCAGTTTTTTCAGGTCAAACACCGCACGCAGCGAGCGGCCAATCAGGCGCTGGATCTCTTGCGTGCGCCCGCTCTGTTTGCCCCGTGCGGCTTCACGGTCACCCCGGGTGTGGGTGGCGCGGGGCAGCATGCCGTATTCGGCCGTCACCCAGCCCTCGCCACTGCCTTTTTTGTGGCCCGGCACTTTTTCCTCGACCGAGGCGGTGCACAGCACGCGGGTCTGGCCAAACTCGATCAGAACC
>CAITSG010000253.1 GCA_903894995.1 uncultured Burkholderiales bacterium
GTCCAAGCGCCACGTCATCTTCAAAAAACACGCGGACGAAGACGACAGCCATGTCACGCTGGACCGCCTGCTCGACGAGTTGGTGATCACCGGCACCGTGAACGAAGTGACCGACAAGATTCTGGCTTTGCGTGAGAAGGCGGGCCCCTTTGGCGAAATCGTGTACGCCGGCATGGACTTGGTCGACCCCCAGTTGGGACGCCGCTCGATGGAGCTGATGGCCAACGAAGTTATGCCCCGTGTCAACCAGGCGCTGGGCTTGGGCTCGGCGATCAACGTGGACGCACCCCTGGAAACGGCCACGGCATGACCCCACAAGCCTTCAGGCAGTTGATGCGCTTGCACCCGGCGGCGGTGAACATCATCGCCACCGGCAAAACGCCCCACCGCACGGGCATGACGGTTTCGGCCTTCATGTCTTTGGGCGTAGAGCCGCCCACCGTGGTCTGCGCCATCAACCGCAACGCCTTCAGCTACGCACACATGGCCGACAACCAGGTGTTCAGCGTGAACACGCTGGCGGTCGAACACATCGAGCTGGCCAAATTGTTTGCCGGTCAAGCCCAGGTGTTTGGCGATGAACGCTTTGACGAGCAGGAATGGGCCCAGTTTGACTCAGGCTCGCCCTGTCTGCGCAGCGCCGTCATGAGCCTGGAGTGCCGTTTGATTCGGCAAGTGCAGGAAAGCACGCACTGCCTCATGGTGGGTGAAGTCATTTCTGGCCGCTACGACGACTCTGCACAGCCCTTGCTCTACCGCAACGGCCAATGGGTGACCACCAGCGAGGAATTGCAGATGGTGCCGGTTGAGCCCATGGGCATGCCCTGAAACCAGCTTGGCGTGTCTTGTGCCTTGAATTGGAGAACCCGCAGTTCACCAGATGTCTATGCCCCATGGCACAGCGGATTGGACATGATCCAATAGACACTGGATTGAACCTACCTGTATCAAAACGAACACGCCAAAAATTCATGCACAACACCCACACTCAGAGCATGACGCCAACCCTTCGCTCAGGCCAATGGGTGCGACGGCATCTCATGTGGCTGAGCCTGTTTTGCTTGGTCACAACAGCACACGCTCAGCAAGCTTTTTCATTCGTAGCGCTGGGAGATTTGCCCTACGGGTCGGCATCCAAGGCCTATGGCCCCTACAGGTCCTTGATTGATCGCATCAACCAAGAAGGACCGGCTTTTTCGGTTCATGTGGGCGACTTCAAGTCGGGCTCGACCCTGTGCAGCGATGAGGAATTTGCCAACCAACTGGATCACTTTCAGAGGTTTTCAGGTCCCGTGGTTTATACCCCGGGTGACAACGAGTGGACCGACTGCCACAGAGCCAACAATGGCCAATATGACCCATTGGAGCGCCTGACCGCTTTAAGACAACGCTTTTTCACACCCGGACAATCCCTGGGCGCCAAACCCATGACTGTGCAAAACCAATCTACGGGCTCAAGCGCTTTCGGCCGGTATGTAGAAAACGCGCGCTGGTCGCACCAAGGGGTGCTGTTTGCCACGCTGCACATCGTGGGCAGCAACAACAATCTGGAAAGCCGTGACATCGCTTCAAGCCGAGAGTTTTTTGAACGCGATGCGGCCAACGTGGCGTGGATCACCTCAAGCTTCGAGCAAGCGCGTGCACTGAATGCATCGGCCGTGGTGTTTGCTTTCCAGGCCGACGTTCTGGAAAAGAAGTCACTTTGGGAAGATTTTCCAGGCTGGTCAGGATTTCGCAACAGCATTGGCCAAACGCTGCTGCCCATGGCCAACAGCTGGGGCAAACCGGTCTTGGTGGTGCACGGTGACAGCCATCAGTTCAAAATAGACCAGCCTTTTCAGCTGGATAAAAAACCACTGAAGAACGTGACACGCTTGATCGTGCCCGGCGCATCGGATGTGCGTGCGGTCAAAGTGACCGTGAAAAACGCCAGTTTTTCGTTTGAGATGTTGTCGCCGCTGCGATGAAACAGGATCAATTCAAGATGACAAAGGCAGCCCAATCAGCTCTGAAAGGGCTTGCACACTCAAACCGTCCACGGTGTCAATGACCACCAGCCCTTGCGGCGTGCAGGCCAGTGTGGCCAAGTCGGTGTAAACCCGTTTGACGCAGCCAATGCCGGTCAAAGGATAGGTGCAAGCCTGCACCAGTTTGCTTTGGCCTTGCTTGGTCAGCAGGTCCATCATCACCCAAGTTTGCTTGGCCCCACTGGCCAGGTCCATGGCCCCGCCCACTGCGGGAATGGCTTCGGGCTCGCCGGTGTGCCAGTTGGCCAAATCGCCCGTGGCGCTGACCTGAAACGCGCCCAAGACACAGATGTCCAGGTGCCCCCCACGCATCATGGCGAAGCTGTCGGCGTGGTGAAAAAATGCGCCGCCGGGCAGCAGGGTCACGGGTTGTTTGCCTGCGTTGATCAGGTCGTAATCTTCTTGCCCTTTGGCGGGTGCCGGGCCCATGCCCAGGATGCCGTTTTCGCTGTGCAAGAGCACTTCGCGGGTGGCAGGAATGTGGTTGGCCACCAGCGTGGGCTGGCCAATGCCTAAGTTCACCGTGGCACCCTCGGGAATGTCTTGCGCCACGCGGGCGGCCAATTCGTCTTTGCTGCGTCGGGTGTAGCTCATGCCTTGATGCCTCCGGCCTGTGTGGCCACACGGTCGATCTTGACCACCGCTTGAACAAAAATGCCGGGCGTGACCACGGTCTCGGGGTCCAGCTCGCCCAAAGCCACTTGCTCGTGCACCGTGGCCACGGTTTTGCGTGCGGCCATGGCCATGATGGGGCCAAAGTTGCGCGCCGCTTTGCGGTACGTCAGGTTGCCCCAGCGATCGCCGCGCTCGGCCTTGATCAAAGCCAGGTCGGCGTGGATGGGCGTTTCATACACGTACATGCGGCCATCGATTTCACGGGTTTCCTTGAGCGAGCCATCGGCGTGTTTGGCCAACTCGGTACCGTATCCGGTGGGCGTGAAAAAGCCGCCAATGCCTGCGCCTGCGGCCCGGATGCGCTCGGCCAAATTGCCTTGCGGCACCAGCTCCAGCTCAACCTGACCCGATCGGTACAAACCATCGAACACATAAGAATCGGTTTGCCGGGGGAAACTGCAAATGATCTTGCGCACCCGACCTGCTTTGAGCAAAGCAGCCAAGCCCTGTTCGGCGTTGCCCGCGTTGTTGTTGACCAGCGTCAGGTCACGCGCACCTTGCGCCAACAGCCCCGCGATGAGCTCATCCGGAATGCCGGCCGTGCCAAATCCGCCAATCATGACGGTGGCACCATCCCGGGTGTCGGCCAGCGCTTCGCTGACCGAAGAAACAAATTTGTTGATCATGCTGGGTGGGTGATTGCGATTGCCTTCTTTGAGCTTAGCGTGCCCCCACTTTTTCGCACAGAGGACAGACCCGGGTTTCAGGCACCTAGGAGACTTGCTGCCATGGATGGGGTGTCACCTGCACGGCAGGCCTGGCCCTGTAAATCACAGAACATGCCCTATCTCATCACAAGGATTGCCCCATGTTGTCATTCAACGCCGATCATTTTTCCCGCCCTGTCTGGCGTCGACGCCCCCTGTTGGGCGTGGCCATCTCGGCCGCTTGGTGCATGTTGACCGGCGCGCAACTGGCGCAAGCCCAATCGGCCTATCCCCAACGCCCCATCCTGATGGTGGTGCCCCAAGCGGCAGGCGGCACCAACGACATCGTCGGACGTCTGGTCAGCCAAAAGCTCTCGGAGGTGTTGGGCTCACCCGTGGCCGTCGAAAACCGACCCGGCGCAGGCGGCAACATTGGCACGCAGTTTGCGGCCAAAGCCCCCAAAGACGGTTACACCTTGCTCATGACGATCAGCAGCAGCCAGGCCATCAACCCTGCCCTTTATAAAAATCCGGGCTTTGACCCGGTGAAAGACTTCAAGCCCGTGGCCTTGATTGGCGCGGTCCCCAACGTTTTGCTGGCCAATCCGGGCTTTACCGGCCAATCGGTGCAAGACCTGATCGCTGCAGCCAAGGCCAAACCCGGTCAGTTGCAGTACGCGTCTGCAGGCAATGGCACGCTCAACCACCTGTTGGGTGAAATGCTCAACAGCATGGCGGGCATCCAGTTGCAGCATGTGCCTTACAAAGGCGTGGCCCCGGCCATGAACGATGTGCTGGGTGGTCAATTGCCCTTTGTGTTTGCCAGCCTGCCTGCCTCGCTGAGCCACATCAAGGCCGGCAAGCTCAAAGCCATGGCGGTGAGCAGTCCCAAGCGTTCGCCTGCCCTGCCCGATGTGCCCGCCTTGGCTGAATCCGTGCCCGGCTATGCCGGCACCTTGTGGATCGGCGTGTTCAGCCCGGCGGGTGTGCCTGCCGAGGTGTCGGCCAAACTGGGTGAAGCCATGGGCAAAACCTTGGCAGCCAAAGACCTGCGCGACAAGCTGGAACAGCAAGGCGTTGAATTGGCCGCGCCCACCACCCCCGAGCAGTTCACAACCTTGCTCAACGAGGACATTGCCCGTTGGGCCAAAATTGTGAAGTCATCTGGTGCTGCCATCGATTGATAAATCGACTCAAGTGACGTACGGGCCCCCCGTTTAATCACTTGTTCTTATAAAACTGACTTTTGGAGACAACATGAAAACGACATTGAAATTGGCTTTGACCGCCCTGACCCTGGCCTGCACTGTGGTGCAAGCCCAGCCTTACCCCAACAAACCCATCACGCTGGTGGTGCCCTTTGCCGCTGGTGGCCCCACCGACGTGGTGGCCCGCATGATGGCCATTCCCATGGGCAAGTCCTTGGGTCAATCGGTGGTGGTGGAAAACGTCAACGGCGCTGGCGGCACTGTAGGGGCCACCAAAGTGGCACGTTCGGCCCCCAACGGTTACACGATCTTCTTGCACCACATGGGCATGTCCACATCACCGGCCCTGTACAAAAAACTCAGCTTTGACCCTCTCACCGACTTTGAGTACATCGGCCAAGTGCTGGACGTGCCCATGACCTTGATTGCCCGCAAAGACATTCCTGCCAACAATTTGCAAGAGCTGATCGCCTACATCAAGGCCAACGAAATGAAAGTTTCCATGGCCGATGCCGGTTTGGGCGCGGTGTCCAACCTGTGTGGTCTGATGTTCAAAAGCGCCATCGGCATCAACATCAACACCATTCCCTACAAAGGCACTGGCCCCGCCATGAACGATCTGCTGGGCGGCCAGGTGGACATTCTGTGCGACCAGACCACACAAACCGTGCCCATGATCAAGGATGGCCGTGTCAAGGTCTTCGGCGTGACCACGCTCAAACGTCTGGCTGCCTTGCCCAATGTGCCCACACTCGATGAGCAAGGCCTCAAAGGCTTTGAAGTGAAAGTCTGGCACGGCATGTACGCGCCCAAAGGCACACCCGCCCCTGTGCTGACACAAATCAACACCGCCATGCGCTCCGCCATGGCCGAGCCCGCCATCGTGCAACGCTTGGTCGAACTCAGTTCGGACATTCCATCGGCCGACAAGATGACCCCCAAAGGCCTGGAAGACCACCTGAAAGCCGAAATCAACAAATGGGGGCCGGTGATCCGCAAGGCGGGTGTATCGGCCGACTGATTTAGGATCGCGGCGTCTGCGCTGCACCGCCCGCTGGAGGGTGCAGTGCAAATGCGTCAAGCGAGGGCTGGGCCACAAACCGGCCCAACAACCTCGCCTTAAACGATGTGCAAACCGCCATCCACCACCAAGGTGCTGCCGGTGATGAACGAGCCCTCCGAAGAAGCCATCCACAAAATCGGCCAAGCGATTTCTTCGGGCGTGGCCCAACGGCCCAGCAAAGAGCTGTCTTTGCGTTCGGTCTTGAGTTGCTCCACGGTCTTGCCGATTTTTTGCGCACGCCCCACATGGAAATCTGTCAGCGTTGAGCCGGGGCACACCGCGTTGACGCGAACGCCGTGCACCGCCTCTTCACACGCCAGGGACCGGGTCAAGGCCAGTTGTGCGGCCTTGGTGGCGTCGTACAGGGCCATGCCTTTTCGGCCTTTGACGGCATAACAAGACGACACGTTGACGATGCTGCCCTTGCCGGTGCTGCGCAATTGCGGCAAGGCGGCATGGCAGTAATTCGTGATGCCCACCAGGTTGACGCCCACCATCGCATGCCATTCGGCCGCAGTCGCTTGGGCTGCCGCCGAATAATTGCGCATGGCCGCGTTGTTGACCAGAATGTCCAGACCTCCGAGTTCATTGACACAGCGCGCCACGGCTTCCAGCGCCAGCGAGAGGTCGCTCACATCGGCCTGGGCGCAGAGCACACGGGCCTCGGGCGCAGCTTGCAAAATGGTCTGGCGTGTGCGTTCCAGGCCCTGCGCATCGGCATCCACCAGAAAGACCGACGCGCCTTCCTGACAAAAGATGTGCGCTGTCGCCGCGCCAATGCCCGAACCCGCGCCGGTGATCAGCGCCACTTGGCCTTGCAAACGTGGCTGGCCCATGCCGCTCACTCCGCCTTGGTGCCGGTGTCTTTGATCACTTTGCCCCAGCGCTTGATTTCCGAACCAATCCAGTCACGGAACTGGTTGGGCGTGGTGGCCACGATTTCAAACTCCATGTCCAGCAAGCGCTTGGTGATCTCGGGGGAACGCACGATTTTCACGATCTCGCGGTTGTAGCGCTCGATGATGGGCGCAGGCGTGCCTCCGGTGGTGAGAAAACCAATCCACGAGGTGGCTTCAAAGTCGGGATAGCCCGACTCGCTCAGGGTTGGGATGTCGGGAGTGGTGGCAAAGCGCTTGAGGCCCGAGGTGGCCAGCAATTTCAAGCGGCCTTCCTTCGCAAATTGCTGCACATTGCCCGGCACAAAAAAACCCGCCTGGATGTTGCCGCCGATCAAATCACTGACGGCAGGTCCTGCGCCACGGTAGGGGATGTGGGTGATGTGGAACCCAGCGGCCGACTTGAACATCTCCATGGTCAGGTGCGAGGCACTGCCCAAAGCTACCGAGCCGTAAGAATACTTGGCGGGGTTGGCCTTGGTCTTCTCGACAAAGTCCTTCACGCTGGTGATGCCCGAGGCCGGGTTGACCACCAGGTATTGTGGTGCCTTGACCATCAAAGTAATGGGTGCAAGATCCTTGACCGGGTCGTAGGGCATTTTGTCGAACAAGCCCACGTTGATGGCCAAGGGGCCGTTGTAGCCAATCAGCAGGGTGTGGCCATCGGGCGCAGCCTTGGCCACCATGTCGGCACCGATGTTGCCGCCCGCACCGGGTTTGTTTTCGACCACAAAGGGTTGCCCAAAAACTTCTTGCAGTTTGGGGGCAATCAGCCTGGCCAGCACATCGTTGGTGCTGCCTGTGATGGGCACGATGATGCGCACGGGCTTGGTAGGCGCCCACTCTTGCGCCCAGGCCGGTGAGCTAGCCCCCAGACACAAGGTGGTGGCCAGCGCCAGGGCACCCATTTGTCGACGGTTGAAGTTTTTCATCTTGTCTCCTGTTGCGCTTTGAATGTTTGTCAGATCGAAAAAACCGGCTCGTCCAGGCCATTGGCCAGGTGGGCTTTGGCCCAAACCATGGGGTCATCGCCTTTGGGCAACAACACGCCGGCAGGGCGTACATGTTGCTCGGCGGCGTCCAAGGCCGGGGGCTCAATGCCTTGCTCCAGCGCCACCGCCGCATCGTGCAGCATGCGACGCGCCATAACAATCGCACGGTCGGTGGGCAGCAGTTTTTCGGCCGCATGGTCCTGGATGGAACCCATGCTTTCCTGCAGCGAATAGTCTTGCGCCGAAAACCCGAACACACCGCTGTAGGCACGCTTTTCCTGCTGGGCCTTGCGGTCCATCAGGTAGTCGTTGTCGCGATTGGCTTTGGGCACAAAGCTGCCTGGAGCGTCGTATTCCACATGGATGCCTTTGCCCGCGGCCATGGCTTCGTTTTCTTCGGCGCTGAGTGGCTGCTTGGGTTGCCAGTTCATGCTCCAAGCCCAGCACTCGTGGTCGTTGACCGGCACCCAGGCGTGGCCGCCCAAGGCGTGGTGGCCAAACGGCGGAATCATGGTGAACCAGGGGAACAACCACTGGGTGATGCGCCAATAAAAACTGTCAGGCTCGCCCATGCGACGGCCGTACAAACTCATGCCAAACGAGGTCTTTTCGATTTCAAACACCACATTGCCATCGGCCTTGATGTAGTCGAGCGCCTTGACGCCCTGGTGCATTGGGTCGGTGTCCACTTCATAGCGGTGCACATAGGACACATGGGCCGTGTCGATGCCGCCGTCCATGGCCTGCAGGTAACTGGAGTACTGAAGGCGCTTGGACACGAACACATGGCTGTCCGGCAAGGTGCACCACTCCAGCTCGGGTGGCTCGGGCATTTTGTCGGGTGGGCCCATGTA
>CAITSG010000254.1 GCA_903894995.1 uncultured Burkholderiales bacterium
CATCACTGTGCACAGGTCTTGCGCGGGACGAACAACTTGGCCCGCAAGGGGAGCCTGCAAACGAACGATCTCTGACCAATCTGCTCCAGGCCATTGAGGGCTCAATGGCAAGTTGATGCAAGGCAGCTGTTCAGGAACCCCTGCCCGCATCGCATCCGGATCATCGAGCTTGCCGACAAACATCAGACATGCGCCACTGTGGTCCAGAATTTGCCGCACCGTCTTGGTGGCCAGCGTGGGATACAAGGGCACGGAAACGTGGCCTGCCATCCAGATGGCCCAATCGGCCATGAGCCAGTGGGCGGTGTTTTTGCCCCAAATCGCGATCCGACTGCCAGGCGGATAGCCCAGAGACAGCAGATGGTTCGCCATGCACCGCACTTGATGTGCTACCTCAGACCAAGTGAAGGTCTGGACCACACCCTGCCCAACAGGCTGTGTGAAGCACACGCGATGGGGCGCAATCGCCTCCCAGTGGTAAAGACGTTGAAGGGCCAGCATGTCTGTTTTATTGGTCATTTCAGGTTACCTCCATACCCATGTGCTGCGCCTGCCATTGCGCCATATCGGCCTGGATGGCGACGGCCATGGCCTCTATCACCTGCGCATTGATGCGGCGCTTGTTCATGGCAAAAACATTCGAGTCCAGCGCGAGAAAATCGTTGCAATGCCTTTGCACAGCATCTTGCATGGCGTAAGCGGGCACCAGTTCGTCGACAAAGCCAGCCTGCAATGCAGATGCCGGTGTAAAGGGGATGCCCAGCGTTGTCGCGGTTTGCATTTGCGCTGGCGCCAGCTTTCTGCGACAGACCTCCACGGTGACTCGAGGCAAGACCATGCCTAGCCTTACCTCATTGATCTGGAATCGGGCGCCCACATCGACACCAACACGCAGGTCGCATGACAGCAGCAAAATAGCCCCCAGCGCAACAGCATGACCCGTGCAAGCGGCGATCACCGGCAGTGGATAGTCCACCAAGCGCGCACACAGGCGCACCCCCGCTTCCAACATGGTCTGCACGTCGGGGCCGCCACGCTTGAAAACCCCCAAATCAAAACCACCCGAAAAGGACCCTGCACGGCCATACAAGACCACCACCTTGGCTTCTTTTTCTGCGCGATCCAGCGCCTCATTCAGGGCTGCCAGCATGGCGATGTTCATGACGTTGGCTTTGCCGTCGTCCATGCGAAGGGTTGCCACACCGTTGTTCAAGTCATAACGAACCAGGGTATTCATGTCAGTTCCAAAGAAAAAAAGTGCAAAACAACTGCAGAGCTGGATCGTCGATCAGCAACCCTGCCAATTCGGACGGCGCTTTTGAGCAAAAGCGGTTGCTCCTTCAATCGCGTCTTTGCTGGTGGCGATCGCTTTGAGCAAGGGTTCTTGCCGCGCAAACATTTCGCTGGACAACCAGTCTTGCGACTCGCAGATGACTTTCTTGCTGGCGGCTACGGCGAGCGGTCCGTTGGCTGCAATGACGCGCGCCAGCGTCATGGCGGCAGTTAAAGCCCCCCCTGAAGCCACAACCCGATTGACCAGCCCCAACTCATAAGCGCGCGCTGCACTGATCATCTCGCCCGTCAGGGCCATTTCCATGGCAACGCGTTGGGGAATCTGGCGCGGCGTGCGCAGCAAACCGCCAGCACCCGCAATCAATCCGACCTTGACCTCGGGCGTGCCAAAGCGTGCGCCATCGCCCGCCACAATGAGGTCGCAAGCCATGGCCAATTCAAACCCTCCGGCCAGCGCAAAGCCTTCGACCGCCGCAATCAACGGTTTTTTTGGCGGTGCACTGCAAAGCCCGCCAAAGCCACGGCCATCGATGAAGGGCGACTCGCCACGGACATAGGCTTTCAGATCCATGCCTGAGCAGAACATGCCGCCCGCCCCCGTCAGAATCGCCAAGCGAATCGCCGGGTCACTGTCCAACGCCTCCATGGCCGCAGCGATGCCCTCGGCCACTTCGCGGTTGACCGCATTCATGGCTTCGGGGCGATTGATCGTGACCGTCATGACGCCTTGATCGACGCTCACCTTCACTGTGTCGCTCATTGAAAACTCCTGATGATTGAAATGTTGCTTGACTTGACGCTGATGTGAACGCAGCGTTTGGATGATGAATTGCCTTGGGTTACTGGAGCACCAGCACGTTGTTTCGACGCTCAATCTGGTGCGGCAGATTCAAGGCCATCACCTCCTGCCCCCCGGTGCGCTGCAACAGCGCCGCCAGGTTTTGCGCGGCCTCACCGGGCAAATCTTGTGCAGCAAGTTGGGCCATTTGAAACAGCCACAAGCCATGCACGGCACTGGCACGTTGCACCTGCACACCCCGCCATGTGTAGCGGACCATGCCCACAGTGGGATGCACCACGAGGTCATTGCTGAAGTGAATCAATTGACCTGATGGCGCTTCAGGGTGGGCATCACACCATTGCTGGTAGCTCGCCATGTCTGCATCAAGCTGAGGCCCCCAGTCTTTGAACATCAAGGCCAGCACCGGCTCCAACGTGGCGGGGATGGTGTCATCGGGCAGCCAATCGGCTTCATGCGTTGCAAATTCGCCATCGGGTGTGTTGGGCAATTGCATGCGCTCTACCCAGCGCGCCACGTTGGGCGCGCGTTTTTTCATCAGCGCTGTCGGGTAAGGATCGCGCCCAAGGTGCGCGTACATGGGCGCAATCAGTCCCAGGTCGGCCATGCTGACGCGCCAGCCCATCACATAGGGATAACTTTGGAAGTGGACATCCAGTGCTTCCAAAAGTTCTTCGTAAGCGGCCTCGATCGCAGGCTGGGTCTGCGGGGTGATGCCCAGCGCTGGCAAGCTGGCGCTGAAGAAATCCATCACACGCCTGCCAGCAGCCCTTCGTGCTTCGCGGTCTGGTCCGGCGTAGAGTCCACGTCCGAATTCGGTCTGCAAGAACAGTTCCTGCTCGTCGCGATAGCTCCAGCGGTAGTGCATGGCGGCCTGCAACATGCCTTCGAGACCAAAGCCGTCGATCAGTCTGGCCACCACCCGCTGCACCTTTGAAAAAGGGGTCATGCAAGTCGCAGACGCCTGATCCTCGATCGAGTCCAAATACGTGACGATGTCCGTCGAGTCTTGAATGAACTGACCCTCTGGCGTTTCAAGCACCGGAAAAGTCACCAGCCCGACCGCGGGCCGAACGCGCGCTTTGTAGTCCGAATGCGAAGGACAGCGCTCGACGAATGCAAGCCCTTTCTTGATCAGGCAAGACCGCGCTTTACCGGTGTAAAGCGAGTGCGGCGTGCCCCAGAGGGTGTAGGGACGAATCGGATCAACGATCGAGGACATGTTCAAAACCTTTTGTACAAATGCAGACAATTAAAAAAACCATTCGCAACTGATCACCATGACCGCGCTCAATCATGGCCCTTCAAGTCTTTTCGGTAATGCCACAGCACCACCAGCGACAAGCCCAAAGCCACAAGATCGAAAGCAAGAACCTGCAAAAAATAGGCGTAACCATCGACAAAATAATTGGCAAGCATCGATGCCACCATATTTGCTGCGCCTGCGATGCTGGCGATGGCGCGGGTCTTTGGAATGAGGATGAAAATGCCGATGAGAACCGCCAGCACATTCGCAGCCGTGTTCACAGCATCGGGCAAAGGCTCCGCAGTGGTCGGATTGCCAGAGCCTGTGGCACACAAAAACATGGTCACAGCCGCCAGCACGGCGACAATTGTGAACAGGATATGGGCACTCCTGCCGTCATTTCGCATGGTGGGCGTTGGCTTAAAAAGCATATTGAGCATGATCTTCCTTTGCAAAAATTCAATCTTGGACCCGCTCTAACTGACCTCGGATATCACCGAAGTAGGACTGCCCGCTGGTGTGCAGGTTGAAATACAAATCCCCTTCGCGGGCAATGGCGGCCATGCCGGCCACCGTCTTCACTCTATCTATGGGGTTGGCCATCACAATGGGACAGCCAGCGGTGGCAAAGCCAATGGGTCCATGGGCGTGCGCCGTGACTGCGGTGATGTCTTCGTTACGCACTTGCACGCTGAATGTGTTGTTGGCGAACGCCGCCTTCAGGTCGTTTTTGAGCCCGAAGTCCACCAAAATAGGCCCCAACATGCCTGGCTTGCCACAGTGAATGTGAAACATGGTGATTGTTTTGGGGTCCACCCCTTCGATGCGGATATCCACATAGGCTCGGCTTAAATCCTTGCTGAATCGCACCATGCCGTGGCCACGCGAGGGCCGCTTGTCGCGGACGACCGACGGCGTGGTGGAGCGGAACACTTTGGGCACAGCACGCGGTGTGTCGCGCTCTTCGCCGCCCTCCTGGTGGGGGCTCAGCCACGCCTGATAACGCGCACCGATTTCGCTACCTTTGTCCGGGTTGAGCACCACAGCAGGCACTTGCGCCCACGCCACTTGGGTGGCACCCCACACCATGATGGCGCCGAAGAGTTGAAGGAAAAGGGTTTTCACAATTGAGCTCCATGAACTGGTTTTGAATTAAGAGATGCGCCCCATCCACGGATGAAAGCGCCCCTGCGGGTCGTACTTGGCTCTGGCTTGATCGAGTCGAACCATGTTGGCATCCGACACGAACTTGGAGGGCCTGCGGGCCAGATTTTCGTCAGCCAGCTGAATCCCCCGGCTCCATGGCTCCAAGGCTTTCATGTGGTCGGTCGCCCAATTGGCATGCTTGGCTTCATCCACACCTTTGCCAAGACCGCAATACAGCGCCAAGTAAGTGCGGTGCTCCTGTGAGAAGGCCATGTCAGGGCGCTGCACAGGCCCATTCCAGTTGAGCCAGAGGACATGGCTGGGGTGTGGCGGCTGTGTGTCCGCGATGCCGCGAATCGCGGGCAGCAGCGGATCAATGGGGGTGTCCATCCACATGTTGTCGGCACTCCAACGGGTGTTGGACAAGAACAAGGTTTTTTCGCCCGCTTTCATCATGAAATTCAGTGACATGGGCAGCAGTGGCAGCGTGAAACTGGCCTTGGAATGCACCGGACTGTTGGACATGAAGGCCACCAACTCGCGAGCCTCCTTCCAACTGTCGGCCATCACCGGTGCCACCACCTCGATGCCATGTGCATTGATCAATGTGGCCTTGGGGTTCATGACCATCTGGAACTCCACATTGGGCGACACGGACGGCCCCACGCGATCGGCCCAGGCTAAGACTTCTTCCAGGTGCTTGATACGAAACACCTGCATTTTCATGCCGATGAATTTGGCCCGCTTGTGCAGCTTCAAATGAAACCGCACCACCACACCAAAAAAACCTGGCCCCGCACCACGCGCCGCCCAAAACAGGTCGGCATTCTCCGTCTCGCTGGCATGCACCAAGGTGCCGTCGGCCAGCACCACGTCGATACCGATCACGTTTTGACACCCGACGCCCAAGTTGCGGCTGTTCCAGCCAAACCCGCCTTGCAGCAAGAAGCCCCCCATACCCACCGTCCATGCGTGTGCAGTGGGGAAGAACAACTTGTGTGGCACAAGGGCCAAGTTCAACTCACCCGCCAGAACCGCCGGGCCAATGACTGCCGTCATCTGGGCGGGGTTGACTTCAATGGAGTTCAAGCGCGAGAGGTCCAGCATCATGCCGCCTTCGCGAATGTGGTTTTGCGCCCAACTGTGACCACCCGAGCACATGCCAATGCGCATGCCATTCTGGTTGGCTTGACGCACAGCCGCAATGACTTCACCCACATCATTGGCCTGCACCACGATGTCTGGGCGTCTTCCTGGATCTCGGGTTGTGAAACTGGTGCCGAGTACGGCGCGTTCAAAACCGGCATCGCCACGGCGCAAGGTGGAGCCTGGAGTAGATGTTTTTTGCATGTGCGTTCCCTCAGCTTTTCTGTCCAGGACCAAACGTTTCGAAGAGATCGGGCAGGATGCCCGCAAGATGGTTCATTTCCTGAGCGCAGTGCACCAGCAATTCCATGGCCATGTTGTCGGTCAAGGGTGCGAACTTTGCGGCAACCCGACCGATCAGCGCGCCAGCAGCGCCGGGCATGCCGCGTGGGCGGATGTTGGCGCCGGCCAGCCAAAAGCGCGAGCGCATTTCCGAGCCACCCGGCACGGGGCGCACATGGTGGATCAGCCAGCCGGTCTCCATGGGCGTCCCGGCCATACTTCCGCGTGCACAGATGGCAACCTCACCGTCGCGTTTGAGGCGCTCTTCGTCCAGGCCCAGGCTGGCCGGGGGCACGAAACGAATGTCCAAATTGAGCTTTTGGTTCCCCACGTACTCCACCACATGCGATGTACGGCCCACGTAGTGCTGTAGGTCGCTGCGGCCATCGGCCCAGGCCACGTGCATGTGCGCGCGTGGGTGCCATAGCTTGTAGCGTTGCGCTTCACTGCCATGCCAGGCAAACCACCAGTCCCACATCGCTGGCGTGACACCTGGCATATCGGTGCGCACGAAGACGCGAAAGGCGCCGTCGGGGCTGATGGTGACACCATTTTCCACTGGCCAGTAACCCGGGGTTTGTAACGCCCGCGCACTCGAAACTGGCGGCAGCAGTTCTTCGGTCTGCAAGCCCAAAGCGATGGCCTCACGCACATGCTCTGGCAAGGGTGCCATGTCGGGCTTGAAAAATCGGGCATAAGGGCTGCTTGCCATCTCGGTTGCGGTGTACCCGAGATGAACAGATTCCGGCGTGGCGTGTGTCATGTGTGTTTGTTTCACTCTGGTGTCATTCGTATTCGGTCTGGCTCAGTCTCAACTCGACATCCATGACCAGGCAGTTGTCACCCTCCATGCCATGGCGACTGAGCAACGCTGAATCCTGTGTTGATTTAAAAGTACCCACAAGCGCTTCACGAACCCCAAACACTGCGTCTGCGTCCAGATACGGGTCTTCGGAGTCAAACAATTCGGTCACAAGCCTTGCATAGCCGGGTGCAGTGACAATGATGTGCGCGTGAGCCGCACGCCAGGAACTGCGTTGGGCAGCTTGCACAAGGTCTCGCCAAACCGGACCGTCCGTCGGTATTTCATAAGGGACTGGTCGAATCGTGGCGATTTCGAACATGCCATCAGCATCTACCTGGAGCTGACACCTCAAGTTGTCACTCGGTTGCTGCGGGTCAACTTGCCAATAAAGTCCGTTATTGGCGTTCTGCCAATAATCGATGCTTGCGAAGGGAAGTGGTTTGCCTTGAACATCACAGACCCGTCCTCTGAACAAAACCGGTACGCCTTCATTGGCGCCGATCAAGTGAGCGGGGTTGTTTAACCAGGGTGATCCTGCGCTGTGAAACGGGCCCAAAACACTGCCAGGCGTTGCACCAGGCTTGCCACCCAAAAGGTCGACAAGGCTGGACACGCCAAGCACGTCCGATAGAAGCGAGAATTCACTGCGTGATTCGCTGCTGATGTCGGAACAGGCATGCAAGAACGAGAGCGCGGCTCGCCACTCTTCATGCGTCAGTTGCACGTCTTTGGCATATTGATGCAACGATGCAACAAGTTTTTGAACCAGGTGCCTGGTCCGGTCATTTTGCAAAGCACAAAAGCTCTGCACAGCGGCGTCTGTGATGTTAGAAAGGTCAATGTTTTTCATAGGGTTACGGGGTTGGATAAAACACCGACACCTTCGATTTCCACCTCAATCGTGTCACCCGCCTTCATCCATACAGGTGGCGTGCGCGCATAACCAACGCCTCCCGGCGTTCCCATGACCACCACGTCGCCAGGCTCCAAGGTCATGGACTCCGAAAGCAGTGAAACAGTGCGTGCCACGCCAAAAGCCATGTCCGCAGTGTTTGCGCTTTGCATCACCTGGCCATTTAAGCGAGACTCGATATGCAGGCCAACACAACCCGCAGGCAGTTCATCGCTGGTGACCAGGCAAGGACCAAAGGCCCCCGTTGCATCAAAATTTTTGCCAACCGTCCATTGGCTGGTTTTGCGTTGATA
The DNA here is from genome assembly GCA_903894995.1 of uncultured Burkholderiales bacterium. GTDB lineage: Bacteria > Pseudomonadota > Gammaproteobacteria > Burkholderiales > Burkholderiaceae_C > Limnohabitans_A. The sequence goes on from CAITSG010000254.1 coordinate 7,924, forward strand.
GTCACGCAAAGTGGCATCGTTAAAACACGCGTACCCAAATACGGAGTTCAATGCCTCTTGCTCCGAAACATGGCGTGCAGCGCGTCCGATCACCACAGCCAGTTCTGCCTCAAAATCAAGTTTGTCTGAAATGGAGGGCACCCTCAATGGCGCTCTGTGCGCGAGCAATGAGGTCGAGCATCGCAAAAAAACTGCTGGATAGTCCCCAATCTGATTTCCGCCCTCCTTGGCGTGATCGATGTAGTTCACACCGAGGCAAATCACCTTACCGGGGCGCTGGATGCAAGGCAGCATGTCCAAGTCTGTGAGCAAGCTGCCCGTCATGTCTGAAGACCGGCCACGCCAAGCCTGTGACAGTCGGTTGAAAGCCTCTGCGTCTGCAATGAGTGCCATCAATGTTGGTGGAAAATTCTGCCCTAGTTGAGCCGATGGAATGACGCGCGAGCCATCCAGAACCCCCCAGGTTGCAACGCCTTTATCCAAGTAACTCACTAATCTCATTCAAACGTCTCCTTCAACTTCATTTTTCTAATTCGCTACGAGTTTCAATCTTGAAATCGCAACTTTGCTGCCAAGCTGGCCATTGCATCCAATGTGTTTTGGGTATCTGTAACGCCGCAGTAGACGTAATGATCTGGGCGAACGATCGCACCGATACAGGAACCATTCATCAAATAATTTTTGATCAGCGGGATCGTCTCTTGCATGTAAAGCAATGGCTTGGGTCTGCTGCCCTCTGGCAAGATTTTTTCTTGCACGGCGACCACGAAGATGCCCAATTGACTGGCTACAGTGCAGATTTCATCCAAGTCAGGCGGGTCGACTTGGTCTGCCAAAAGGACGATGTGAAAGCACGGTGGAAAAAGGTCATCCATCAATACAGGTGATCCGCTCTGAGTAATCGCGACCGGCTGTGGGAAGACGCTACCCGACAAAGGAGCTGAAGTTTCAAGAAAACCAGCCTCGAATGGCGGAATCAAGTCCTGGCGATTGATGATTCGACCGAGGCCTGCAGTTGCCAAAGATATCTCTTCATCACGCGCACTCGCCTTGGCCACGTCGCGTTCTGAAATCATCAGGCCGCAGTCTTTTGCAAGTTGCGTGGTGGCGACGACGTTAGGACGGCGCTCTTGTGAATACGTCGTCAACAAACTCTCATGAGCTCTGCCTGAAACGACATGATGTAGTTTCCATGCCAAGTTGCCTGCATCACGAAGGCCTTGGCACATCCCCTGCCCTAAAAATGGGGGCGTTTGATGGGCACTGTCTCCGGCAAGGAATAC
>CAITSG010000255.1 GCA_903894995.1 uncultured Burkholderiales bacterium
ACCGCATCAGGCAGCCACAGACTCCACCTTCGGCGTCCCCAAACTCCGCAGCACATCCCGCACCATCTGCGCCCGCGCCTTGGGGTCAGGCAGTTCGCGCTCGATGCGGATTTTGTCGTTGCCCGCCAGCTTGATGTGTTTGTTTTTCTGGATCAGACCGATGATGGCCATGGGCTCCACCGGCGGGTTCGGCTTGAAGGTGATCTGGATCACGCCCGGAGCGGCGTCGACCTTGATGACGCCATAGGGTTGAGTCAGCACGCGCAAGCGGTGCACATCGACCAGCGTTTGCGCTTGCGGTGGCAGCTTGCCAAAGCGGTCGACCAGCTCTTCGAGCAGGGCGTCGATCTGGTCGCTGGTTTTGGCGGTGGCCAGTTTTTTGTAAAAGCTCAGACGCAGGTGCACATCGCCACAGTAGTCGTTGGGCAGCAGGGCGGGGGCGTGCAGGTTGATGTCGGTCGTGACCGACAGGGGGCTGAGCAAATCGGGCTCTTTGCCCAACTTCAAGCAGCGCACGGCTTCGGACAGCATCTCGTTGTAGAGCTGAAAGCCCACTTCGAGCATGTTGCCGCTCTGGTTTTCGCCCAGTACTTCGCCCGCACCTCGGATCTCCAGGTCGTGCATGGCCAGGTAAAAGCCGCTGCCCAGTTCTTCCATTTGCTGGATCGCGTCCAGCCGCTGGGCGGCTTGTTTGGTCAGGCCGTCGATCTCGGGCACCATCAAATAGGCATAGGCTTGGTGGTGCGAGCGGCCCACGCGTCCGCGCAGCTGGTGCAACTGGGCCAGACCGAATTTGTCTGCGCGAGAGATCACGATGGTGTTGGCCGTGGGCACGTCGATGCCGGTCTCGATGATGGTCGAGCACAGCAAGATGTTGTAGCGCTGGGCCACAAAGTCGCGCATGACGCGCTCGAGTTCGCGCTCGGGCATCTGGCCGTGGGCCACGGCGATGCGGGCTTCGGGCAGGATTTCTTCGAGCTTTTGGCGACGGTTTTCAATCGTATCGACTTCGTTGTGCAAAAAGTAGCACTGCCCGCCGCGTTTGAGTTCGCGCAGCACCGCCTCGCGGATCACGCCCGTGCCTTCGTTGCGCACAAAGGTCTTGATGGCCAGGCGGCGTTGCGGCGCGGTGGCGATCACGCTCAAATCGCGCAGGCCTTCCAAGGCCATGCCCATGGTGCGGGGGATGGGCGTGGCCGTGAGCGTGAGCACATCGACCTCGGCGCGCAGGGCTTTCATGGCCTCTTTGTGGCGCACGCCAAAACGGTGCTCCTCGTCGATGATGAGCAGGCCCAGGTCGTGGAACTTGGTGGATTCGCTCAGCAGCTTGTGCGTGCCGACCACGATGTCCACCGTGCCGTCGGCAATGCCTTTGAGGGCGGCGGTGACTTCCTTGCCCGACCTGAAGCGCGAGACCTCAGCCACTTTGACGGGCCATTTGGCAAAGCGGTCTTTGAGCGTTTGGTAATGCTGTTCGGCCAGCAGGGTGGTGGGCGCCAAAATCGCCACTTGTTTGCCGCCGGTCACCGCCACAAAAGCGGCTCGAAGCGCCACTTCGGTCTTGCCAAACCCCACGTCGCCACACACCAGGCGGTCCATCGGACGGGGGCTGATCATGTCTTGAATGACGCAGTGGATGGCGGCTTTTTGGTCGGCGGTTTCCTCAAAGCCGAAATCGTTGGCAAAGGTTTCGTAGTCTTGCGGGCTGTAGCGGAAAGGGTGGCCTTCGCGTGCGGCGCGGCGGGCGTAGATGTTGAGCAATTCGGCAGCCGAGTCGCGCACCTGTTCGGCGGCGCGGCGTTTGGCTTTTTCCCACTGGCCAGAGCCCAGCTTGTGCAGCGGCGCTTCGTCGGCGCTCACGCCCGTGTAGCGGCCGATCAGTTGCAGTTGGCTGACAGGCACATACAGCGTGGCGTCGCCCGCGTATTCGAGGTGCAAAAACTCTTGCAGGGCGGGCGTGCCGTCTTCGTTTTTTTGACCCATGTCCATGTTGACCAGGCCCCGGTAGCGGCCAATGCCGTGTTGGCTGTGCACCACCGGGTCGCCCACATTCAGCTCGCTCAGGTCTTTGATCAGCGCTTCAACGTCGCTGACCTGTTCCTGCTTTTTGCGGCGGCGGGTGGTGGGGCCTGCGGCAAAGAGTTCTGTTTCGGTCACCAGGTCGATGTTGTGCTCGAACCAGTGGAAACCGCTGACCAAGGCGGCAGTGGCCATGCCGACTTTTTCGTCGCTGGTCAAGAAGTCTTCAAGGCTGTCGAACACCGGGGGCGTGAGGCCACTGGAGCGCACAAAGTCGAGCAGGCTTTCGCGGCGGCCATCGCTTTCGGCCAAGATCAGCACGCGGGTTTTGCTGCTGTGGATGTGCGCTTGCAGCCGGGCCAGCGGGTCTTCGGCTCCGCGCACCACCGTCAGCTCGGGCAGGGGCTGGGCGAGGGTGTTGTCGACCACATCGGCTGCGCCTGTTCGCAGGGCCAGTTGCGCATGGCCGTTGGTCAGGGTGTAGAACTGCTCGGCGCTCAAAAACAGCGCATCGGGCGGCAGCACGGGCCGCTCAGGGTCGCCTTGCACCAGGCGGTATCGGTCTTTGGTGTCTTGCCAAAAGCGCTGGAAGGCGGGCTCCAGATCGCCGTGCAGGACCACGGTGGCCGCATCGCTTTGTGACGCATTGGGGCCAGCGCCCAGGTAGTCGAACACCGTGGCGGTTTCTTCAAAGAACAGCGGCAGGTAGTACTCGATGCCCGCCGTGGCCACACCGTTGCCCATGTCTTTGTAGATGCGGCTTTTGGTCGGATCGCCTTCGAGCAGTTCGCGCCAGCGGCTCCTGAACCGCGCGCGGGCCGCCTCGTCCATTGGGAACTCACGCCCGGGCAGCAGGCGCACCTCGGGCACGGGGTAGAGGCTGCGCTGGCTGTCGGGGTCAAAGGTCCGGATGCTGTCGATTTCGTCGTCGAACAAATCCACCCGATAGGGCACGAGTGAGCCCATGGGGAAGAGGTCGATCAGGCCGCCGCGCACCGCGTATTCGCCGGGGCTGACCACCTGGCTGACGTGCGAGTAACCCGCCAACGTGAGCTGGGCCTTGAGCTGGGCTTCGTCGAGCTTTTGCTTGACCTTGAACTCGAAGGTGTAGCCCGCCAAAAAGGACGGCGGGGCCAGTCGATAGAGCGCGGTGGTGGCGGGCACCAGCACCACGTCGGCGCTTTCGGCATGGTTGCGCTGCTTGATGCGCCACAGCGTGGCCAGGCGCTCAGAGATCAGGTCTTGGTGCGGCGAAAAGGTGTCGTAGGGCAGGGTTTCCCAGTCCGGGAACATCACACAACGCAGGCCGGGCGCAAAAAATACCAGTTCGTCCATCAGGCGCTGGGCATCGGCCGCGTCGGCGGTGACGATGGCGGTGAGTTTGCCGGCTTTTTTCTCACGCTCTGCCAGTCGGGCCAGCAGCACGGCATCGGCCGATCCCACAGGGCGGGGCAGGGTGAAGCGTTTACCGGTGATCAGGCTGGGGAGTTGCATGGCGGTGGTGAAGAGAAAAAAGCAAAACACCCCCCGCCAAGAAGGAGGGGGGTGTGAACGTGTCGAATCGCTTAATTTTAGGGTCTTTGTGGCTTTGGGCGGGGCGAAGGTGCATTTTTTGTAGGAGCGGCGCCCTCGCCGCGATAGAGCCTTGCAGACCACTCCCCATCGCCCCGAGGGCGGGGCTCCCACAGAGATTGGATAGAGCCTTGCAGACCACGACCCATCGCCCCGAGGGCGGGGCTCCCACAGAGATTGAAGTGCTGATGGCTGAGTCCAATACAAACCTTCACCTCAAACTTCGCAAGGTCGTATCAACAGGTCCCGTGACTGGTCTTGTGGTGCAACAGGCCATGTCCGAGCCGAAGCCACCGACCCACAAAACTACAATGCCAAGCCATGAGCAACCAAAGCACCTCGACGCGTTTTCATGCCCTCATCCCCTGTGCGGGCACGGGTAGCCGTGCGGGCACCGTGCAACCCAAGCAATACCAACAGGTGGCCGGTCAGCCCATGGTCATGCACACGCTGCAGGCTTTGGCGCAGGTGCCGCAACTGGCCAGTGGTTGGGTGATTTTGTCGCCCGGTGATGACCATGTCTGGGCCGAGCAAGGCTGGCCCCAGCGTTTCAAGCGCCTGGCTTGTGGCGGTGCCAGCCGTGCCGAGAGCGTTTTCAATGGCCTGCAAGCCCTGCTGGCCGCAGGCCTTGACCCGCAAGACTGGGTGCTGGTGCACGATGCGGCGCGTTGTTTGGTGTC
>CAITSG010000256.1 GCA_903894995.1 uncultured Burkholderiales bacterium
ACCTGGCCCAGCCCAGCCCGCGCGGCATGGTGGCCAGTCGGCCGGACGACCCGGGCCGCTTTTTTGAAGACTTTTGCAACTGGCAAGACATCCCGCAGTACAAGCGCTTCATCTTCGACACGCCCTTGGCCGCACTGGCGCTGCGCCTGATGCAAAGCCAGACGGTGCGCCTGTACCACGACCACCTGTTGGTCAAAGAGCCCGGCACGCGCCAGCGCACGCCTTGGCACCAAGATCAGCCGTATTACAACGTGGACGGTCTTCAAAACATCAGCTTCTGGATTCCGGTGGACCCGGTATCCCGCCCCTCCACGCTGGAGTTCACCGCGGGCTCACACCGTGGCCCCTGGCTGATGCCACGCACCTTCATGACGAACCAAGCCAAATGGTTCCCAGAAGGCTCCCTGGCCGAATTGCCCGACATCGACAAGCACCGCGAAGACTTCCCCATCTTGGGCTGGGACTTGCAGCCGGGCGATCTGGTGTGTTTTCACATGCTCAGCCTGCACGCCTCGGCCGGGGTGGACGGCACGCAGCGCAGGCGGGTGTACTCGGTGCGCTTTTTGGGCGACGACATGACCCACGCGCCAAGGCATTGGGTGACCTCGCCGCCCTTCCCCGGGCTGGACCAGGAACTGCCCGCAGGCGTGCCGATGAACCATGCGCTGTTTCCCTTGATGCCGGTTTGAGTTGACCTGCGTGCACTGAAAACCGCCGCCCTTTGGGGTTCAGGCGGTTTTTTTGCGTCCAGGGCACATTGACCTTGAACACACAGGGTTTTCACGCATCCACATCGCATTCTATTTTGTATACAGTTTGGAACACAAAGAGGCACACATCTGGTTTCTTTGCGGTTTTCCCCTCTGTTTACTTTTCAGGAGACCCCTCCATGAGTTCAACCATCCACCCCGTGGACGAGCATTTGCCCAACGGCAAGCTCGCCGCTTTGGGCCTGCAACATGTGCTGGTGATGTATGCCGGCGCGGTGGCCGTGCCCCTGATCGTCGGCCGCGCCCTCAAACTCAGCCCCGAACAAGTGGCGATGCTGATCTCCGCCGACTTGTTTTGCTGCGGTTTGGTCACACTGATCCAGTCGCTCGGCGCCACACAGTGGTTTGGCATCAAGCTGCCCGTGATGATGGGCGTAACGTTTGCGTCGGTGGCCCCCATGGTCGCCATGGCCAACAACAACCCGGGCGTGCAAGGCGCGGGGCTGATCTTTGGCGCCATCATTGGCGCAGGGGTGATCTCGATCTTGATTGCGCCCATCGTGAGTCGGATGTTGCGTTTTTTCCCGCCTGTCGTCACGGGCACCATCATTGCCGTCATCGGCATCAGCTTGATGCGCGTGGGCATCAACTGGATTTTTGGCAACCCCTTCGGCCCCACAGCGCCCAGCATCCCCAACCCGGAACACCTGGCCTGGCTGGATGCCGCCAAACAAGCCGCCACCACGGGCGCGGTGCCCCCGGTGCCTGCCGGCATGAACATCGTGGGCTCGGTGCCCAACCCCAAGTACGCACAGCTCTCGCACATCGGCATTGCCGCCATCGTGTTGGTGTCCATCTTGCTGATTGCCAAGTACGCCCGTGGCTTTGTGGCCAACATTTCGGTGCTGTTGGGCATCGTGATCGGTGGTGTGGTGGCCACGGCCGCTGGCCTCATGAACTTCGACAAAGTCAGCAAAGCCGGCTGGTTTGACCTCGTTCTGCCCTTCGAAATCGCCACCCCCGTCTTTGACCCGATCCTGATCCTGACCATGACCTTGGTGATGATCGTGGTGATGATCGAGTCGACCGGCATGTTCCTCGCCTTGGGCGATCTGACCGGCAAAAAAGTCGATCAAAAAATGCTGACCGCAGGTCTGCGCACGGACGGTCTGGGCACCCTGATTGGCGGCATTTTCAACACCTTCCCTTACACCAGCTTCTCGCAAAACGTGGGCTTGGTGGGTGTGACGGGTGTGAAAAGCCGCTTCGTCTGCGTGGCAGGCGGCGTGATCCTGATCGTGCTGGGTCTGCTGCCCAAAATGGCGGCCCTGGTCGAGTCGCTGCCCACTTTTGTGCTCGGCGGCGCGGGCTTGGTGATGTTCGGCATGGTGGCCGCCACCGGCATCCGCATTCTGGCCAACGTGGACTACAAGGGCAACCGCAACAACCTGTTCATCGTGGCCATTTCGATCGGCTTTGGCATGATCCCGCTGATTGCACCACGCTATTTGCAGTGGATGCCCCACAGCATCCACCCCCTGATCGAGTCGGGTATCTTGCTGGCCTCCATCAGCGCTGTGCTCTTGAACCTGTACTTCAACGGCTCCAAGGGCGACAGCAGCGACGCCATCGAAGCGGCCAAACAAGCCGACTCGCATTGAGATGGTGCGGCAGAAGTCATGGCCACCTGGTCACGCCGGGTGTGGCATGATTTCCCCCACCAAGCCCTCCAAAAGCCAAGCCCAGCGCTTGGCTTTTTTGCTTTTTATGCAGGTAATCCGCAGGGTATTGGGCCTGCCAAATGGGTTACGCTTTCAAATGGATTCCCCTACTGAGCCAAAGAGACACTTTTAATGAGCCAAAAACCACTTTCCCCCGCCGAAGAAGCCCTGCGCGAAGCGGCCCGCGACTACCACCGCTTTCCCACACGCGGCAAGGTCTCGGTCAACCCGACCAAGCCCCTGTCCAACCAGCGCGATTTGTCGCTGGCTTATTCGCCCGGTGTGGCTTACCCCTGCCTGGACATCGAGGCCGACCCGTCCAAAGCGTTTGACTACACCTCGCGTGGCAACCTCGTGGCCGTGATCACCAACGGCACAGCTGTGCTGGGCCTGGGCGACATCGGCCCATTGGCCGCCAAGCCGGTGATGGAGGGCAAGGGTTGCCTGTTCAAGAAGTTCGCGGGCATTGACGTGTTCGACATCGAGCTGGCTGAGCGTGACCCGGACAAACTGGTGGAAATCATCGCGGCCATGGAGCCCACTTTAGGCGGTATCAACCTCGAAGACATCAAGGCGCCCGAGTGCTTTTACATCGAGAAGAAGCTGCGCGAGCGCATGAACATCCCGGTCTTCCACGACGACCAGCACGGCACCGCCATCATCGCCTCGGCCGCCATGCTCAACGGTCTGGAGCTGGTGAACAAGGACATCGGCAGCATCAAGCTGGCCGTGTCGGGCGCTGGCGCGGCGTCCATCGCCTGTCTGGACGTGATGGTGGGCTTGGGCGTGAAGGTCGAGAACATTTTTGTGTGCGACTCCAAGGGCGTGATCTACGAAGGCCGCCCCGGTGGCTACGACGAATCCAAAGCGCGCTACGCCCAAAAAACGGATGCCCGCACGCTGGCCGATGCGGTCAACGGCGCAGACGTGTTCCTGGGCTGCTCGGCCCCCGGCGTGATGACGGTGGACATGATCAAGACCATGGCGCGTGACCCAGTGATTCTGGCGCTGGCCAACCCCGAGCCCGAGATCCGCCCCGAACTGGCCAAAGCCGCCCGCCCGGACTGCATCATCGCCACCGGCCGCTCGGACTACCCGAACCAGGTCAACAACGTGCTGTGTTTCCCCTACATCTTCCGGGGCGCACTGGACTGCGGCGCGACCAAGATCACCGAAGCCATGAAGCTGGCTTGCGTGCGCCAGATTGCCGACCTGGCCAAGGCCGACATCAGCGAAGAAGTGGCCAGCGCCTACGCGGGCAAAGAACTGTCTTTCGGGCGCGACTACCTGATCCCCACGCCTTTTGATTCGCGCCTGATCTTGCGCATCGCGCCTGCCGTGGCCCAGGCCGCCGCCGAGTCGGGTGTGGCCACACGCCCCATCACCGACATGGACGCCTACCGCCAACAGCTGCAAAGCTTTGTCTCGCAAACCGGCTTGTTGATGCGCCCCATCTTCAACGCCGCCAAGGCGGTGGCCCCAAATGCCAAGCGCGTGGCCTATGCCGATGGCGAGGACGAGCGCGCACTGCGTGCCGCCCAAATGGCCATCGACGACCAACTGGCCCACCCCATCCTGATCGGTCGCCCCGCCGTGATTGCTGCCCGGATCGAAAAAGCCGGGCTGCGCATGCGCTTGGGCGTAGATGTGGACAACGTCAACCCGGAAGACGATGAGCGCTTTCGCCAGTACTGGGAGCATTACCACCAGCTGATGAAGCGCAACGGTGCCACACCGGCCGTGGCCAAGGCGGCGGTGCGCCGCTCCAACACCATCATTGGGGCCTTGATGGTGTCGCTGGGCGATGCCGACGGGCTGATTTGTGGACTGACGGGCAGCTACATGACGCACCTCGAACGCATTGAGAGCATTTTGGGCAAACGTGCGGGCGTGACCAATTACGCCGCCGTGAACGCACTCATGAGCGATTTGGGGCCGCTGTTCATCACCGACACTTATGTGAATGAGGACCCCAGCGCCGAGCAACTGACCGAGATCGCCTTCCTGGCAGCTCAGGAAGTTCAGCGCTTTGGCATCGTCCCCAAGGTGGCTTTCCTATCGCATTCGAGCTACGGCTCATCCAAGCGCGCATCGGCCCGCAAAATGCGTCTGGCGCGTGACCTGTTTGTGGCGCAGCACCCCGACATCGAATGCGACGGCGAGTTGCACGGCGATGCCGCCCTGCAGCCCGAAATTCGCAACGTGTACCTCGAAGACAGCACGCTCAGCGGCTCGGCCAATTTGCTGGTCTGCCCCAACCTGGACGCGGCCAACATTTTGTACAACGTGATGAAAACCACCACCAGCGGTGGCGTGACCGTGGGTCCCATCCTCATGGGCGCAGCCGGCACCGCGCACATCCTGACACCTGCAGCCACCGTCCGCCGGGTGCTCAACATGACGGCCCTGGCCGTGGCGCAAGCGCACCATTGAGGCACTCAAGAAGCCCAGCCCCTGTGCCCAGGGGCTGGGATGCCTGCACTTTGAACGGCTCAAAAGCCCTTTTTTGGTGCAAATTCCTCCTGTCATGGCACATAAACAGGGCATTTCAGTCACATCTCTAGGGGATGGACCTGACATTGAACGTCAGGACCATGGTCGATAATGGGCACCGAATTTGCTAGACAAGATTCACCGTTTATTTGACTCTGGAGCCCCTCATGAACAAGCGTTTCTTACTCAAGGCCACCGCTGCTTTGGCTGCTGTTGCCACTTTTGGCCTGGCACAAGCCCAGAGCACCCCCATCAAGTTCCAGCTCGACTGGCGCTTTGAAGGCCCTTCGGCTTTCTTCTTGTTGCCTGCAGCCAAGGGCTATTTCAAGGACGCCAAATTGGACGTGACGGTGGACTCGGGCAACGGCTCGGGCGGCGCAGTGACCCGTGTGGCCTCGGGCACTTACGACCTGGGCTTTGCCGACCTGGCCGCCCTGATGGAATTCCACGCCAACAACCCCGACGCACCCAACAAGCCTGTGGCCATCATGATGGTCTACAACAACACACCTGCCTCGGTCATGGCTTTGAAGAAGTCTGGCATCAAGACCCCCGCCGACCTGGCGGGCAAAAAGCTGGGCGCTCCCGTGTTTGATGCTGGCCGCCGCGCCTTCCCCATCTTCCAGAAAGCCAATGGCATCGGCAACGTGACCTGGACCGCGATGGACCCCCCGCTGCGCGAGACCATGCTGGTGCGTGGTGACGTGGACGCCATCACCGGCTTCACCTTCACCTCGCTGCTCAACATCGAAGCGCGTGGCGTGAAAGCCGAAGACGTGGTGGTCATGCAGTACCCTGACTTTGGCGTCAAGCTCTACGGCAACGCGATCATCGCCTCGCCCAAGATACTGAAGGAAAACCCCGCCGCTGTGAAAGCATTCCTGGCCGCCTTCACCAAGGGTGCCAAAGACGTGATGGCCGATCCGGCCAAAGCCATTGAATCGGTCAAGGCGCGTGACGGCATCATCAACGTGGCACTCGAAACCCGCCGCCTGCAACTGGCCATCGACACCGTGATCAACAGCCCCTCGGCCCGTGCTGAAGGCTTTGGCCAAATCAACGCCCCCCGCATGACGCTGATGGCTTCGCAAGTGTCTGACGCCTTCAACACCAAGACCCGCGTCAAGTCCGAAGAGATCTGGAACGGCTCGTTCTTGCCCACCGCCAAAGAGCTGGACATCCTGCCCAAGGGCAAGAAGTAAAAGCACACGGCCCCAGCCTGCCCGGTGCAGGCCAGGCCTGAGTGCTGCAGGCTGGCCCTGCAGCCACTAACCCACTGACAAGCCAGCCGAGCCAGTGGGTTTTTCAAAGGCCGCCGCTGTATACACTTTCGAACACCATTTTCGAGCTCTCACCATGACCCAAGAATCATTCGTTGATTTCCAGAATGTCTGGCTGGCCTACAACGACGAGTTGCTGGCGCAAAACCACTTCGCTGTCGAAGACATCAACCTGCAGGTCAAACAAGGCGAATTCATCGCCATCGTCGGGCCTTCTGGCTGCGGCAAGTCCACCTTCATGAAGCTGACCACGGGCCTGAAGATGCCCAGCAAAGGCCGCATCCTGGTCGATGGCCAACCGGTCACCGGTCCGCTCAAGATCAGTGGCATGGCGTTTCAGGCCTCGTCACTTTTGCCGTGGCGCACCACTTTAGACAACGTGCTGCTGCCCCTCGAAATCGTGGAGCCCTACCGCTCCAACTTCAAGCAAAAACGCGAAGAGTACGCAGAACGCGCCCGCAAGCTGCTCAATACTGTGGGCTTGGGCGGCTACGAAGACAAATTCCCGTGGCAATTGTCAGGCGGCATGCAGCAACGCGCCAGCATTTGCCGCGCTTTGATCCATGAGCCCAAAATGCTGCTGCTCGACGAGCCCTTCGGTGCGCTCGACGCCTTCACCCGTGAAGAGCTTTGGTGCATCTTGCGCGACCTGTGGACCGAGCAAAAATTCAACGTGATCTTGGTCACGCACGACCTGCGCGAGTCGGTGTTTTTGGCCGATACGGTGTACGTGATGAGCAAGAGCCCCGGCCGCTTTGTCGTGAAAAAAGAAATCGACCTGCCTCGCCCGCGTGATCTGGAGATCACTTACACCCCTGAATTCACCAACATCGTGCACGAGCTGCGCGGCCACATCGGGGCCATGCGCAAGACCGGTGCGGCCATCAACCAATAAGCGGGAGCCCCTCATGAAAAACAAATCCCTCGAAAGCTGGTCCCCCTGGATTTTGCTGGTGCTGAGCATCCTGCTTTGGGAAGGCCTTTGCCGCGCCTTTAACGTCTCGGAATTCATCTTTCCCAGCCCTTGGCGCATCGCTCAGCAAACGGTGGAATACCGCGACGTGATCGCGGGCCACGCTTGGCGCACCTACTGGGTGACCATGGTGGGCTTTGGCATCGCCATCGTGGTGGGCGTGCTGCTGGGCTTCATCATTGGCAGCTCGCGCCTGGCCTATGCCGCCGTGTACCCGCTCATGACCGCCTTCAACGCGCTGCCCAAAGCGGCCTTTGTGCCCATCTTGGTGGTGTGGTTCGGCATCGGCATCGGCCCCGCCATCTTGACGGCTTTCCTCATCAGCTTCTTCCCCATCATGGTGAACATCGCCACGGGTTTGGCCACGCTGGAGCCTGAGCTCGAAGACGTGCTGCGCGTGCTGGGTGCCAAGCGCTGGGACGTGCTGGTCAAAGTCGGCCTGCCCCGCTCCATGCCTTACTTTTATGGTTCGCTCAAAGTCGCGATCACGCTGGCCTTTGTGGGCACCACCGTGTCCGAGATGACGGCCTCGAACGAAGGCATTGGCTACCTGCTGATCTCGGCCGGTTCGGCCATGCAAATGGGATTGGCGTTTTCGGGCTTGGTCGTC
>CAITSG010000257.1 GCA_903894995.1 uncultured Burkholderiales bacterium
CATCGCCCGGGGGCGGGGCTCCCACAAAGAGGTGATCCCTGTTTCTTGTAGGAGCGACGCCCTCGTCGCGATGGGCCTGTGCAGACCACAAGCCATCGCCCCGGGGCGGGGCTCCCACAAAGAGGTGATCCCTGTTCCTTGTGGGAGCGACGCCCTCGTCGCGATGGGCTGCTGTCGGTCAGCCCTTGGGCACCCGCGCAGGCAGCACCGTGCCCACGCACTCCCCAAAGCCAATCCTTGCCGCACCTTCACGTTCGCACCAGCCGCGCAGCACCACGCTGTCGCCGTCTTCCAGCCAGGTGCGTTGCTCGCCATTGGGCAAAGCCATCGGGTTCTTGCCACCCGTGGTCAGTTCGATCAAAGCGCCTGCCTGGTCGAGCGTGGGGCCCGACAAGGTGCCGCTGCCCATCAGGTCGCCCGGCTGCAGATTGCAGCCGTTCACTGTGTGGTGTGTGAGCATTTGCGCCACGGTCCAGTAAGCGTGGCGGTAGCTGGTGCGGCAGATGCTGGCGTCAGGCTGACCGGCTGCGCGCATTTGCGGGGTTTGTAGGCCAACCTGCAACTGGATGTCGAAAGCGCCGCCGCTGCGGTTGGCTTCGGAGTCCAGATAAGTCATGGGCTGCGGGTCACCCTCTGCCCGGGTAAAGGCCACGCGGTAAGGGGCCAGCGCTTCGAGGGTCACTATCCAAGGCGACACCGTGGTGGCAAAGTTCTTGCCCAGAAAAGGGCCGAGCGGCTGGTATTCCCAAGCCTGGATGTCGCGAGCCGACCAGTCGTTGAGCAAGCAGATGCCAAACACATGGTCTTCGGCTTCGGTGATGTCCACGACGTCACCCAAAGCGTTGCCGCTGCCCACAAAGATGCCCAACTCCAGCTCAATGTCCAGCCGTTTGCAGGGGCCGAATGACGGCTCGGTTGCGCCGGGCGACATGGTCTGGCCCACCGGGCGGCGGAACTGCTGGCCCGAAACGCCAATGCTGGACGCACGGCCGTGGTAGCCAATCGGCACCCATTTGTAGTTGGGCAGCAGCGGGTTGTCAGGGCGGAACTGCTTGCCGATGTTGGTCGCGTGGTGGAGGGAAGTGTAGAAGTCGGTGTAGTCGCCGATGCGGGCGGGCACGTCGTATTGGGCCTCGGCTTGTGGCACGAGGCAGGCTTGCAGGGCAGCTTGGTCAGCCGAGCCTTCACGCAGTGCACGCGACAGAGCCAGGCGCAGCGCGCTCCAGGCCGATGTGCCCTGCGCCATCAGCGCGTTGAGCTTGTCTTGTGCACCCGCTTGTGCGGCCGCAGCAGCCTCGTCTGAAAACAGCCCGGCCTTGGCCAGTGCAGCCAGATCCACGATCTGGTCGCCAATGGCCACGCCGCCCCGGAAGGCTTCGCCAGAGCCTTTGCGGCGGAACACCGCGAAGGGCAGGTTCTGGATGGGGAAGTCGGTGCCAGACGTGTTGGCCGAGGCGACCCAGCTTTGCAGGGCGGGGTTGTGGGTTTCGTTGAGTGTCGTCATGAGCTTGCTTTCAAGAGGCCATGCTGCCGTCGTGCATCCATGCGGCGTGTTGGGGTGCGCGCTTGGTTTGGCTCCACTCTTCGAGCATGTCCCACTTCACCTCGTCGAGCTTTTTCATCATCTCGGGCGTGCCGCAGTCTGCGGCCAGCTCCAGGCGGTGGCCGCTCGGGTCAAAGAAATAGATGCTCTTGAAGATGGTGTGATCAATCGGGCCCAGCACTTCCACGCCACCGGCCACCAGCTTGTCTTTGGCCGCCAGCAGCGTGGCCATCGAATCTACTTTTAGCGCCAGGTGCTGCACCCAGGCGGGGGTGTTGTGGTCACGGTCCATGGGCGGCTGGCTGGGCAGCTCAAAAAAGGCCAGCACATTGCCGTGGCCTGCATCCAGAAAGACGTGCATGTACGGGTCAGGCGCTTTGGTGGAGGGCACTTCGTTTTCG
>CAITSG010000258.1 GCA_903894995.1 uncultured Burkholderiales bacterium
AGTACCCGTTTTTGCACTGGGCACGCTACGGGACACCGTTTCACCTTGGCAGTCAGTCTTTAAAGTGCATCAACTGATGCGCACAGAAATTACGTTTTGCCTGACCAGTGGCGGACACAACGTGGGTATTGTGAACCCACCGCTGGCGGGCGGACGGCACAGTTTCCAAATTCGCACACACGGGCCAGCGTCTCACTACATCGCCCCAGACGCATGGATGCAAGCGTCGCCAGTAGTGAATGAATCTTGGTGGCTTGTCTGGCACAACTGGCTAATGACTCACACCGACAAACGCCTAAAACCACCCAAGATGGGAGGAGCTCACCAAACTGTGATGCAAGACGCCCCAGGGAATTATGTTTTAACCCCCTAATACCGAGGAAAGCAGAACATGAGACTGACCTTTTTTGACGCAGTACGCTAGAAATTTAGAAACATCGAAAACAATTTAATACCCGAAGGTCTGCCTGCGGTGATGACGATCACGCTGGCCATCGGTGTGCAGGCCATGGCGCGGCGCAATGCCATCGTTCGCCGCCTGCCTGCGATCGAGGCGATTGGTTCAGTCTCGGTGATCTGCACCGACAAGACAGGAACCCTCACCCGCAATGAGATGGTGGTGACCGTTGCGCAGACAGTCTCAGGCACCTTTGCCATCGCGGGCGACGGCTATGCGCCCGAAGGTGCGATTAAGCCTGCGGGTGATCTGGGGCGGTTGGCGCTCGCTGCGGCCCTTTGCAACGATGCGCGCCTGCATCGCAAGGACGGAGCCTGGGTGGTCGAAGGCGATCCGATGGAGGGGGCGCTTCTCGCCTTTGCGGGTAAGGCGAGCGGGGATCAGGCCGCACAGCGGCTGGATGCCATTCCCTTCGACAGCCGCCACCGGTTCATGGCCGTGCTGAGCGAAGGTGAGTCCGGACGTCTGATCCATGTGAAGGGTGCGCCCGAACGCGTGCTGCGCATGTGCGCAGGACTTGATCAGGCCCACTGGCACAACCTTGCTGATAAGCTCGCCAAGCGAGGCTTGCGAGTTCTGGCCTTAGCGGAGCGATCCGAACAGGGCGACCAGATCGACCCGAAGGCGTTGGAAGGCGGGCTGACCTTTCTTGGCCTTGTCGGCCTGATTGACCCGCCTCGCCCTGAAGCGATTACCGCCGTTGCTGAATGTCGGGCTGCGGGGATCCGCGTCAAGATGATCACCGGAGACCATGCTGGAACCGCCGCCGCCATTGGTGCACAGATCGGGCTGGCTAACACGAACCGGGTGCTGACCGGGGCCGATCTCGACAAGCTGGACGACGCACAACTGGCACTGGAGGTGGCGGATGTCGATATCTTTGCCCGCACCAGCCCGGAGCACAAACTTCGTCTTGTGACCGCGCTGCAGGCGCACGGCCTGTCAGTAGCGATGACTGGCGATGGAGTCAATGATGCCCCGGCCTTGAAGCGCGCCGATGCGGGTATCGCTATGGGACTGAAGGGCTCCGAAGCCGCGAAAGAGGCCGCCGATCTGGTCCTGGCTGATGATAATTTCGCCAGCATCGCAGCCGCCGTACGCGAAGGACGCACCGTCTACGACAACCTCAAGAAGGTGATCAGCTGGACGCTGCCCACGAATGCTGGCGAGTCAATGGTCATTGTTCTGGCCCTGCTTCTGGGTCTGGCCATGCCGGTAACGGCGGTGCAGATCCTGTGGGTCAACCTGATCACCGGCATCACGCTGGGCCTGGCGCTGGCCTTTGAGCCGACGGAAACAGGCACCATGGCTCGCCCGCCACGTGCACGCAACGCACCGATTTTGTCGGGCGGCTTGGTCTGGCATGTCGTATTGGTCGCGACACTGTTCATGGCAGCGGTATTCGGCGTCTTCACCTACGCCATCGATAAGGGGTATCCGCTGGCGCTGGCGCAGACCATGGCGATGAACACACTGGTCGTGCTGGAGATCTTCCACCTTTTCTTCATCCGCAACATCCACAGCACCTCGCTGACTTGGGCCGCGGCACGTGGGACCAAATTCGTCTGGACCGTGGTCATTACAATCACGACCGCACAATTCGCTGTTACCTATATTCCGCCTTTGCAAGCAGTGCTGGGAACAATACCTGTGTCACTGATGGACGGACTATTGATCGTGGCCATTGGCGCTGCCTTTTTCGCACTGATCGAAATCGAAAAGCAGATCCGACTCGGGTTGAGAATATGACCTGATACAAGGCTGGCACCATCAGATTGGCATTCCCCCAAACCTGTAGACAAAGACTATGTCGGTTTGAGCTGCGCAGTTGATGCACTAACTGATCGCCACTTAACTTGCTGCGTTTCTTGCAGTGACATGTGGTCCAGGTAACCATACCTGCGAAGCAACGCCAACACCACCCCCCCTCAACAGCCATGCGGCCATCCAATGCCCAAAGGGCTTTATTGATGAAGATCAACCTTTGCTTGCCCCCGAGAGCCGATAATCGATCAAAGTGAAATAGCATGAAGGTAGTTGAAACTTGCATGATGTGACTGGGTTTTTTCTTGCGTCGAGGTCTGCAAAGAGACATCAAAAATAACCCCCACTCGCAACATGATCAACAGCCTTTCGGATCTCGATACCTTGATAGCCCAGGGCACAGCATTGGTGTTCATTGAGACCTTGGAGGATTCCAGGATTCTTCAGCATGTTAGGGTCTTGGCTCACGAACGACAAACACCTTTGTTCACGTGGAATGCGGCTGGCGCGCTGACATGCTCAACCCCATTGGACCATCCACCGCAGACCAAGGGCATTCAAGAGGCTCTCGCTTACGTCAAAAGTGACATTCACTCGGGCTTGGTCGTCGTCCTTGATCCGCAACCCCACCTCAAAGATCCTGCGGTCTTGCGCCTCCTGATCGATTTGGCGCAAGACACGCAAGGCACATCGCGAACCGTGATATTGGTCGGTGACCATCTTCAATTGCCCGATCACTTGAGGCGAGTGGGCAAGTACTTCACGCCACCGTTCCCCGACAGCGAGCTCATTCGTGAGATTTACTACGAAGAAGTCTATCGATGGCTGTGGGAAGACCGTGGGCGCAAGTTCATGAAGCCTGGGGAAATGGAGGACAAACTGGTCAGGCACCTTGCCGGCTTAAACGAGGAAGATGTGCGTCGACTGATGGCGGAAAGTATCCGTGACGATGGAAGCTTGACGCTGATAGACCTTAAGCGGATTCTTAATTTCAAAAGAGAAAACTCCGGCAAAGACGGACTGATTGAGTTTGGCATTGAGACACAAGGTCTTGATCTCGTCGGTGGACTGAACCACCTTAAGAAATGGCTGGAATTAAGGCGCGCCACTTTCACGGGCGAGCTTACTGATCAGGCGATTGATCCACCCAAGGGCTTGCTCCTTTTGGGCGTGCAAGGTGCTGGAAAAAGTTTGGCAGCTAAGGCCGTTGCGGGGAGTTGGCATGTGCCATTGATGCGCCTAGATTTTGGCAATTTGTACAGCAAGTGGCTGGGCGAATCCGAGCACAACCTGAAGGAGGCATTGCGCCAAGCGGAGGCTATGGCGCCCTGTGTCTTGTGGATTGATGAGATTGAAAAAAGCGTGACAAATGGCTCGGGCGAGGCCGACGGCGGTGTGTCACGCCGGATTTTGGGCAGCCTGTTGACTTGGATGAATGAGCGACACGCAAAGGTTTTCCTGGTGGCCACGGCCAACGACGTCACCCAATTGCCACCCGAATTGCTCCGAAAAGGCAGGTTCGACGAGATTTTCTTTGTGGACCTGCCAAGTCAGCCGGTTAGACGAGATATTTTCGCCATTCATTTGGGCAAGCGCAATTTGGACCCGCGGTTTTTTGACCTCAACAAGCTCGCACGAGCCAGTGAAGGTTTCTCTGGCTCAGAAATTGAACAGGTGGTCATTGACGGTATGTACCGCGCATTGGGCGCGCATGAAAATCCCGGCACAGATCACATGCTCAAGGAGCTGTCTGTGACGAAGCCCTTGTCAGTTGTCATGCATGAGAAGGTCGAGTCATTAAGGGCGTGGGCATATGGCAGGACGGTCCCAGCTGACTAAAGCGCGGCTGGTGGCGACAGGCGCGGACCGTTCCCCAACCGCTACACGATCACGGAGGGACCAAGCCATATTGAAGATAGCAAGCAGTAGGCTGTTGACACAGATGACGATTTGATCAGGAGTACCGATTTCAATTTAACCAGTGAGTGGCCAATGAACGGTCTTTTTACAGCACGGTCGACTCGACCCCATAAGCCAGTGAGATCGTGTTCGGCAAGAACAATCAACTTTGATATTGCTCAATAACAGCTCATCCTTGTGAGGATCTAATGGAGCAGCTAAATCGACACTACCACTTACAACCAGGCTCAAAATGACTCAACAAATGGACAACTTATTGCGACTGATTAACAAATACTCAAATCGATTTGGTGAGAAGGATCTTTTGGTTATGGACTTAAAAAAAGAAATGACTAAATTGCAATTTAAGCAAAATAGATTGATCATTTCTCGTCATCGTTTAACTCAATCGGATGGAGCAGGGAAAGCAAAAGAAACCTTACATCTCAGTCTAAATTGAAAATGTAAATATTGGATATCGTCGATGAGGGGTGCCGATTGAATCTCCCCGAATATTGAGGAGGTCCCACACTTTGAGAAGATGGGACTTGAGCAAAAAACTCAAAATGCCCTATCCCATCTAGCAAATCTTCAGACACAAGCCAAAGACCATGTTGGATTGAGCTGCGTGGTTGACGCACTGACCGATTGCCAACGCGCTTGTTGCGCCTCCAAGAGTGACATATGGTCCAGGTGGCCATATCTCCGAAGCAACATGGTCTGATCACGATGACCAAGAATTTGCGAGGCAACGCCAACACCCACGCCATTTCTCAACAGCGATGCAGCGACCCAATGTCGGATGTCATGCACGCGCAAATCTGGACGTCGCAACATGCCAGTCATGCTGCTCCACTTTTTTCGAAAGCAAATCGGTGTGATGCCGTTCTTCCCCGCAAAGATCAATCGATCCCCAGAACCCGCAGTCAATGCAGGTTTCAAACGTTTGGCCAGTGCCATCGTTTCTGGCGTAAAAAACAGTGTTCGCGAATCACCGTTTTTGGTCCTGGGCACGATAAGTTTGCCGCCAACGATATCGAGTTCTTGCCATGACCTTTGAGGCAGCTCACTCTTGCGTGCGCCCGAGTCCAGCAGCATCCAAACGAACAACGTGAACAAGCGGTCCCTGAACATTTTTACGGCCAGGCGCAAGGACAGAATATCCTGCTCTGAAGATGCAACGTAACGGATTTTTTCCTCGAAGCGCTTGACGGCAAGTGTGGGGGAAATGAATCCTCGTGGAGCCATCCGACGACTCACAACAGCCCATCTATAGACTTGTCCCAGTGCACCGATGTCGCGGTTAGCCGTGGAAGTTGCATAGCCTGATTCGACCAACGCATCTGCTGCCTTTTGCAGCCGTTCACTGGAAATGGACCATGCCGATTCATGACCAAAACCATGGACTGGATCGCACCATTTTCTGAACCGCAGCTCCAGTTCAAGACGCGGTTTTGCAAGCGAATGCGCTTGGACGAGTTCTGCCAACGTGACGTCAACAGGAACAAAAGATGAAGCTGCTTCCGCTGCAGCTTTGAGATCGATAGGATGTTTGAATTTGCGCATGGGGTTTCCTAGAACACTGCCTTAGAAAACCTAAGACAAGTGTGAAGAAAACCCTAAATGGCGTTGATTTGGAAGAGGAAATTCCAAAAGTGGTGGGCGATGCAAGTTTCGAACTTGCGACCCCTGCAGTGTGAATGCAGTGCTCTACCCCTGAGCTAATCGCCCTGCGTTTTCCGCGAAGTCTTAAATTATAACCTAAAAATTCGATTGCGAAAAACCAGGTTCAAAATTTCAGCAAATTTCTCAAACCACTGCAAGTTGACGCCATACGGTTTTTCCTCCGCTCGATTTGTCAAGCTGGGCCAGCAGATCATGGTGCGCGGTCAACTCCTGAACATTGGCAGGCAACACGGGCAAGACATAGGCACTCAAGTCGACCTGCACCACCACAGCCTGCGTATCAGCGGGCATGTCGCCAGCGTCGATCAACAATGCCTCTTGACCCCGAGTCATGTTGATGTAAACGTCGGCCAATAACTCGGCATCGAGCAAAGCGCCATGGAGGGTTCGCCCAGAGTTGTCAACTTCGAGGCGGTCACACAGCGAATCGAGGCTGTTGCGTTTGCCGGGGAACATTTCCTTGGCCATGGCCAGGGTGTCGAGCACACCACTGACATAAGCTTTTAAAGGCTTTTTACCGACACGTTCGAGTTCTTTGTTGAGAAAGCCGATATCAAACGCTGCGTTGTGGATGATGAGCTCGGCATCCGCCAGGTAAATCAGGATGTCATCGACCAATTCGGAAAATTTGGGCTTGTCACGCAAGAATTCATTGCTGATGCCGTGAACCTTGAGCGCGTCTTCATGGCTGTCACGCTCGGGGTTGAAGTAAAAATGCAGGTTCTTACCCGTGAGCTTGCGGGCATACAGTTCGACGCAGCCCAGCTCGATGATGCGGTCGCCACCTTCGGCCGAAAGGCCTGTGGTTTCGGTGTCCAGAACGATTTGACGCATGCGGGTTCGCTTTCGTTCAGTGCAGCTCTTTGGCGTGGTTGATGGTGTAACGGGGGATCTCGATCGTCAGATCCTGCTTGGCTACAAAAGCCTGGCAGCTCAGACGCGAGTTGGGCTCGAGGCCCCAAGCGCGGTCGAGCAGGTCTTCCTCGGTTTCTTCCATCTCGTTGAGGCTCTTGAAGCCTTCACGGACGACCACATGGCAGGTTGTGCAGGCTGCACTCATGTCGCAAGCGTGTTCGATGTTGATTTTGTTGTCGAGCAGCGCTTCGCAGATGCTGGTGCCCGCATGCGCTGTGATTTCAGAACCGTGGGGGCAGAACTCGGAGTGGGGCAGGATTTTGATGACAGGCATGTCGGAGTGGTGAATTACATGGACTGGATATTTTGGCCAGCCAGGGCTTTTTGGATGCTGTGATTCATGCGCTCAGCGGCAAAGGCTTCAGTGCCTTTGGCCAGCGCCTGAGTGCAGTCTTCCAGCGCCTTGGCGTCTTGTTCGTTATGGATGGCCGCTTGCAAAGTGGCCATCTGAACATCAATGTCGGCACGCTCTGCAGGGCTGAGCAATGCGCCGTCGGCTGCCAAGGCGCTGCGCGTGGCCAGCAGCATGCGGTCGGCGTCCACACGGGCTTCCACCAACGCACGGGCTTTCATGTCGGCCTGTGCGGTGGTGAAGCTTTCTTGCAACATGGTGGCAATCTGATCGTCGCTCAGGCCATACGAAGGCTTGACGTCAATTCGGGCTTCAACGCCACTGATTTGTTCTTTGGCCCCCACGCTCAGCAGGCCATCGGCATCCACCGTGAAGGTGACACGGATACGGGCAGC
>CAITSG010000259.1 GCA_903894995.1 uncultured Burkholderiales bacterium
GGTGTATTTGGCCCGATCAAGGCAATGGGCCTCCGAGCGCGAGAACTGGATCAAAGACCTGAACAACCAAAAATACGCACTCGACCAGCATGCCATCGTCAGCGTGTCCGACCTGCAGGGGCACATCACCTATGCCAACGACCGGTTTTGCCAGATCAGCGGCTACACACAGCAAGAGTTGCTGGGGCAATCGCATCGCCTCATCAATGCGGGCGTGCACCCGGAAGAGTTTTTCGAGACCCTGTGGGGCACGATTGCACAAAGCAGGGTCTGGCACAACGAGATGTGCTGCCGCAAGAAAAATGGCGAGGTGTTTTGGGTCAATGCCACGATCGTGCCCTTTCTGGATGTGGATGGACGGGTGCAGCAATACATCTCCATCAGCACCGACATCACCGACCGCAAGCAGGCCGAAAGCTCGTTGCAAATCGCCAAAGAAACGGCCGAACAGGCCACAGGGGCCAAAAGTCAGTTTTTGGCCAATATGAGCCACGAAATTCGCACGCCCATGAATGCGATTTTGGGTCTGCTGCAACTGCTGCAACGCACGGAGATGGATGGCACTCAAAAAGCCTACGTGACGCAAACAGAAAACTCGGCGCGCGCACTGCTGGGCCTGCTGAACGATATTTTGGATTTCTCCAAGGTGGAAGCCGGGCAAATGCAGCTGGACTTGCAAGCCTTTCGAGTGCGTGATTGGGTGCGCGAGCTGAGCGTCATCCTCACCCACAACTTGGGCCACAAGCCGGTTCAAGTCAAGGCCGAAATCGACCCGAATTTGCCAGAGACTTTGCTGGGCGACGACATGCGGCTCAGGCAAATTTTGATCAATCTGGGCAGCAACGCCATTAAATTCACCGAGCAAGGTGAGGTGCTGATTCGCTTGGCCCAAATCCTGCGCCAGCAAAACGATGTCACCCTGCGGTTTTCTGTGACCGACACCGGCATTGGCATTGCACCGGAACACCAATCGCGTATTTTTGAAGGCTTCTCGCAAGCCGAGGCCAGCACCACGCGGCGATTTGGGGGCACAGGTTTGGGGCTGTCCATCTGCAAGCAATTGGTGAACATGATGGGCGGTGAGCTGCAGGTGAGCAGCACGCCCGGCCAGGGCAGCGAATTCGCATTCACCATCACTCTGACCGCCGCACCCAGTGCCCCGGAGCGTCCAGTCGCAGCGCTGACAGCGACCGCCAAAACGCAGCGCCTCAAGGGCATGCGCTTGCTGGTGGTGGAAGACAACGCCATCAACCAGATGGTGGCCCAAAAACTGCTATCGCAAGAAGGCGCCGAGGTCACTTTGGCCGACAACGGTGAGTTGGGCATGCGGGCCGCCATCACCGCCGAGCCTGGCTTTGACGCCGTGCTCATGGATGTGCAAATGCCGGTGATGGATGGCTACGAGGCGGCCAAAGCCATTGGCATGCACATGGGCCACAAGCAGCCGCCCATTATTGCCATGACCGCCAATGCCATGGCCTCGGATCGGCAGGCCTGTCTGGATGCGGGCATGAAAGACCACATTGGCAAGCCCTTCATGCTCGACCAATTGGTGGCACTTTTGCACCGGCACACCCAACACAAGGCGCAGGCCAACGCCGCGCCTGTCGCCGATTGATTCAGCCTCCGGTGTGAACCCATGCGGGCAAAGGTGCTGACTTGTGCAACACGTCTTGGTGCAGCCAAAGTGCGCTCCTTCGTACGCGCTCGGCCACGGTTTCCAGCACTTGGTCATGCGCCTGTGGGCGGCTGGCGGCGTACTCGATGAATTCAATGCCCGCAATGTCCGAACGTTTGGGCATGTTGGGCACGGCTTCGCAGCCAACTTTTTGATCCGGCCCTGTGAAGTTTGAAGTGGAAGGCTTGCCTTGGGGACAGTGATCAACGATGGGGGCTTTGTGGGAGCCCCGCCCTCGGGGCGATGGGTAGTGGTCTACGAGGCTCTATCGCGGCGAGGGCGCCGCTCCCACAAAGAAAGCGTTCATGCAAACTTCATCGGGCCGGATCAATAGTTCAAGGTGATCCGGACACTCCGGTGTTCAGCGCATCACCAAAGGCGGTGCAAAAAAAATCAGTAACTCAGCTTGGCACCATTTCGCAGCACATCTGCGGTGGTGGTCGGCAAGCCAAAAAATTCCAGATAGGCCGGAATCTGTTCATACAACATGTCGGTGCCCACCTGGGTGGGGCAGCCGCGTGCCTGGGCGGCGACCAAAAAAGCGGTGGTTTCGGTTTTCATCACCACTTCGCCCACAAAGGTGTGTGGCGACAAGCGCGACACATCCATGGGCAGCGGGTCGCCCTCGTTCATGCCCATGGGCGTGGCGTTGACCACCA
>CAITSG010000260.1 GCA_903894995.1 uncultured Burkholderiales bacterium
CGGGCCGCAGGCACTTCGCGGCTCAGGCCATCGGCGCTGCGGCGCACGATCTGTGGTGCCAAGGCCTGCACCAGCCCGTAGCCAATGGTCCAGGCCGCCAAAAAGCCGCCCACCATGGTGAAGGTCCAGCCCACCGAGTACAAAAACACTGGCACGCCCACCACAAACCACACGTCACGCGCCCCAAACAAGGCCACGCGGGCGGCGGCCAGTGCGTTGATGCCTGGATTTTTGGCGAACAACTCTTTGGCCGAACTTGAAGGCTTGCTCTTGCCCATCATGGGCGGCAAGCTGCTCACCACGCCGATCAGCACCAAAGCCAAAAGGCCCGACATGGCCCACAGCGAGCCCTGAAAACCCAAGGTCTCGAGCAACAAACCACCCAAGAAAAAGCCAAAACCCTTCATGGCATTTTTGCTCCCGGTGAACCAGGCCACCCACTTGAACAGCTGGCCATTGCCTTGGTCTTTGGCTTGTGCTTGTGTGATTTTGATGGCCGATTTGCTGGCGGTTTTGGTCAGGTCTTTGGCCACACCACACACCCCTTGTGCCAGCACCACCCAGGCCACCGACATGGCGGCAGTCCACTCGGGCTGCAGGGCCGAGAGCAAACCAAAGCCGATGATCTGCGTGACCAAGCCCACGGTGAGCATGCGTGCAATGCCAAAGCGCGTGGCCAGCCAGCCGCCGATCAGGTTGGCCAACACGCCCGCGCCTTCGTACAGCAAAAACAAAAAGGCCAACGTGAACGGCGAGTAACCCAGCTTGTAAAAGTGCAACAGCACCAACATGCGCAAAGCGCCGTCGGTCAGGGTAAAGCCCCAATACGCTGCGGTGACGATGGCGTAATTTCTTTCAGCGGCGTTCATTTCAGATGCCGACGTCGTTCATGTGGCAAGCCAGATCCACCATGCGGCAGGCGTAGCCCATCTCGTTGTCGTACCAAGCGTAAATTTTCAGCAACGTGCCGTCTGTCACCAAGGTGGACAGCGCGTCCACGATGGCGCTGCGGGTGTCGCGGGCGTAATCCACGCTGACCAAGGGGCGCTCCTCGTAACCCAAAATGCCCGCCAAGGGGCCTTGGGCTGCAGCGGCAAACAAGGCGTTGACTTCTTCGGCGTTGGTTTCGCGCTTCATCTCGAACACGCAGTCGGTGAGCGAAGCGTTGAGCACCGGAGCACGCACCGCATGGCCATTGAGCTTGCCCTTGAGATCGGGGTAAATCAGGGCAATCGCCGTGGCGCTGCCGGTGGTGGTAGGGGCCAGACTCACCATGGCGCTGCGGGCGCGGCGCAGGTCTTTGTGTGGTGCGTCCACCACCAAATTGGTGTTGGTCGGGTCGTGGATGGTGGTGATCTGGCCGTGCTTGATGCCAATCGCTTCGTGCACGACCTTGACCACCGGGGCCAGGCAGTTGGTGGTGCACGATGCCGCCGTGACGATGCGGTCTTTGGCCGGGTTGTACAGCGTGTGGTTGATGCCCACCACAATGTTCAGCACATCACCCACCTTGATGGGCGCCGCCACGATCACGCGCTTGGCACCCCGGTCCAAGTGGCCTTGAATCGTCTCGGGCGTCAAAAACTTGCCGGTGCATTCGAGCACCAGGTCCACACCCAGGTCACCCCAAGGAATGTCGGCCGGGTTAGCATGCGACGAAAAGCCCAGGGTGCGCTCACCGATGCGGATCTGGCTGTCGCCCTCTGCTTCGATGCGCTCGCGCCATTTGCCTTGCACGCTGTCAAACGCCAGCAAATGCGCGGTGGCCGCTGCGCCGCCTTTGAGCTCGTTCAGGTGCACCACCTCCAGGCGGTTGCCTGCGCGGGGGTCATCCGATTGGCGCTCGGCAGCGCCCATGGCCGCACGCAGAGCCAAACGGCCGATGCGGCCCATACCATTGATTCCGACTTTCATGGATATTCTTTCAATAATTCTGGAAATATCAACTTGATGAATGTGCCACTTGCATGTGACTGATCAATGACAAGTTTGCAATCCATCTTGTCGCAGAAGTGCAGACGCTTCGGTCAGCACTCAGCCCCTTTGTAAGCGTGATGCCCTTGAAGCCATGGGTTTTTGACATCAAATTGTCACGCAAACCCCTTTCAATGAATTCTTTTAATGGAGCTTCCATGTCTCACCACGATCACGACCCCGTCTTCAACACCTCCAACAACCCCCACTTCCAAGAGGTATTGGCCCAATCGCTGCAAAACCCTGCGCGTCGTGGTTTGTTGCGCGGTGGTTTGGGCTTGGCCGGTTTGGCCATGTTGCCCGGTTGCGCCAGCATGGTGTCGGGCATGTCCGCAGCACCTTCGGCGCTGGGTTTCCCCTCTTTGGACAAGAGCCTTCTGGACAATGTGATTTTGCCCCCCGGCTACCAATACAGCGTGTTGCACGCCACCGGCGACGCCCTGGATTCAACGCTGCCCGCTTACTCCAACAAAGGCGTTGAGACCGACGACTGGTCGCGCCGCATTGGTGACCACCACGATGGCATGGACATCTATTACATCGATGCCAATGGCCGCTACACCGAAAAAGAAACTGGCCGCGCTGTGCTGTGCGTGAACCACGAAAGCTCGGCCGATGCGCACTTCATGCACCCCAATGGCCAAACGTCCAATGGCGTGAGCGGCAAGAGGTTTGACCAATTTGGCTCTTGGGACCTGGGTTCACGCCCCGAATTGGAAGTGCTCAAGGAAATCAACCACCACGGCATTTCTGTGGTGGAAATTGTCAAAACCCCACAAGGCTGGCGCATCAAGCAAGACTCGCCTTTGAACCGCCGCTACACAGCTCAAACACCGGCCCGCATCAGCGGCCCACGCGCTGAAATCGACAACATCCGCAGCTTCATGGTGACCCGTTGGGACACGGCCGGCGCCATGTCGCGCGGCACGTTGAACAATTGCGGCCACGGCAAAACCCCTTGGGGCACCTACTTGGGTTGTGAAGAAAACTGGGCGTTTTACTTCCAGGCCACGGGCACGGGCACTGGCCTGTCCCCCAAAGAAGTGGCGGCACGCCGTCGCTATGGTGTCGCTGCGGCAGCGCCCGCTGCCGGTGTGCAAAAAGCCATCAGCCAGGGTTGGCACACCGTTTCGGCCACCGACGACCGTTTTGCCCGCTGGAATTTGGCGGCCACAGGTGCCAATGCTGAGCGTGACTTCCGCAACGAAGCCAACACCTTTGGCTACAACTTCGAAATCGATCCCCTGTCGCCATCGTCCACACCCGCCAAGCGCGTGGCCATGGGCCGTTTTGCACACGAAGCTGCTGTTTGCGGCATCCCCAAAGCGGGCGAGCCCTTGGCGTTTTACATGGGCTGCGATTCACGCAACGAATACATCTACAAGTTTGTGAGCACCGCGGTGTGGGACCCCCGCGATGTGGGCGGCGGCATGTTGGCCGGCGACAAATACCTGAGCGAAGGCAAGCTGTATGCGGCCCGTTTTGACGCCACAGGCCAAGGCGAATGGCTGGAGTTGACCATCGCCGATCCGCGGGTTGCCAACTTTGCGTCTTACAAATTTGCCAACCAAGCCGATGTGTTGGTCAACCCCCGCTTGGCGGCTGACGCAGTGGGCGCCACCAAGATGGACCGTCCGGAGTGGGGTGCAGTCAACTACCGCAACGGTGAAATCTACTTTGCCCTGACCAACAACAACGCCGCCAACCGCACGCCCACCAAGGTGGACGCGGCCAACCCCCGCGCTTACATGGACTTGGACGGTAGAAAAGGCACGGGTAACCCCAACGGCCACATCATCCGTTTCAAAGAGGCGGGCAACCAATCGACAGCCAAAGCTTTTGCTTGGGACATTTTCTTGTTCGGTGCAGAAGAGGATGCAGGCGACGCCAACCTGTCTGGCCTCACTGCCAAAAACGCTTTTTCGTCGCCTGATGGCCTGTGGTTCAGCAAGGCCACCGGCATTTGCTGGATTCAGACCGACGACGGCGCCATGACCGACGAAAGCAACTGCATGATGTTGGCCGCCATTCCGGGCCAAGTGGGCGACGGCGGCAAAGTCACCGTGAAAAACAAAATGGTGGTGGGTGGTGTGGAGCAAACTGGCACCCAAGAGACGTTTGTGGGCGCCGCTTTGGGTGATGCCAAACTGCGCCGCTTCTTGGTTGCACCCAAGGGCGCGGAAGTCACCGGCATCACGGAAACCGCCGACGGCCGCACTTTGTTTGTCAACATCCAGCACCCTGGTGAGTTGTCCAAGCCCTTGGCTTCGGGTGAAGCACCACAAAGCGTTTGGCCCGGTAACCAGGGTTACGGTGTCCAAGGCCGTCCACGCTCGGCCACCATCGTGATCACGCGCAAAGACGGCGGTGTGATCGGGCTGTAAACCTCCATGGTCAGATGTTCAGCAGGGGTGGCCGTGGCTCATCCAGGTTGAACATCTCCATACCAAGGCAGCGCATGTCGATGTGTTTATGCCGCCGATACGTTTTGACGCCTGTACAAAGACGTCCGTCATTGAACGAGATCAATGCATGGCCAATGTCAGCATGGCTTGTTCTACCTTTTGAGAAGCCAACTTGAGGTGTGGGTTGCTGGACTCACTGCCCGCGCGACCCAAGTCCAAGTCAGACTGAAAACCATCTCGTTCAGGCCAAACAGCGTTGAGCATGTCAAAGCCTGCATCGAAAATGGTGGATTCGGCTTGTTCAATCAACCGGTCGGAGCGGCCTGTTTTGGACAAAACAACGACGATTTTTTTGCCTACAGATCGGTTCATCGACAGTTTCCTGGCCAATGCCAATGTGGGGCGCAGGTCATCCATGGACGTGCCTGTGGGTAAGAAAACGACGTCGCTTTCTTGGCTCACTTCTTCGGTCAATGAATCGGCCAAACCTCTTGTGTCCACCACGACCAAATCGTAGCCAACGATGGTGCTGCGAAGTTTTTTCAGGCTTTTGAATGCGCGTGCATCGATCTCAGGTTCAATGCCATGACGCATGCGCATGGCGCTCCATTCCACGCACGTCAGTTGCTGAAGATCAAAATCTCCAATCATGACCTTGTACTGTTGTTTCGCTGCGGCAACGGCCAATACGCGTGCCAAGGTGCTTTTTCCGATGCCGCCTTTTTGACCTACAAATGAAACAATCCGCATGATCGAAGTCCTCAAAATTTGAAACAGTCAGTGATTGGGATGGGACTGTTGCGTGGTGGGTGTCAATGCACCAAAGGTCTTTGTCTTGCCCAAGTAGTAACGGTCTAGGCGCCATTCATCCAAGATGTCCATGGCCAGATCGAAATCTTTACTTTCAAGAGAGTACAGATCTTTGAGTGAGAAATCGCTCTCATTTTGCAACGAAATGATCAAGGCCGCGAAGATCTGCGCTGTTGTATTTGATGCGTCCCGTTCAATGATGATGTTGGCTTTGTTGATTGCACGCATGATTTGTCCAAAAAACACGTATTTTGATTGCAATGAATACATGGTTAACACTAATTTTTGTGAAATTTTCATGACCCTTCCAATTCAATCGGGTGACCGTTGACCGCAGGCTGACATGGTCATGACGATGACATGCAAAAAAGTCAAAATTCACCGATGACCTATACCGTCCAACTGATCTATTTCAATGCTGGGGGTGGCCACAAATCGGCTGCTTTGGCGCTGCAAGAAGTAATCTCCCAGATCCACCCTCAATGGAACGTGGCTTTGATCAATCTCTTTGACGTTCTTGACTCGGATCGCTACTACCAAAAACTGACAGGTTTTGCCCCTGAAGATTTGTACAACTTGAGACTCAAGAGGGGTTGGACGCGAGGTTTGGCAACAGAGCTCAAGCTGTTTCAAGCGATGATTCGCCTGTCTTTGCCAAAGCTCAAAAAAAAGATGTGTTCGTTTTGGCGCAGTACGCGGCCCCACTTGGTGGTCTCGTTGGTGCCCAATTTCAACAAGGTCATGTACGAGGCACTGCGCGACGAATTGCCCGGCGTCCCCTACGTCACGGTGTTGACCGACATGGCCGATTACCCCCCCAACTTCTGGATCGAGCCCAACCAAGGTCAGTTCATCATCTGTGGCACAGAGTTCGCGGCATCACAGGCCGCAAGCTTGGGTTACGACGCCGAATCCATCATTCAGACATCCGGAATGATTCTGCGTCCCAGTTTCTACACCAAGCCATGCGTCGACAAAACCAATCGTTTCGCTCAACTGGGCTTGGATCCCCATCGCCCCACCGGCTTGGTTCTGTTTGGCGGTCACGGCTCCAATGACATGCTCAAAATTGCCAAGGCCTTGCCAGATCAACAATTGATTTTTGTAGCGGGGCACAACAGCGCTTTGGCTCAAAAAATAGCGGCGCAATCGAACTGCGCCCAACACCTCGTCTTGGGCTTTACCAAAGAGATCGATCAATTCATGCAACTGAGTGATTACTTTGTGGGCAAACCCGGACCGGGCAGTTTAAGTGAGGCGGTCCACATGGGATTGCCTGTCATCACGTTCCGAAATTCCGCGACCATGCCCCAGGAGCGCTACAACACGACTTGGGTGGAGGAGAACAAGCTTGGCAAGATCATTTCATCGTTCAGTGAACTGCCTGAAGCGGTGTCCGCTGTGCTCGGCGATCTGCCCCGCTATCGTCAACATGTCCAACAAATCAACAACCAAGCGGTTTTTGAGGTTGTCACAGCATTGGCGAAAATCATGCCCAAACATGTTGTCAAAACAGTCTGATCCCTAGACCAGTCCCTCGCGGAAAATCCATCAAAAACTCCAGGTCCTGTCGGCCTGGACAGTGACGAGCAAACTCGGCGCAGCCTGCCATGATTTGCTTGTGACCTCGCTTGGCTGTTGCGTGTCCGCATGCTGGGGGTGTCTACAAAGGTCGACCAAGGTGCGCCACTCGTTGGAAGGCCATGAAACACGTCCCAATGCGAAGCGCCCGATGAGGCGTATCCGTCTGCTGGAGATTCATCCATGCCGTTAACCTGGTGAAGGGTAAATTTGACATCAGTTTTGGCCCCTTCGGCTTGCACATCCAAGGAGCAGGCAGATGAGTTGGTGCAAGGCATGACTGCCAGATGGAGACGGTCAACCGTTAGAGGCAAGGTGCGATTGCATCCCACGGGTGAGTGGTTTGTCCCCTGCTTGAACCGGTCAAAGTCAGCGGTGCCCGCTTGTAGCCCGCCGACGTCGACTTTGGCTGTTGAATCTGCACCCATCCATCGAGCAAGTGGGATGGCCCAAAGGGTCAATGAACCTTGTGTTGAAACTTCAGGGAAGTATCCATGACATCAAATTGTCACAATCGAAGAACAAAATAAAAGAAGTTTCTTAAAAAATACAGAAACAAAAATTTATTCTTTTCGAACCAGGAGTTCAAATGTTGAAACTGAAATCATTCATTACCGCCATTGGTATGTCACTTCTAGCCGCTTCTGCGATGGCTTCCGACATCACTGGCGCGGGCGCAACCTTTCCATTCCCTGTTTATGCCAAGTGGGCTGAAGGCTACAAAGCCGCCACCGGTACGGGCATGAACTACCAGTCGATTGGTTCTTCAGGTGGCATTCGCCAAATCCGCGCTAAAACCGTGACTTTTGGCGCTACTGACGCGCCGGTTTCAGGCGCTGACTTGGACAAAGACGGCATGGTTCAGTTTCCCATGATCATTGGCGGCACCGTGCCTGTGATCAACTTGGATGGTTTCAAGCCCGGCGAATTGCGCGTGACCGGTCCCGTGATGGCCGAGATGTTCATGGGCAAGATCAGCAAGTGGAATGATGCCAAATTGGCTGCTTTGAACCCCGGCAAAAACCTGCCCAATGAAATCATCACCGTGGTGCACCGCGCGGATGGCTCCGGCACCACTTTCAACTGGACCGACTACCTGTCCGCAGTGAGCAAAGAGTGGGCTGACACCGTGGGCAAAGGCGCTGCAGTCAAGTGGCCTGCTCCAACGTCCGTGGGTGGCAAGGGCAATGAAGGTGTGGCTGCTAACGTGAACCGCATCAAGGGCTCCATTGGTTATGTGGAATACGCCTACGTCAAAAAGAACAACATGAATTTCATGCAAATTCAAAACGCCAATGGCAAATTTGTCAGCCCTGACGATTTGACCTTTGCCGCCGCAGCAGCTGGTGCCGACTGGTTCAGCGTGCCAGGCATGGGTGTGTCCATGGTCAATGCCAAGGGTGACAACAGCTGGCCTGTCAGCACGGCCTCTTTCATCTTGATGTACAAAGCACCCGTTGACAAAGCTGCTTCGGCTGAGGCCCTGAAGTTTTTTGACTGGTCTTTCAAGAATGGCAAGAAGATGGCCGCTGATCTGGACTACGTGCCATTGCCTGACAGCCTGACCGATCAGATCCGTTCACGCGTCTGGTCGCAAATCCAGAAGTAATCCACCCCATGGTGTTTTGTCCGTCGGTTGTGATTCAGCGGCCGACGGATTTCTTGTTTAATTTGATGCTCTTTGTTTGATGGGTCAAGACATGCAAACCCCCCTTTCCAGCGCGGACAACAACAGCTACCTGATGGCTGTTGTCAAGCGCCAGCGGCTGCAAGACGTGTTGTTTCACCGTCTGACGCAGTTGTTCTCTCTGATGGTTCTGGTGGCATTGGCCGGGATCATTGTCTCTTTGTTCATCAACGCTTGGCCGACGTTTGCCAAATTTGGTGCGCGTTTCATTTGGTATGTCGAGTGGGACATCATCAATGAAGAGTTTGGTGCGGCCATTGCCATAGCGGGCACCATTGCCAGTGCGGGCATCGCGATGCTGGTGGCGGTGCCTTTGGCTTTTGGCATCGCGGTCTTCCTGACCGAGACCTGCCCCGTCTGGTTGCGCCGCCCTTTGGGCACGGCCATTGAATTGTTGGCGGCAGTGCCGTCCATCATTTACGGCATGTTTGGCCTGTTTGTGTTTGCACCCTTGTTTGCCGATTACATCCAAGTGCCGCTTCGCGACGTGCTGGGTGGCATGCCCATCATTGGTTTCCTGTTTGGGGGTGCCACAAACGGCATGGGCATTTTGGCGGCAGGCATTGTGCTGGCCTTCATGGTTTTGCCTTTTGTGGCTGCTGTGATGCGCGATGTGTTCGAAATCACGCCGCCCATCTTGCGCGAATCGGCCTATGGTTTGGGCTGCACCACTTGGGAAGTGGTGCGCAAGATCGTGCTTCCGTACACCCAAAAAGGGGTCATCGGCGGCATCATGTTGGGCCTGGGCCGCGCCTTGGGTGAAACCATGGCCGTGACCTTTGTGATTGGCAATGCGAACCGCATGCCCACTTCGCTGTTCTCACCAGGCACGTCGATTGCGTCGACTTTGGCCAATGAATTCGGCGAAGCCGCCGACTTCCACATGTCGTCCTTGTTTGCGCTGGGATTTTTGTTGTTTGTGATCACGTTTGTGGTTTTGGCCTTGGCCAAAATCATGATCAATCGGGCTGAAAAAGCCAAGGGGTTCTGACATGGCGATGAACATGAATCACGCGCTGTACCGCAGGCGCCGCCTGTCCAATGCTTTGGGCATGGTCACTTCCATGCTGGCCATGGCTTTGGGTTTGACTGTGTTGTTGTGGATTTTGGTGGTCTTGTTCACCAACGGTTTTGCTGCACTGGACTTGAACATCTTGACCAAAGATACGCCTGCGCCAGGTACCGATGGCGGGGGCTTGCGCAATGCCATCGTGGGCAGTTTGATGATGGTTGGCTTGTCTGTACTGGTGGCGACGCCCGTCGGGATCTTGGCTGGCATTTACCTCACCGAATACGGCGATCAAAGCAAAACGGCCGAACTCACCCGTTTCGTGACCGACATCATGTTGTCGGCACCCTCGATCGTGATCGGTTTGTTTGTGTACGCGATCGCTGTGGCCACCTTGGGCGGCTTTTCTGGTTACGCAGGCAGCCTGGCGCTGACGCTGATTGCGGTGCCTGTGGTCATGCGAACCACTGAGAACATGCTCCGGCTGGTGCCTGGCAGCTTGCGCGAGGCGGCTTTTGCCTTGGGCGCGCCGCGTTGGAAAGTGTCGCTGTCGGTGACACTGCGTGCGGCCAAAAGCGGTGTGATCACCGGTCTTTTGCTGGCCATTGCCCGCATCAGCGGTGAGACAGCGCCCTTGTTGTTCACCGCCTTGAGCAACCAGTTCTACAACGATGACATGAGCAAGCCCATGGCCAATTTGCCGGTCGTGATTTTCCAGTTTGCCATGAGCCCTTACGACAACTGGATTCGACTGGCTTGGGGCGGGGCCCTCTTGATCACCTTGACGGTCCTGGTTTTGAACATCTTGGCCCGCGTGTTTTTCAGGGACAAACAGTCGGCCTGAGGCTGACGGTTCCGAATTTCGCAGCTTTTTCACTTTGCATTTACAGGAATACACATGCCTGACAAGACACCGACCCAAAACGCACTTGAAGTGCGTAATCTCGACTTTTTTTACGGCAAATTCAAAGGCCTGAAAAACGTCAACCTTGACATTGCTGAGCACCGCGTAACGGCCTTCATTGGCCCCTCTGGCTGCGGCAAGTCCACACTGTTGCGTACGCTCAACCGCATGTACAGCCTCTACCCTGGTCAACGCGCTGAAGGCGAGATCAAGTTTTATGGCCAAAACATCTTGGACAAAGGCCAAGACCTGAACTTGCTGCGTGCTCAAATCGGCATGGTGTTCCAAAAGCCCACACCGTTCCCTATGTCGATTTATGACAACATTGCCTTTGGTGTGCGTTTGTATGAAAACCTCAGCCGCGCCGACATGGACGAACGCGTGGAGTCGGCCCTGTCCAAGGCAGCCATCTGGAACGAAGTCAAAGACAAACTGGGTCAAAGCGGTTTGTCTCTGTCCGGTGGCCAGCAGCAACGCCTGTGCATTGCCCGCACGGTGGCGGTCAAGCCCAAAGTCATTCTGCTGGACGAGCCAACTTCCGCTTTGGATCCTATCTCGACAGCCAAGGTTGAAGAATTGGTCAGCGAGTTGAAGAAAGACTACACAGTGGCCATCGTCACACACAATATGCAGCAAGCTGCCCGTGTATCTGACTACACTGCTTACATGTACCTGGGCGAATTGGTCGAGTTTGGCCAGACCGAACAAATTTTCATGAAGCCTGCTCGTCAGGAAACCGAAGACTACATTACCGGCCGTTTTGGCTGATCAGGGGGAAAAAATGGACAAGCATATTTCGAGCCAATTTGACGCTGACCTGACCAATGTGTCGTCGCGTGTTCTGGAGTTGGGCGGCTTGGTGGAGTCGCAGACCCGCCATGCCGTGTATGCACTGGCGCAATTCAGTGTGGAAGTGGCCAATCAGGTCATTGCCACTGAAAAGCAAGTCAACCGGCTGGAGGTCGAGATCGATGCAGAATTGGCCTCCATCATTGCCCGCAGGCAGCCCACCGCACGCGATTTGCGTCTGCTGATGGCCATCTCCAAAATCACGGGTAACCTGGAACGCGCCGGGGACGAAGCGGAGCGCATTGCCCGCATGGTCAAACAGATTTTGGCGCAGGGCAGTCCCCACAATTTGCCTTCATCTGAATTGCGCGTGGCCTCTGACTTGGCTTCGGGATTGTTGCGCAAGGCCTTGGATGCGTTTGCACGCTTGGATGTCAACACCGCTTTGGTCATTTTGAAAGAAGATGACCTGATTGATGCGGAATTCAATGGCTTTGTGCGGAAGCTGATCACGTACATGATGGAAGATCCACGCACCATTTCAGCCAGTCTTGACTTGCTGTTTGTGGCCAAAGCCATTGAGCGCATTGGTGACCATGCCAAAAACATCGCAGAATTCGTCATCTATGTGGTCAAAGGTGCCGACGTGCGTCACACGGCCTTGACCGAGATTGAAAAAGCGGTGCAATGAGAACCCTGCCCAGGATCCTCATTGTTGAGGACGAATCGCCGATCGCCGAGTTGATTTCGGTCAACCTTCGACACAATGGCTTTCAGCCTGTGTGGGCCATGGACGCCGAGTCAGCCCAAAAAGAGCTCGATGAAATCTTGCCCGATGTCATCTTGCTCGATTGGATGCTGCCGGGAGAAAGTGGTTTGACATTGGCGAGGCGCTGGCGTGCGACTGCTCGAACCAAGTCCATTCCCATCCTGATGTTGACCGCAAGAGGTGATGAGTCCGATCGGGTGGCGGGCTTGGATGCAGGTGCGGACGACTACATTGTTAAACCTTTTTCGCCCCGTGAGTTACTCGCTCGCATCCGAGCGGTGTTGCGCCGCCGTGTGCCGGAGTCTGCGGGTGGGGCCGTCAAGGTGGGCGATCTTCAGCTCGATGCCGACACCTACCGGGTGAGCTGGCAGGAAAAGCCGCTCAAAATTGGTCCGACCGAGTTCAAGTTGCTTCAGTACATGATGCGTCACCCTGAACGTGTGCACACCCGGGGTATGTTGCTCGACAAGGTTTGGGGTGACCATGTGTACATTGAAGAGCGCACGGTCGATGTGCACGTCAAGCGACTGCGTGAGTCCTTGGGCGATGCAGGCAGCATGATCGAGACTGTGCGAGGAGCAGGATACCGTTTGACAGCTGCGCCTTTGGTCTGAGTGATGCTGATTGCTGTCGTTGAACTTTTGGCCCTTTTGGGCTTGTTTGTTGGACCCGTGTGGTTTTTTGGGGGCCTGACCCTGGCCTTGTGCATGGCCTTGCTGGTTCTGCTGTTGCTTGTCCTTGTGCAGACATGGAAAGCTCAGCGACTGGAGGTCTGGTTGTCACGCCCCAATTGGCGCGAGGAATTAGCTTGGGGCGGCATTTGGGGCGAAATCGTTCAACGCATTCAACGCCAACTGCGGCAACACGACAAGCAATTGAGCACCAGTGATCAGCGTTTGCAGTATTTTTTGCAGGCTATTCAAGCTTCACCCAACGGCGTGACATTGCTCGATGTTGAAGGGCGCATTGAATGGTGCAATGCCACAGCATGTAACCATTTAGGACTTGATGACAAGCGTGACGTGCAACAACACATTGTTCACTTGCTTCGTGACCCGTCTTTCTCTAAATATTTTGCCCAACAAGAACACGAGGGTGAAATCGTCATCGACGGACGTTCTCCTT
Source organism: uncultured Burkholderiales bacterium (assembly GCA_903894995.1). Lineage (GTDB taxonomy): Bacteria > Pseudomonadota > Gammaproteobacteria > Burkholderiales > Burkholderiaceae_C > Limnohabitans_A. Next base: position 13,054 of record CAITSG010000260.1, read on the forward strand.
CTTTGGCCCAAATGCCAAAGTTGTCGATTCAGTTGCACAGGTACGGTGAAGGTCAGCATCTCCTGTTGAGCCGTGACATCACCTTGGTCACTTTGGCCGATGCCATGCGCCGTGATTTTGTGGCCAACGTGTCGCATGAAATCCGCACCCCCCTGACGGTGTTGAGTGGTTTTGTTGAAACGCTGATGTCCATTCCTCTGGAGGCGGATGAGCAGCATGCCTATTTGCATTTGATGGCGGTGCAGGCGGCGCGCATGCAAACCCTGGTGGCCGATTTGTTGACCTTGTCGCAGCTCGAAGGCAGTTTGCCTCCGGGCAAGCACGAAACGGTGTCCTTGAGCGAGGTGATGTCGCAAGTGGCCAGCGATGCTGCGTCACTGTCAGCTATTTTGTCGGGGCAGTTGGGTGATGAACGCGGGCCTGTTCATGAGTTGGTTTTTGACAAGTCCACACCATGGTGCCTGTTGGGTGTACGTACCGAGTTGTTCAGTGCCGTGTCCAACTTGGTGAGCAATGCCGTGCGCTATACCCCGGCAGGAGGTGTGGTGCGCGCGGGGTGGTTCAAGGTGCCCGATGGTGTGGTGTTTCGCGTCACCGATACAGGCCCAGGCATTGCAGCCGAGCATTTACCTCGTTTGTCTGAGCGTTTTTACAGGGTTGACCGCAGCCGCTCGCGTGAGACTGGTGGAACCGGCTTGGGTTTGGCCATTGCCAAACATGTGGTGCAACGCCATGGCGGTGAATTGCGCATTGAAAGCCAATTGGGCAAGGGCTCGACATTCATGTTGTTTTTTCCGGCCAGTCGGGTTGTGGATTTGACTGCAAACTGAATCAGAGACTGACTTTATTGTCATTTAAACGTCTTCAAATTGTCTTCATCGTTTCATGCTGTAGGTGAACCATAGACTCATAGGAGATGTAGAAATGCGCGTTACAGTCATCGGTTCGGGTTACGTAGGTTTGGTTACAGGAGCGTGTCTCTCGGACCTGGGTTTCAAGGTGGTTTGCCTGGACAAGGATGCTGAGAAAATCCGCACCTTGCAAGAGGGCAATGTGCCCATTTTTGAACCAGGCCTCAAAGCTTTGTTGAACAAAAATCATGCCGATGGGCGCATCCGTTTTACCTGCGATGCTGTTGAGGCCATAGAGCATGGCGATGTGCTGTTCATTGCAGTGGGTACGCCGCCATCCGAAGACGGTTCTGCCGATTTAGGACATGTGTTGTCGGTGGCGTCCATGGTGGGTCGCCATCTGAAAGGCTTCAAATTGGTGGTCAACAAATCCACCGTGCCTGTGGGAACCGCAGATCAAGTTCGAGTTGCGATCGCCCACGAATTGTCTCAGCGCGGCATGCCCCACGATATGTTCGACGTGGTGTCCAATCCTGAATTCCTCAAAGAAGGTGCGGCCATCGACGATTTCATGCACCCTGACCGGATTGTGGTTGGCTTGGATGAGGGGCCTCACCATGCCCGCAGCCAACGCATGATGGGAGATTTGTACGCCAGTTTCAACCGCCACCATGCCCGCACTGTCTGGATGGACGTGCGCAGCGCTGAACTGACCAAATACGCGTCCAATGCGATGCTCGCTGCACGCATTTCATTCATGAACGAGATCGCCAATCTGGCCGATGAGTTGGGTGCTGATGTGGACCAGATCCGCCGCGGCATGGGCGCTGACGAACGCATTGGCCATGGCTTTTTGTACGCGGGTTGTGGTTATGGCGGGAGTTGCTTTCCGAAAGACACACAAGCGCTGGTCAGTACCGC
>CAITSG010000261.1 GCA_903894995.1 uncultured Burkholderiales bacterium
GTGTTGCGGGCATTCATTGAGCCTTGCAGGCTGAGAGGCCCGAACACATCGGCTTCGATGCGGCTGTCGAACTTTTGCAGGGTTTCGAGCGGCAGCTCTGACAAGTCCACACCCAGGCCTTGCGCAGTCTTGACCGCGTGGGCCACCACCTCGTGGGCGTCGCGGAAGGGCAGGCCTTTTTTCACCAAATAGTCGGCGAGGTCCGTGGCCGTGGCGTAGCCCTTTTTCACAGCCGCTTCCATGGCGGCGGCGTTGACGGTGATGCCGCCTTCTTTCACGCCCGTGGCCGGGTTGAGCTGACCGCCGACCATTTCGCTGAAGATGCGCAGCGTGTCTTTGAGCGTGTCCACCGTGTCGAACAGCGGCTCTTTGTCTTCCTGGTTGTCTTTGTTGTAGGCCAGGGGCTGGCCCTTCATCAGGGTGATCAGGCCCATCAGGTGACCGACCACACGACCGGTCTTGCCACGTGCGAGTTCGGGCACGTCGGGGTTTTTCTTCTGCGGCATGATCGACGAACCGGTGGTGAAGCGGTCGGCAATGCGAACAAAACCGAAGTTCTGGCTCATCCACAAAATCAGCTCTTCACTGAATCGGCTGATGTGCACCATGCACAGCGAAGCGGCAGCCGTGAATTCGATGGCGAAGTCGCGGTCGCTCACGCCGTCCAGGCTGTTTTGGCAAACCTGTGGGTTGCTCGCCTCATCGACCATGCCCAGGGTGCGGGCCACGCGTTCGCGGTCCAGAGGGTAGGTGGTGCCGGCCAAGGCGGCGCTGCCCAGCGGCAGGCGGTTGGTGCGGCGGCGCACGTCGACCATGCGCTCGGCATCCCGACTGAACATCTCCACATAAGCCAGCAGGTGGTGCGCAAAGCTCACGGGCTGCGCCACTTGCAGGTGGGTGAAGCCGGGCATGATGACCTCGACGTTTTGCTCGGCCACATCGACCAGCGACTTTTGCAAGTCGGCCAGCAACTCGATGATCAGGTCCATCTCGCTGCGCAACCACAGGCGCACGTCGGTGGCCACTTGGTCGTTGCGGCTGCGGCCGGTGTGCAGGCGCTTGCCTGCATCGCCCACCAGGGTCGTCAGGCGCGCTTCGATGTTCAGGTGCACGTCTTCCAGGTCGAGCTTCCACTCAAAATCGCCGGACTCGATCTCTTGCGTGATTTGCGCCATACCGCGCTGGATGTCGGCCAGGTCGCTGGCACCGATGATGTTTTGCGTGGCCAGCATCTCGGCATGGGCCAGCGAACCCTGGATGTCGGCTTGCCACAGGCGCTTGTCAAAGAACACGCTGGCGGTGTAGCGCTTGACCAACTCGCTCATGGGTTCAGAAAAGAGTGCGGACCAGGCTTGGGATTTTTTGTCGAGTTGGTTTGTCATAGGTCTCGGATTTTATCGGGCGCAGGCACCTTGGCCTGGCTTGGGCGTCGGATTCACGCTTTGCGGACGATGGTTGATTTAAAAAAATTAACGTTGCGCCGCTGCCCTGTAGACCGTATTCCGGTCGCGTTTGCCCACCGCGATCACCAGCACCAGAAGTTGTGGGTCGCGCACCTCATAGACGAGCCGGTAGCCGACGCTGCGCAGTTTGATTTTGTAGCGGTCTGGGTGGCCGCTGAGTTTGGATTCAGGCACGCGAGGCGCTTGCAGGCGTTCAGCGAGTTTCTTTTTCAGTTGTGTCCGAATGGCACCATCCAGCCGCTGCCATTCGGCCAGTGCTTCCTCCAGAAAAGCCAGCTCAAAGTTCATCGAGCTTGACCTTCACCACCTTTTGCCCTTTGCGGGCGTCGGCGATGGCGTTGAGCTCCATGTCTTCCAGCTGCGCCATCATGCTTTCGAACCATGCGGCAGGCACGCAGTAAAAGGCGGGCTCGTTGCGGTTGAGGATGGCCACGGGAAAGCCATCCCCTGCAGCCACGGTGCCCATGGGGTTGCGCTTGAGCTCCGAAATGCTGGCGGCTGTTTCGGACAGGATTTGGTGCGTCATGAGCTGATCCGAGTGCTTTTAAAGGTGCTTATATTAGCACTCAGGGCCGATCTGATCAACGGCTGAGTCAACCCGTGTTGCGCAGCCCCGCCGCGATCCCGTTGATCGAGATGTGAATCCCGCGCTGCACCCGCTCGTCGGCCAAGCCTGCCCGATAACGGCGGATCAGTTCGACCTGCAGGTGGTGCAGCGGGTCGATGTAGGGGAAGCGGTGGCGGATTGAGCGGTCCAGCGCGGGGTTGCTGGCCAGGCGGTTTTTCTCGCCCGTGATTTGCGTGAGCGCGTCGGCCGTGCGGTGCCATTCGGCTTCGATGGCGGTGAAGATTTTTTTGCGCAGGCGGGCGTCGCCCACCAGTTCGGCATATCGTGAAGCCAGAGCCAGGTCGCTCTTGGCCAGCACCATGTCCATGTTGGACAGCAGGGTGCGGAAAAATGGCCATTGGCGGTACATCTTTTGCAGCAAGGCCAGCGCGGCTTGGCGTTCGGCCGCGTCGGGCTTGTCGAGGAAGGCGGTGACGGCCGAGCCAAAGCCTAGCCAGCCGGGCAGGGTCAGGCGGCATTGGCCCCAGCTGAAGCCCCAGGGAATGGCCCGCAGGTCTTCGATTTTCTCCAATGCCTTACGCGAGGCCGGGCGTGAGCCGATGTTCAATTGCGCCAGCTCTTTCAGCGGTGTGGCACCAAAGAAGTAGTCCGTGAAACCAGGGGTGTCGTACACCAGTCCACGGTAAGCGTCCATGCTGGCTTCGGACAATTCGGCGGCGGCGTCCAAAAACGTCCGGGTAGCGGGTTTGGTGGGCTGCAGCAAGGTGGCTTCCAAAGTGGCTGCGACCAGGGTTTCCAGGTTGCGTCGGCCGATTTCTGGGTTGGCGTATTTGGAGCCAATCACTTCGCCTTGCTCGGTCAAGCGAATTTGCCCGCGCACGGTGCCCGGGGGCTGCGCCAGGATGGCTTGGTAGCTGGGCCCACCGCCCCGGCCCACGGTGCCGCCTCGGCCGTGGAACATGCGCAAGGTGATGCCGTGGCTGCGTTCGAGTTTTTCAAACAGCTCGACCAGGGCGATTTCGGCGCGGTACAGCTCCCAGTTGCTGGTGAAGATGCCGCCGTCTTTGTTGCTGTCCGAGTAGCCCAGCATGATGTCTTGTTCGCCGCCTGAGCGCTGGATCAAGTCGGCCATGCCGGGCAGGGCATAAAAGTCGCGCATGATGGGCGCGGCGTTGCGCAGGTCTTCGATGGTCTCGAACAGTGGCACCACGATCAGGTCGTTGTGCGATTCACTGTCCAGCGTGCCGCGCATCAGGCTCACTTCCTTTTGCAGCAGCAACACCTCCAGCAAGTCGCTCACGGTTTCGGTGTGGCTGATGATGTAGTGGCGAATCGCCTGCTTGCCAAAGGTGCTCAGCATGCGTTTGGCGGTTTCAAAGATGGCCAATTCGGACACAGCGTGTTCGCTGTAGTCGGCACCGGGCACGCGCAAGGGGCGCGCGTCGTTCAGCAGGCCCAGCAGCAGCGCTTGTTTGGCGTGCTCGTCAAGCTGGCTGTAGTGCTTTTCTAAGCGTGCGATGGTCAGCAGTTCGGCTACCACGGCTTCGTGTTTGTCTGAACTTTGGCGCAGGTCCACCGTGGCCAAGTGAAAGCCAAACACCTCCACGGCGCGGATCAGCGGGTGAAGGCGTTGGGCAGCCAGCGCTTCGGCGTGGTGGCTGCACAAAGACGCTTCGATCACCCGCAGGTCGGCCAGAAATTCTTGGGCGCTGGTGTAAGGGTTTTGCGGGGCCACGGCATGGCGGGCGGCATCACCATCGGTCAGTGCTTTCAAGGTGGCGGCCAGGCGGGCGTAAATGCCGGTGAGTGCCCGGCGGTAAGGCTCGTCCTGGCGGTGCTCGTTGGTGTCGGGTGAGCGCTCGGCCAGGGCCAGCATCTCGGGGCCAAAGGGCACCAGCATGGCCGACAGCGACAGCTCGCCACCCAAAAAGTGCACCTCGGTCAGGTAGTGGCGCAGGGCCACATCGCTTTGGCGCGTCAGGGCGTGTTCCAGCGTTTGCGCGGTCACGTTGGGGTTGCCGTCGCGGTCGCCGCCGATCCACTGGCCCATGCGCAAAAAGCTGGCAATCGGCTGGCCAGGCAGGGCTTGTTCCAGTTCGGCATAGAGCTTGGGGATCTCGCGCAAGAAAGTGGCTTCGTAATAACTCAGCGCGTTTTCAATCTCGTCGGCCACGGTGAGTTTGGTAAAGCGCAGCAGTCGCGTCTGCCACAGCTGCATGACGCGGGCGCGCATTTGCAGCTCGTTGGCGGCCAGCTCTTTGGGCGTCAAGGCGTCCTTGGCGGCATTGACTACGGCGGCGCGGGCCTTGATGGCGTCGCGTTCGGTCAGCAGGTGGGCGATGTCGCGCTCGGCGTCCAGAATGCTTTGGCGCTGCACTTCTGTCGGGTGGGCCGTGAGCACGGGCGAGACATAGCTGGTGGCCAGCATGTCCGAGATGCTTTTGGGCGTGATGCCCGCCCAACGCAGGCGCTGCAGCGCCACGTCGATGCTGCCTTCTTGGGTGTGGCCCGCCCGCTCGTGGATGGCGCGGCGGCGGATGTGGTGGCGGTCTTCGGCCAGGTTGGCCAAGTGGCTGAAATAGGTGAAGGCGCGGATCACGCTCACGGCGCGGTCGCCGGGCAGGCTTTTCAGGAGCTTTTTCAAAGCCTTGTCGGCTTCGTGGTCGGCATCGCGCCGGAAAGCCACCGACAACTTGCGGATTTGCTCGACCAGCTCATAAGCCTCGGGGCCTTCTTGCACTCGGATCACATCGCCCAAGATGCGGCCCAACAAGCGAATGTCTTCAACCAAGGGGCGTTCGCTGTCGCGTTTGTCGCTTTTATTGGGGGCGCTGGCGCTGCCTTTGGCGGGTTGGATGGCTTTGGGGAGGACCTGTTTCATGGTGTGCTGCGCGAAGTGGGGGCTGTGGGTCGGGAGGCAAAAGTTTGGGGCTTCGAGGGAGAAGTGCCCATCGGGTGACAGTCCAGTGTCAATCGGTCTTGACGTCATGCTAGCATCGCCAAGAGAGACAAAATTACCAATTGATTTCATTTTGATGGGATCAAATTTATTTTCAGGAAACCTGCCGTGACCGAGACCACACAGCCCTCTATCGTCATCGCCACCCGTGAAAGCCGTTTGGCTTTGTGGCAAGCCGAACATGTCAAATCTTTGCTGGAGGGGCTTGGCTGCACGGTCAAGTTGCTGGGCATGACCACCCAGGGTGACCAAATCCTGGACCGCAGCCTGTCCAAGGTGGGGGGCAAAGGCCTGTTCGTCAAGGAACTCGAAGTGGCGCTGCAAGAGGGCCACGCCGACATTGCCGTGCATTCGCTCAAAGATGTGCCCATGGACATGCCCCAAGGTTTTGAGCTGGCCTGTGTGATGGAACGCGAAGACCCGCGTGATGCATGGGTTTCACCGCAATACGCCCGTCTGCAGGATTTGCCACAAGGCGCTGTGGTGGGCACATCGAGCCTGCGCCGCACGGTGCTGCTGCGGGCACTGCGCCCCGATTTGAAAATCGAACCCCTGCGTGGCAACCTGGACACACGCCTTCGCAAGCTGGATGAGGGGCTGTACGCAGGCATTGTGCTGGCGGCAGCGGGCCTCAAGCGTCTGGGTTTGTCTGAGCGCATTCGCCATATTTTTGAAACCACCGAGATGCTGCCTGCCGCTGGACAGGGCGCTTTGGGCATTGAAATTCGCAGTGACCGGGCCGATTTGCGCGCCATTTTGGCGCCGCTGGCCGACAGTGTGAGCTGGCAGCGTGTGGCTGCCGAGCGTGCCGTGAGCCGTGCCATGGGCGGCAGCTGTTCCATGCCTTTGGCCGCTCACGCCACGATCGAGGGCGGTGTGCTCAAGCTGCAAGCGGCTTGGGGTGATCCGGACGGGGCTGCCACGCTGGTGACCGCCGCCCAAGACGTGCCAGCCCAAGACTTGGCTGAGGCCGAGGCTCTGGGCCTGCGTGTTGCACAAGCCCTGCAACGCAACGGGGCGCATTGACGTTTCACACTGCCATGTTCCCATTAGGCGTTGCACAAGCACCCAGTCTGGAGCGCCAAGGCCATTCGATTCGGGTGATGGTGACGCGCCCGGAGCGTGAAGCCAAGGTCTGGGCTGACGCTTTGCAGGCCAGAGGCATTGATTGCGACATCATGCCTTTGATCCAAATTGCGGCTTTATCCGAAACTTCGGTTTTGGCCAGCGTTTGGGCCGATGTGCCAAGCCACTTGGCGCTCATGTTTGTGAGTGCCAATGCCGTGCGTTTTTTCATGTCTGCGCGTCCATCGGGACAGCCCATGCCCACTTGTCGTGCCTGGTCCACTGGCCCAGGCACCGACTCGGCCTTGTTGGCTGCAGGCTGGCCTGCTGAGTTGATCGATTCCCCGGATGCAAATTCGCCGCAGTTCGATTCTGAAGCCTTGTGGCACAAAGTGGCCGCTCGGGTTGACGCAGCGGTCCAACAGGGCCAATCCAAGCAGCCTTCTGTTTTGATTGTCCGCGGTGCCGATGCGCATGGCCAATTGGCCGGGCGTGATTGGCTGGCACAACAACTGGCAGTTGCTGGGCTTGAGGTGTGCCAGGCCGTGGCCTATGCACGACAAGCTCCGCCTCTGGATGGGGCGCAGCGACAACGCATTGGGCAGGCCCTGGTCGAGGGGGCCTGGTGGTTGTTCAGCAGTTCCGAAGCGGCGCAGCATCTCCTGGAATCCTGCCCCGATTTACCTTGGAGCCAAGCCCGGGCCTTTGCAACGCATCCCCGCATCGCCCAACGCTTGCAAGCGGCAGGATGGGGGTGTGTACAGATCGTGCCTGCAGGTGTTGAGGCTCAAGCTGTGTCGATAAAATCGTGGGCATGACACCCACCCCTGAAATGGCCGCATCAGACCGGTCAGCTTCCAAATCTGCTGTGCGTTCGCGGATGGCGATTTCATGTGTGGCCGCTGTGGCGGTGATTGCCTTGGGGGTGTCGTTGTTGCTTTGGCAAAAGCTTTCACGCATTCAAGAGCAGTTGGCCCGCCAAAGTGCCGATACGGGCCTTCAAGCGCTGGAGGCCAAAACCTGGGCCAAGCAGTCCCAGGAATTGGTCCAAGACAGCGCTGCACGCGTGGCGCTCATGGAAGTTCGTTTGGCCGAGGTGGCCTTGCAGCGCAACCAGCTTGAAGAATTGATGCAAAGCTTGTCCCGCTCGCGAGACGAAAATTTGGTGGTGGACATTGAGGCTGCATTGCGCCTGGCGCAGCAGCAGGGGCAGTTAACCGGCAGCTTGGAGCCCATGTTGGCCGCTTTGAAGTCAGCTCAAAAACGGGTCCAACGCTCGGCTCAGCCCCGTTTGGCACCGGTATTGCGTGCCTTGGAAAAAGACCTCGACCGCCTGACCTCGGCACAAGTGTTTGATTTGCCGGGCTTGCTGATCAAGCTGGACGAGGGGGTGGCTTTGGTGGATGGTTTGGTCTTGGCCAATGAGGCTTTGGGCAGTGTCAGGCAACGCCAAGAACTTGCGCCCATTCGAAAATCCGATTCGCAAGCGCCCGATTGGTGGGTTGCTGGTTTGAATGCTTTCGGGGATCAACTCAAGGGTTTGATCAGGGTCAGCCGCATTGACTCTCCCGAGGCTGCCTTGATGTCACCCGAGCAAGGGTTTTTCTTGCGTGAAAACCTCAAACTCAAATTGCTCAACGCCCGCATGGGTTTGTTGGCCCGCCAAAAGGACTCTGCTCGTGCGGATTTGGGTTCAGCAGCCATCTTGGTGCGTCGTTACGCCGATGCCAATGCTCGCAAAACGACGCAGTTGCTGCAACTTTTGGAGCAAGCCAGCGTGCAAACGCGTGCGGGTGACATGCCGGGTCTTGAGGGGTCCTTGACCGCCTTGACCACTGCAGCTGCGGGAAGGTAATTCGGGATGCGTGCAGCTTTATGGCTCCTCAGTTTGTTTGCCCTTGCGGCGGCGGGTGCCTGGTTGGCTGGCCACAACCAGGGCACGGTCACCGTTTTCCTTTCGCCTTTGCGGGTCGATGTGTCCTTGAACTTGGCCGTATTGGCAGTTTTGCTGGTGGTCTTGGTGGTGGTTCTGGCTCAAAAGGCACTGTCTGCTTTGTTGTCTCTGCCCAAGCAGGCCCACCGATGGCGTGTGCAACAGAAAGAAAGAGCGGCTCACGCAGATCTGTTGGATGCGATGGGGCACTTCATGGCTGGGCGTTTTTTGCGTGCCCGCAAAGCGGCAGAGTCAGTGCTTGACAAAGAGGACCACCTGCGCCATGTGGGTGTCGAGTTGGATCATGCTGTTTCATTGCGCTCATTGGCCCACATCATGGCCGCAGAGGCCAGCCACGCATTGCAAGACAGGGACCGACGCCAACATCACTTGGCTCAAGCTGTCATGCAAGCCCAGCAAGGGCACAGTGTCCAACGGCAAACCTTGACGGAAGGCGTTCAGTTACGGGCTGCACGTTGGTTGCTCGACGACCGGGATGCCCAAGGCAGCCTGGACCGATTAAAGGAGTTGCCACCTGCCTCGGGCCGCCGCGTGGTGGCCATGCGCTTGCAACTCAAAGCGGCTCAGTTGGCTGGTCAACCTGCGCAAGCCTTGGAGACGGCGGTTTTATTGGCCAAACACCGGGCGTTTTCTCCCTCGGTGGCGCAGAGTCTGGTGTCCCGTTTGATCCTGGAATGGGTGGCCAGCACGCATGATGCAGAGGGCATGCAGCGTGTCTGGAAAAAACTCACGCCGACTCAGAAGTTGATGCCCGAAGTGGCTGCTGAGGCCGCTTTGCGGTGGCTGCAATTGGGGGGCGAACCCATGCAGGCCCGGCAATGGCTGCAAGCAGTGATCACGCCCTTGCTGGACACCCCTAGGGCATGGCGAGATGCGGTTGACGTGCGTTTCGTTCAAGCCTTGGAGGCCAGTTTGGCCGATATTCAGTCACACGACGCGCTCGACTGGTTGTCACGCATTGAGCGTGCACAACTGGCTTTGCCCCGCGATCCTTATTTGCAGTTTTTGGCGGGAATGCTTTGCTGGCGACACAAGCTTTGGGGCAAAGCCCAAGGCCTTTTGACACAAGCGATCAAGTCATTGGTTGAGCCCACCTTGAGGCGTCAAGCTTGGTGTGCGCTGGCCGAATTGGCTGAGCAAAGACAAGATGCCGATGCGGCCAAAACCGCTTGGAAGCAAGCCGCCCAAACCATTTGAAACCGACAGGTTCGACGCCATAAAAGACAAGCCGGACACTGGGTCCGGCTTTTCATCGAGTCAGAGGGCTGTGGACTCAGAGTGCCAAATTACCCTTTTCAAAAAGGAACCTTCAATTGATTCAGGTCTTTGCGTGTTTCAACCAGCACCAACGGACCCTCGTTCACCACCACTGCTGAGGGCCGTTCGCGAGGAATCCGCACAACTTGGGGTTCCGCTGCAATCGCGGCTTGAACAGCTGCAATTTTTTCAGCATCCGAGTTAACCCAAATGAGACCAGAGTCGTGAGCAACTTGTTGCAAACGATCCACGGGCAGCTCGAACACACCTGCCGACGGTAAACCTTGCACCATTGGCGCAACTTCAGGGTTGGGCGTCTGCTCGACATGACCTTGATTGAGGTTTTCAGAGGGCGATGCAATGGGTTCGATGGCCTGAGGTGCTGATGCCACGGGTGCAGATGCCAAGGATTCAGGGATTGCATGGACTGCGGCCGTCGAGCTGTGATCAACCACTGTATTTGCAATGGGTTCTGGCTGGGTGCTGGCCGCTGCGGGGTTGACCATGGCGACGCTGGTGTCGTTTGCTGCACTGGCCAACTCCGTGGCGGCGGGCGCTGCAGCTTGCTGAGCCCGCTCGAAATACGAACGTGGCGCAGGACGCTCTTGTGTCATGGTTTGCGGGGCGGGCTCAACCAAAGCATCGCTGGTGGGGGCGGTCTCTTGTTCCGATGGGTTTTCTTGACGCGGCTCCGCATTGCGTTCACGGCGATCGCGACCATAACGATCTCTGGAGCGACGTTCGCGACGCTCAGAAGTGTTTTCCGAAGCGTTGCTTTCTACGACAGAGTTGTCAGAGGATTCGGCCAAGTTGGCTGAGGATTCATTCGTTGTGGGCTCTGATGGCGATTTGTCGTCTGGTCGACGTTCGCCGCGATCAGCCCGATCCCGGCGACCTTCGCCTCTTTCGCCCCGTTCGCGACGACCTTGGCCTTCGCTGCGTTCGGCGCGAGGTGAGCGGTCTGTGCGCCCTTCGGTGTTTTCAGCGCTTAATTCGGCCGAAGTCTCCACGCGCACCTCGTTTCGGGGTTCGCCGCGTGCTTCGCCACGGCGGTTGTCGCGCTGTGGGCGCTCGCCGTTGGGACGCTCAGAACGCTCCATGCGTTCGCCACGCTCGGGTCGTTCGCTGCGGGCTGGGCGTGTTTCGTTGTCGCGTCCTTCCGCACGGCGACTGTTCTCACGAGAACCTTCGCGTGGCGCGCGGCTTTCACCAGTGACGGCTTCACTGCGTTCACCTCGGCGACCACCACGGCGGCCCTCTCGGCGCTCGTTGTCGCGCGCTTCGTTGTCACGACGGGATTCGGGTGTGCTGGCTTCTTTTTTGGCGGGCACAACAGTCGCTTGTGGCGCGGCACCTGAGCCAAAAAGATTTTTCAACCAAGCAAAGAAACCACCACCTGTCGATGACGCTGTGGGTGCCGTGGCCGCAATCGCTGGGGCTTGGGCGGCTTTGGGGGCCGGTTTGGCGATTTCGGGTTTGGCCTGTGCCACAGGAGCGGGTGCATCAGGCAGCACCCCTTTGATCACGGGCGTTTGCTTGTTGGTGGGCTCTTGCGAGCGGCGTGTCACGGTGGTCGCGTCTTCGATTTCTTCGGCCATTTTGTAACTGGCTTCGATGCGTTCTAAGCGAGGGTCGTCGTGTTTCAAGCGTTCAAGCTTGTAATGCGGCGTTTCCAGCGATTTATTGGGTACCAGCAGCACGTTGATGCGCTGTTGCAGTTCGATTTTCGCGATCTCGGAACGCTTTTCGTTGAGCAGGAAAGACGCGACTTCGACGGGCACTTGGGCGTGCACGGCGGCGCTGTTGTCTTTCATGGACTCTTCCTGGATGATGCGCAGGATTTGCAGCGCCGAGCTTTCGGTGTCACGAATGTGACCTGCACCGCCACAACGAGGGCAAGGAATGGACGCACCTTCGGACAGGGCAGGTTTCAAGCGCTGGCGGCTCATTTCCATGAGGCCGAACTTGCTGATGGAGCCAAACTGAACGCGTGCCCTGTCTTGGCGCAACGCGTCGCGAAGGCGGTTTTCTACATCGCGGCGATTCTTGCTTTCGTCCATGTCGATGAAATCGATGACGATCAGGCCACCCAAGTCGCGCAAACGCATCTGGCGGGCCACTTCGTCGGCGGCTTCGAGGTTGGTGCGGGTTGCGGTTTCTTCGATGTCGCCGCCTTTGATGGCACGGGCTGAGTTGACGTCTACCGACACCAAAGCTTCGGTGTGGTCGATCACGATGGCACCGCCAGAAGGCAGCTGCACGGTTCGGGCGTAGGCCGACTCGATCTGGTGCTCGATCTGGAACCGGCTGAACAGTGGCGCGTCGTCGCGGTAGCGCTTCACACGCGGTGCGAATTCGGGCATGACGTGGCTCATGAACTGCTGAGCCTGGTCATAGATGTCATCGGTGTCGATCAGGATGTCGCCGATGTCGTTGTTGAAATAGTCACGAATCGCTCGGATGACCAGCGAGGATTCCTGGTAAATCAGGAAAGCGCCTTTGCCCTGGGTGGCGCCGTCAATGGCGGTCCAAAGTTTGAGCAGGTAGTTCAGGTCCCATTGCAGCTCTGGCGCTGTACGGCCAATGCCTGCGGTGCGGGCGATGATGGACATGCCCTTGGGGTATTCCAGTTGGTCCATGGCCTCTTTGAGCTCGGCCCGGTCGTCGCCCTCAATGCGGCGGCTAACCCCACCGCCACGCGGATTGTTGGGCATGAGCACAACGTAGCGGCCTGCCAAGCTGACGAAGGTGGTGAGCGCCGCACCTTTGTTGCCACGCTCTTCTTTTTCGACCTGCACCAACAGGGATTGGCCTTCCCTGATGACGTCTTGTATGCGGGCCTGGCTGACGGACACGCCTTCAGCAAAGTACTGGCGCGAGATTTCCTTGAAGGGCAAAAAGCCATGGCGGTCTTCGCCGTAATCCACAAAGCAAGCTTCGAGCGAGGGCTCGACGCGGGTCACGATGGCTTTGTAAATGTTGCCTTTGCGTTGTTCGCGTCCTTCGATTTCGATTTCGTAGTCGAGGAGTTTTTGTCCGTCGACGATGGCCAGGCGGCGCTCTTCAGCTTGCGTGGCGTTGATCAGCATCCGTTTCATGATGCGTTCCTTTATTGACAGCGGTGGCTCCAGTGCAGAAAGATGCCTGCGATCTGAAGCCTGATTACACAACCGGCTTTGGGTTCAGGGAACCGCAAAGCCCACGTTGCCGGAGCTGACGCTAGAAACGAAGGGAATTGCCTTGGTGGATCGTCCGCTCAGCTGTGCATGTGTACAGCAAGTGGGATCGTGGCGCGTGGATGGGGCGAGACAAAGGGCATGCAAATATTTATCCACTGCCGGAGGCTTCCTCCGGTGTCCAAGACAAATTGTCGGGCACAAGGCGTGACGGGCGTGCTTGGCTTCGTGAGCCATTTCATCCACATCAACAAATTTCCGAACAACACAGCCATCTCGCTTTGATCCGTTCAGCAGCCAAAAGGGCTGCTGAACTTGGGGTATTCCGTATCTGGGTTTCTGGGCGTCGGCCCAACCTCCGGGGCGTTCGACCACTGTTGGCACTCGCCTTCAGTCTGCAAAACGTGCCGAGGGTGGCATCGACCATCTGGATTGGCTTGGTGGTGGTGAACTAAACTCCTGAATTGCAGAAATTCATTTCCATCCGAATCAACCACTTACAGCCAGTTGCCAGTGAAACACATTATAGAGGCCCAAATCCAAGCTGCAGCACCGGCTGTTAAATGGTTGTTGGTGGATGAAGAGTCAGTGGGTCAGCGATTGGACAACTTTTTGATGCGCCAGCTCAAGGGTGTCCCCAAAACACACATTTATCGCATCATTCGCAGCGGTGAAGTGCGCATTAACAAAGGTCGCGCATCGGCAGACAGTCGTGTCGAAGTGGGTGACCAAGTGCGTTTACCCCCTGTGAGGGTGTCAGAAAAGGTGATTGAAAAGGCCCTGCATCCCGCGCCTGGCCGAGAGTTTCCTTTGCTGCTCGAAGATGACTTTTTATTGGCCATTGACAAACCTTCCGGGGTGGCCGTGCATGGCGGCTCGGGTGTGAGCTTTGGTGTGATCGAGCAACTGCGACAAGCCCGCCCACAAGCCAAGCTGCTGGAGCTGGTGCACCGTCTGGACCGTGACACCAGCGGCATTTTGCTGGTGGCCAAAAAGCGCAGTGCCCTCAAGCATTTGCAAGACCAGTTCCGTGAGCGCGAGACTGGCAAGACTTATTTGGCCTTGGTCAAGGGCGAGTGGCCAGCCAAACTGAAAGTGATCGATCAGCCCCTGCTCAAGTTTTTATTGCCAGGCAAAGAGGGGCAAGACGGTGAGCGCCGTGTGCGTGTGACCACGCCTGAAGATCCGGATGGCATGCGCTCCATCACCTTGGTCAAGGTGGCGCAGCGCTGGGCTGGGGCTACTTTGCTGGAGGTGACCATCAAAACCGGGCGAACTCACCAAATCAGGGTCCATTTGTCTGCCCAAGGCCATCCCATTGCCGGGGATGATAAATATGGTGATTTTGAATGGAATCGTCAGCTTCAAAAATTGGAAAACAAGGGACTCAAGCGCATGTTTTTACATGCTTGGCGTTTGCAGTTCAACCATCCTGGGACAGCTGAACGGGTTGCCTTGCAGGCCGATTTACCCCCTGAATTGAAAGCGTATTTAGAACATGTCATTTGATTTGAATGAGTTTCGACCTCGGCAATTTGATTTGATTGCCTTTGATTGGGATGGCACTTTGTTCGATTCCACCGCCATCATCACCCGTTGCATTCAGCGGGCGGTCGTGGATGTGGGCGGGCGCGAGCCAACGCGTGAGGCGGCTTCCTATGTGATTGGCATGGCCCTTATGCCCGCTTTGGCCCATGCTGCCCCCGATGTGCCTCAGGAAAAATACCCTGCCTTGGGTCAGCGATATCGCCACCACTACATGCAACACCAAAACGACATCAGCCTTTTTGAAGGTGTGCTTGACATGCTGGACGATTTGAAAAGTCGGCACCATTGCTTGACTGTGGCAACGGGCAAAAGCCGTCAAGGATTGAATGAAGCTTTGCAAGCCGTGGAGTTGCGTGACCGTTTTGACGGTTCGCGTACGGCAGATGAAACGGCAGGCAAGCCTCACCCTTTGATGCTGCTCGAGTTGATGCGTGAATTTGGCGTAGAACCCGAGCGCACTTTGATGATTGGCGATACCACCCACGATTTGCAAATGGCTTTGAATGCGGGTTGTGCCAGTGTGGGCGTGAGTTATGGCGCTCATGAACCGGATGCATTTCATGAGTTGAAGCCCCGACATGTGGCCCACAGCGTGCTTGATTTGCACCAATGGTTGTTACAACACGCATGAACAGGAGTCTTCATGGAGCCGATGATCCCTTTGTGCAACAGTGCTGACTTGATCAACAGCGCTCGTTCTGTTCCATTCGACATTGTTTATGCTGGCCAGACGTGTCGTGCTTTTGCCATTCGATACAACGGGCAAGTGCATGCTTACCTGAACCGGTGCACCCATGTGGCCATGGAAATGGATTACCAGCCAGACCGTTTTTTCGATGAATCCGGTCGTTGGTTGATGTGTGCCACGCATGGAGCCACTTACCAGCCCGATACGGGGGCTTGTTCGGGTGGCCCATGCCGTGGTGGTTTGGTGAAAATTGAACTCTCAGAACGTGATGGTGTGGTTCACTGGCATACTGCCTACAACTTGAAACCCCTTGAATTTTGAACATGCAAGAACCACAGGACTCGACGTCCTCCACCACGCCTCACGATCCTTCAAAAATGCCTGCCCAAGCCCCTGTCGAAGGGTGGGAGCGACAGACCTTGGAGCGCTTGGCTTTTGCCCAGTTGGATGAACAACGTGCTGCACGTCGCTGGCGCGTTGGTTTGCGCCTTGCTTGGTTTATTTTGTTCGTGTTTATTTCTTGGCAAGCATTCAGCTACAAATCGCCCACAAACCATCCTGCGTTGTCCCATACCGCATTGGTGACCATTGTGGGAGAAATTGGTGCAGAAACTGAGGCCAGTGCTGAAAACGTCATGTCAGCCATGCGATTGGCCTTGGAGGATTCGGGTTCCCAGGCCTTGATCTTGTTGATCAATTCTCCGGGCGGAAGCCCCGTTCAAGCGGGACTGATCAACGATGAAATTGTTCGTTTGAGAGCCCTTCACAACAAACCCATTTATGCTGTAGTTGAAGAGTCGTGCGCATCGGCGGCGTACTACATTGCTGCAGCGGCTGACAAAATTTATGTGGACAAGGCCAGTATCGTGGGCAGCATTGGTGTTTTGATGGATGGCTTTGGCTTTACCGAGTTGATGAATAAGCTGGGTGTGGAACGTCGCTTGATGACGGCAGGTACCAACAAGGGTTTTTTGGATCCATTCAGCCCGCAAAACGAGGCCCAGCGCAAACATGCCCAAGCCATGCTGGATCAAATTCACCACCAGTTCATTGAGGTGGTCAAAAAAGGGCGGGGTGATCGACTCAAAGAAACGCCTGACATGTTCAGTGGCTTGTTCTGGAGCGGTCAGCAAGCGGTTGACTTGGGTTTGGCAGACAGTCTGGGCAGTGTGGACGGGGTGGCCCGCGATGTGGTTCAAGCCCCTGATGTGATCGATTACACCCAACGCGAAAACGTGGCTGAGCGCTTGGTCAAGCGTTTTGGCGCAGCGGTGGGCGAGGGCTCTGTTCGAGCCTTGCGTGCGAGCACTGGATTGCGTTGACCATCAAGGTCCGATGGCGTACACCGCAGGCGTGTGACCATCCGGGCCATTGATGCCCTTTTTCCATTGGCCCACACTGTGGCTTTGGATGCTGGCCGTGGCCAAGGTCAGGCCACTGGCAATGGCCAATCGGGTTGACCCTTGCAGGCCCTGTGTCAAGGTCGACAGCATGGCCGCATTGCGGTAAGGGGTCTCGATCCAAAGTTGTGTTTGTCCGGTTCTCTGCGCTAAATTTTCAAGTTGCTTGACCCGTGCAGCACGTTCACCTGGATCTTGTGGCAGGTACCCCACAAAAGCAAAATTTTGACCGTTCAGGCCACTGGCGGCCAAGGCCAACAGCAAAGACACGGGACCCACCAAGGGCACCACCTTCAAATTCAGATCGTGAGCGGCACGCACTACCGAACTGCCGGGATCGGCCACAGCAGGCATGCCCGCTTCGCTGAGCAGACCCACATGATGTCCATCTAATGCAGCCCATAAAAGAGGTTTGCCATCAAAACCAGATTGGTGATCGCCTTTTTTGTGCACATGGCGAGGCAGTTCGGTGATGCTTTGCTCGGACAACGGTACGGCCAAAGGGTGAATTTCATGGACGCGTTTTAAAAATGCTCGGGTCGATTTGGCGTTTTCACAGACCCAGTGCCTGATTTCCGATGCGGTTTTCAAAGTCGCTTGCGGCAGTACATCGGTGATGGGCGATGACTCAGCGCAGCCAAAGTCCAAAGGCGTGGGTACCAAAAACAAATGCCCTGGATGGTTTTTCATGACAGTTGAGGACATGTTCACAACAATTGGATGCCGGCTTGGCGCAGCAGGCGTGCTGTGCGGATCAAGGGAAGACCGACCAGTGCGGTGGGGTCATCGTTGTCAATGGATTCAAGCAAAACAATGCCCAATCCTTCACTTTTGGCGCTGCCGGCGCAGTCGTAAGGTTTTTCTGCTTGAAGATACGACTCTATTTCTGCATCGCTCAGGTCGCGAAACACCACCCGCACTTCGGCCAATTCGACTTGTTCGAAAGCGGTTGCCAGGCAAATCACGGCCAGAGCGGTTTGAAAAATCACCGTTTGGCCACGCATTTGACGCAGTTGTTGCACTGCCCGCTCATGGTCTCCAGGTTTGCCCAGAGCTTGTCCAGCCAGATCGGCCACCTGATCAGAGCCAATGACGACCGCTTGTGGGTTCAAGGCTGCCACGGCGCGGGCTTTGGCCAAGGCCAAGCGCAATGCCAAGGCTTTTGGCGGCTCGCCAGGCATGGGTGTTTCGTCAACCAAAGGGGCAACCACTTGAAATGGAATGCGCAGGCGTTCAAGCAACTCGCGTCTGTAGCGTGAGGTCGATCCCAGCACGAGTTTCGGGCTGCTGGCGTACGGGGTGTGATTGGAGGTCTTGGTCGATGTCAAAGCGCAAATCCAAATGAAATACAACAAGGTGATTCTCTTACACTGACGACATGGAAAAAAAATCAGACCCTCATCATTTGGATTTGTTGTCGCTTGCCCGTGAGGGGGCTGCATTGTCGGGCGAGGGGGCTTTGACGGCTTGGCCTCGATTGCTCGAAGAACGATTTGGAGTCGACTTACTTGCGGGCTCTGTGATGTGGCATTTGCAAGGTCGATGCGTTCCGAAGCTGGGTCATGGTGATGAAATTTGGCTCGATTTGAATGCTGAAGTGAATTTACCCATGCAGTGTCAGCGCTGTTTGTCGCCCGTGTTGACAAGCGTTAGGGCTCAGCAATCCTTTCGTTTTGTGGCGGACGAGGCCACGGCCGCTGCCTTGGACGATGAGGCTGAAGAGGACATTTTGGTGATCAGCCGTGATTTCGATGCATTGGCCTTGGTTGAAGACGAGTTGATTTTGTCTTTGCCTCTTGTTCCATTGCATGACATGTGCCCAGAGTTGCTGCCCACCACAGCCGTTGACCCGGAGTTTGAAATGGCCGCCGAAAAACCCCATCCATTTGCCGTCTTGGCTGGACTCAAAAAAGGCTCGACCAACTGATCAATCCATGAGGTGTCGCAATCTGGGGTTGGCTTGGGCTATAATCAACGGCTTCGCCCGGTACGCCGGGAGACAATCTCATCAACCAGAAGCTGCGTTTGACTGCGCGGCCTCCAAGCTTCCAAGGAGCCATCATGGCCGTTCAGCAAAACAAAAAATCACCCTCCAAGCGTGGTATGCACCGTTCACACAATGCCTTGAATGTGCCAGGCATTGCCGTTGAACCCACCACCGGTGAAACCCATTTGCGTCACCACATCAGCCCCAACGGCTTTTACCGTGGTCGTCAGGTGCTGAAAAACAAATCAGAAGCCTGATCGGCGTCAGCCCTTGAGCCTTATGAGGCCCGGCGCTACTTCACAGTAGCCTCGGGCTTTTGTACTTCTGGCTCTGATTTGTACATTCAGGTTTTGTGCCCAAGGATTTCATGACTTCGCCCACTACGATCACGTTGGCTGTCGATTGCATGGGCGGTGACCACGGTCCCCGCGTCACGCTGGCGGCCTGCCGCCGTTTTTTATCGACCCATCCCGAGGCGCGCCTTTTGTTGGTGGGTCGTTCAGAGGCATTGGCCGGTTTTGCAGATCTGCGTGCCCAAGTGGTGGCTGCCTCCGAAGTGGTCGAAATGGACGATCCGCTTGAAGTGGCGCTGCGCAAGAAAAAGGATTCTTCCATGCGCCTGGCCATTGAGTTGGTGCGCGACGGCAAAGCTGGTGCCGCAGTGTCTGCTGGCAACACTGGCGCACTCATGGCGATTGCCCGCTACGTGCTCAAAACCATGGACGGTATTGACCGCCCGGCCATTGCCGGTCAGATGCCTAACTTTAAGGGAGGCGGCACCACCATGCTCGACTTGGGTGCGAATGTGGACTGCACGCCCGAACATTTGCTGCAATTTGCGGTCATGGGGTCAGCCTTGGTGTCCGTCTTGCAAAACAAGGAAAACCCCACGGTGGGCTTGCTCAACATCGGTGAAGAGGCGATCAAGGGCAATGAGATCATCAAAAAAACGGGTGAGTTGTTGCGCTCTGCGGGCAGTTCGGGTGATCTGAATTTTCACGGCAACGTTGAAGGCAATGACATTTTCAAGGGCACGGTTGACATCGTGGTATGCGATGGCTTCGTCGGTAACGTGGCTTTGAAGGCCAGCGAAGGTCTGGCGACCATGATTGGCGGCTTCTTGAAAACAGAGTTTTCGCGCAATATCTTCACAAAAACAGCCGCGCTTTTGGCGTATCCGGTCTTATCTGCTTTCAAAAATCGCGTAGACCACCGGCGTTACAACGGTGCTGCCTTGTTGGGGCTGCGTGGTCTTGTGTTCAAGAGCCATGGCTCGGCCGATGAGGTGGCATTCGAAACGGCACTCAACCGGGCTTATGATGCAGCCCGAAACCAATTGCTGGATCGCGTTCGTGAACGCATCGCGCATGCGGCCCCTTTGTTGATGGGCGCTCAAGCCGAGCGCTCAGAAGCGGTCACCACACCATGAGAATTTATTCCCGCATTCTGGGCACCGGCAGTTACCTGCCGGAAAAGCGCCTTACCAACGCCGACCTGGCGGTCGAACTGGCACGGCAAGGCGTTGAAACCTCTGACGACTGGATTGTTGATCGCACCGGCATTCGGGCTCGCCACTTTGCGGCCGAGCATCAGGGTTGCAGCGATCTGGCGACCGAGGCCGCGCGTCAGGCGCTGGCGGCAGCGGGCATTTCTGCTGACGGTTTGGACCTGATCATCGTGGCGACCTCAACGCCAGACATGGTTTTTCCGTCGGTGGCGACCATGGTGCAGCACAAACTGGGCACCGCTGGTTGCCCGGCATTTGACGTGCAGGCCGTGTGCAGCGGTTTTATTTATGCGCTGACGATCGCCGATTCCATGATCCAGTCCGGCTTGGCCAAGCGCGCGCTGGTGATCGGCTCGGAAGTGTTCAGCCGAATCCTCGACTTCAAAGATCGGACCACCTGTGTGCTGTTTGGCGACGGTGCTGGCGCTGTCGTGCTCGAAGCCTCGGATCAGCCCGGCATTTTGGCCACCGACTTGCATGCCGATGGCAAATACAAAGATATTTTGTGTGTGCCAGGCCATGTCAATCGGGGTGCCATCATGGGCGATCCGGTGCTCAAGATGGACGGCCAGGCCGTGTTCAAGCTGGCGGTGGGCGTGCTCGAAGAGACCGCGCGCGCCAGTCTGGCCAAGGCCAACATGACCGATGCCGACATCGACTGGCTGATCCCGCACCAAGCCAACATCCGAATCATGCAAAGCACAGCCAGGAAGTTGAAGATGACTTCTGACAAAGTGGTGGTCACGGTGGACCAGCATGGCAATACCTCGGCCGCCTCGATCCCGCTGGCGCTGGACACCGCTGTGCGTGATGGACGCGTCCAGCGTGGCCAGATCCTTATGCTTGAAGGTGTGGGCGGTGGTTTTACCTGGGGCTCGGTGCTCTTGCGCTATTGAAGGTTGTTGATTGACAGGCCCTGATCGGTGATGCGCAGCCCGCCTCCTCTGACTTTTTCGGATTTTTTCCAGATATAAAAAATTTGTACATGACGACATTTGCTTTTGTTTTTCCCGGTCAAGGCTCCCAATCGGTGGGCATGCTGGACGCTTGGGGCGATCACCCTGTTGTCCTTGAAACCCTCCAGGAAGCCTCTGACGCCCTGGGCGAAGACGTGGCCAAACTGATCCATGAAGGTCCCAAAGAAGCGCTGGCCATGACCACCAACACCCAGCCTGTGATGCTGGTGTCGGCTGTGGCTGCTTACCGTGCTTGGCTGTTTGAGGGTGGCGTCAAGCCGTCCGTGGTGGCAGGCCACTCGCTGGGCGAGTACAGCGCCTTGGTGGCTTCGGGCGTGTTGACACTGGCGCAAGCCACCCCACTGGTGCGCTTGCGTGCCGCTGCCATGCAAGAAGCCGTGCCCGTGGGCGTGGGCGCTATGGCCGCGATTTTGGGATTGGCCTCAGACAAAGTCATTGAGGGCTGCAAGGAGGCGCAAGCCACATTCTCCACAGGCAGCGCCGAAGTGGTGGAGGCTGCAAATTTCAACGACGCTGGCCAAACCGTGATCGCGGGCAGCAAAGCCGCGGTGGACAAAGCCTGCGAAGTGCTCAAGGGCATGGGTGCCAAACGTGCCTTACTCTTGCCCGTTTCGGCTCCGTTCCACTCGAGTTTGATGAAGCCTGCCGCAGAAAAGTTGCGCGAGAAGTTGGCTGGCTTGGCCTTGGGTGTGCCGCAGATCCCAGTGGTCAACAACATCGATGTGGCCATCGAAAGCGACGCCGATCGCATTCGCGACGCGTTGTACCGTCAGGCTTTTGGCCCGGTGCGCTGGGTCGAGTGCGTGCAGGCCATCAAGGCCCGAGGCGTGACAGCCTTGGTCGAATGCGGCCCCGGCAAGGTGCTGGCAGGCATGACCAAGCGCATTGACGCTGAATTGACCGGTGTAGCGCTTTACGACCCCGCCACCCTGGCTGAAGTGAAAGGACTCCTGGCATGAGCGACACACAAACGCAAATTGCACTGGTGACCGGCGCCTCTCGCGGCATCGGCTCATCCATTGCCTTGCATCTGGCACAACAAGGCTATGTGGTCATTGGCACTGCCACCAGCGACGACGGCGCTGCCAAGATCAGCCAAGCCCTGTCGGCTTTCCCTGGCAGCCGAGGTGTCAATTTGAACGTCAACGATGCCGAGGCCGGCGTTGCACTGATTGATGCCATCGTCAAAGAGCACGGTGGTCTGCAGGTGTTGGTCAATAACGCCGGCATCACACGCGACACGCTGGCCATGAGGATGAAGGACGATGATTGGGATGCGGTTCTGGACACCAACCTCAAAGCGGTGTTTCGCATGAGCCGCGCCGTGATCCGTCCCATGATGAAGCAGCGTTACGGCCGCATCATCAGCATCACCAGCGTGGTGGGTGCTTCCGGTAACCCTGGACAAGCCAACTACGCGGCTGCGAAGGCCGGTGTGGCGGGCATGACTCGCGCGTTAGCCCGTGAATTGGGCAGCCGCAACATCACAGTCAACTGTGTGGCCCCCGGCTTTATTGAGACAGACATGACCGCCAACCTGCCCGAAGAACAACAAAAAGCCTTGCTTGGCCAGATACCTCTGGGCCATTTGGGCCAACCCGAAGACATCGCGCATGCCGTGGCCTACTTGGCTGGAAAGCACGCTGGCTATGTCACCGGACAAGAATTGCATGTCAACGGTGGCATGTTCATGGCCTGATTTTCGGAAACCCCTTCCGGACAGGTAAAATCTTCATTTTTCACAACCCTCAGAGGGACCCCATGAGCGATATCGAAGCACGTGTCAAAAAAATCATTGCTGAGCAACTCGGCGTTGAAGAGTCACAAGTCACCAACGAAAAAGCCTTCGTGGCCGATCTGGGTGCCGACTCCTTGGACACGGTGGAACTGGTGATGGCACTCGAAGATGAGTTCGGCATCGAAATTCCTGACGAAGACGCAGAAAAAATCACCACGGTGCAAGCTGCGATCGACTACGCCCAAAGCAAGAAGGCCTGATCGACGATGACCCGGCGCCGCGTTGTTGTCACGGGTTTGGGATGCATCAGCCCCGTGGGCAACACGGTCGCCGATGCATGGTCCAACCTCCTTGCCGGTCAATCCGGCATTTCTCCGATCACACGTTTTGACGCTTCAGCCGTAGCCTGTCGGTTTGCGGGTGAGGTCAAAAACTTTGATCTTGAGTCTTACATGTCCTCCAAAGAAGCGAGGACCATGGACCGATTCATTCATTTTGGCATTGCTGCTGCACATCAGGCCATTCAAGACGCTGGTTTGCTGACGGGTGACGCGCTGAATGAAGAAGAAGCTTGCCGTACCGGTGTGGTCATTGGTTCTGGCATTGGTGGTTTGCCACTGATCGAAGAAACACACACCGAGTACACAGCTCGTGGTCCGCGTCGCATCTCTCCTTTTTTTGTGCCAGCTTCGATCATCAACATGATCTCCGGACATGTCTCTATGCGAAGCGGTTTCAAGGGCCCTAACTTGGCGGTAGTCACCGCTTGCACGACGGGTTTGCATTCCATTGGTGAAGCCGGTCGATTGATCGAATACGGTGACGCCGATGTGATGGTGGCAGGCGGAGCAGAAGCCTGTGTGTCTCCTTTGGGCGTGGGTGGTTTTGCCGCCATGCGTGCTCTGTCTACACGCAACGACGACCCTGCGGCCGCTTCGCGTCCGTGGGACAAAGACCGTGATGGTTTTGTGCTCGGTGAAGGTGCAGGCGTGATGGTGCTCGAGGAGTACGAACACGCCAAAGCCCGTGGTGCCCGAATCTACGCGGAGTTGGGCGGTTATGGGATGAGTGCTGATGCCGGTCACATGACCGCACCCAGCATGGACGGCCCACGGCGCGCCATGATCAATGCCATGCGCAATGCCGGTGTGAACGCTGACCAAATCGATTACTTGAACGCGCACGGCACGTCTACCCCCTTGGGTGACATCAACGAAACCAATGCCATCAAGGCGGCCTTGGGTGACCATGCCTACAAAGCAGTGGTCAGTTCAACCAAGTCCATGACCGGTCACCTTCTGGGTGGCGCGGGGGGCATTGAAAGTGTGTTCACGGTCCTGGCACTGCACCACCAGAAAGTGCCTCCAACCATCAATTTGATCAACCCAGATCCTGAATGTGATTTGGACTACTGCCCCAATATGGCGCGTGATGTGAATATCGAAGTAGCACTGAAAAATAATTTCGGTTTTGGCGGTACCAACGGCTCCTTGGTGTTCAAGCGCATCTGAATTGAGAGCTGCTGATGCGTCATGATGCCCCGCCCGTGGTTTACCCGGTGGGGCATTTTGTTTGGGGTCGTGTTTTCTTTGTGGCAAATGCCTCTTTGTCTGCGGCGGGTTTGATGTTTTGGCAAATGCAAGGAGCCTCCAGCCTTGCGTGGAATGCTGCTTGGGTTGGGTGGTTGGGCTGTTTGATCGGGACCGCAGTGTGGGGGCCTCGGCAAACCTTGAGCCGAGGGGATTTGTTTTGGACCGGTGAGGCTTGGTTTTGGCAGTACCATGACCAACACCAACAATTTCAATCACATCAGGTACTTTTGGAAAAAGGCTTGGATACAGGCTCAGGACTTTTGCTTTGGATCACACTGCTGGACTCACAAGGTCGTGGCAGATCATCTTTGCGTGGTGCTTGGTTGAGCGAAGCACAGTTGCCCTCGAAATGGCATGGATTTAGATGCGCTGTATATTCGCGCTCCAGAGATGAAAATCATGCGCCCAAGGCTGACGATGTCCCTGCTTGATGCGCCTTGAATATATCTTTTTAAACTTTATTGACCAGCTGATTTCCACAACGGTTGACTGTACACAAGGAGTCTTGAGTGCTGAAAATGAATTGGACCAAAGGGGTCGCATCGGCTGTTATCGGCGGTGCTTTGTTGTTGGGTTTGGCCGTGGTTCCTACGGCGTCGGTATGGGCTCAAAACCAAAGTGCGGGTGCCAAGGGCTTACCAGACTTTACCGATTTGGTTGAATTGGTAGGGCCTTCAGTTGTGAACATTCGCACCTTGGAAAAGGCGCGTTCCGCTGCGTCCGGTGCAAGCCCACAGGATGAAGAGATGCAGGAACTGTTTCGGCGTTTTTTTGGTGTCCCCATGCCCAATGCCCCTCGGCAAGGTCCGCGGCAAAACAGACCCGAGCAAGAGGCGCAACCTCGCGGTGTAGGTTCAGGTTTTATATTGAGTTCTGACGGATTCATCATGACCAATGCCCATGTCGTCGAGGGCGCCGACGAAGTCATGGTGACGCTGACCGATAAGCGCGAATTCAAGGCTCGGATTGTGGGTGCTGACAAGCGCACCGATGTCGCCGTGGTCAAAATTCAGGCCACCGGCCTGCCCGCAGTGAAGGTGGGCGATGTGAGTCGCTTGCGTGTGGGTGAGTGGGTCATGGCAATTGGCTCCCCCTTTGGGTTGGAAAATACCGTGACCGCCGGCATTGTCAGTGCCAAGCAGCGCGACACAGGTGACTACTTGCCCTTCATTCAAACGGACGTAGCCATCAATCCTGGTAACTCAGGTGGCCCCCTGATCAATATGCGTGGTGAAGTGGTGGGCATCAACAGCCAAATTTATTCTCGCTCGGGGGGGTTCATGGGCATTTCATTTGCCATTCCCATGGACGAGGCCATGCGCGTGAGTGAGCAGTTGCGCTCAAACGGTCGTGTCAGCCGCGGACGCATCGGTGTTCAAATTGCGCCCGTGACCAAAGAGGTGGCCGAGTCCATCGGCTTGGGCAAATTGCAAGGTGTTTTGGTGCGTGGTGTTGAAGAGGGTTCACCAGCGGACAAAGCGGGCATTGAGGCAGGAGACATCATTACCAAATTTGATGGTAAAGCCATTGAAAAACCTGCTGATTTGCCACGCGCTGTGGGCAATACCAAGCCTGGCAGCCGGGTGGTGGTCACGGTGTTTCATCGCGGTGCAAGCAAAGATGTCAACGTCACTGTGGTCGAGATCGAACCGGAAAAAACGGCAAGTGCTGTACCTGAGAAAAAAGCACCGGCTGCGAATATTCAACATCTTGGGCTCACCCTCAGTGATTTGACCGATGCACAGAAAAAAGAGTCCAGAATTCGTTCAGGTGTCCGCGTGGATGCAGCCGTTGAAGGCGCAGCCCGGGCCGGCATACGTGAGGGCGATTTGATTTTGGCCGTTGCCAACACAGAAATCGGTTCGGTCAAGGTGTTTGAAGCTTTGATGTCTCGCATCGACAAGTCCCGTCCTGTGAGCGTATTGATTCGGCGAGGTGATGCCGCGCAATATGTGTTGATTCGCCCAGCACCTTGAGATCTGGCGCATGTTCAAGCCGTGAAAACGGTTGACCCCAAGTCACCTGACTGAATTCATGATCGATTTTGACAAGAACAGTGTGAGTTATTTCAGCTCGGTCATCGAAGTCTGGAGGCGCTCACAATTTTCTTTTTTCATGCCAATTTTGGATAAAATTAACAGAACTGATCTGCGTTCGTGGCATTGATATCAGTTTAGCAACCGTGATGTGGAAGTCGAGTGGAGCTTCCACCGATAATTCACAGACAGTCCACATGTTATTCAACCGAGTTCGTGTTGTTTTGTGGATAAGTTGTTCATCAATTCCGTGTTGTCTGGATGCAATGACCTGCCAGCGAGTTGGGGGGCTGTGAGAATGGGCCAATCTGCCTACAATAAAGCCCCAGCCATCGCAGTTGCCAATGATTGTTGGTTCAGGGCGCGTCGCCACCAGACGCGCCCTTTTTTCTTTTACGGGTCCTTGATCCACAAACACTTGCAGAACTTGCTTGATGAATCACATCAGAAATTTTTCGATCATTGCGCACATTGACCACGGCAAATCCACGCTGGCCGATCGCTTGATTCAACGCTGTGGGGGCCTTGAGGCCCGTGACATGGAAGCCCAAGTACTCGACTCAATGGACATTGAGAAAGAGCGCGGCATCACGATCAAAGCTCAGACTGCGGCATTGCAGTACAAGGCCAAAGATGGGCAGATCTACAACCTGAATCTGATCGACACGCCTGGCCATGTGGACTTCTCCTATGAAGTCTCGCGTTCTCTTTCGGCCTGTGAAGGTGCTTTGCTGGTGGTGGATGCCAGCCAAGGCGTGGAAGCGCAAACTGTGGCCAACTGTTACACCGCCCTCGATTTGGGCGTGGAAGTGGTGCCGGTGCTTAACAAAATGGATTTGCCCAACGCCGATCCGGACAATGCCCGCAGTGAAGTGGAAGATGTGATTGGCATCGACGCGACCGATGCGATTCCGTGCTCGGCAAAAACCGGCATGGGCATTGAAGAAATCCTCGAAGCCGTGGTGGCCCGCATCCCGCCGCCCAAAGGCAATCCCGATGCGCCTTTGCGGGCCATGATCATTGACAGCTGGTTTGACAGCTACGTCGGTGTGGTCATGTTGGTGCGTGTGGTCGATGGCCAGCTGCTCAAGGGCGAGCGCATCAAGATGATGGCCAGCAATGCGGTTTATGAAGCCGGTAGCCTGGGCGTGTTCACGCCCGCGAACGAGCCACGCCAGTCGCTGCGTGCTGGCGAGGTGGGTTACATCATCGCTGGCATCAAGGAATTGCAGGCCGCCAAGGTGGGTGACACCGTGACCTTGGAAAAGAAATTGCCCAACAATTTGGGTCCAGCCACCGAGGCCCTGCCTGGCTTCAAGGAAATTCAGCCGCAAGTGTTTGCTGGACTGTACCCGACGGAAGCCAACCAATACGATGGTCTGCGCGACGCGCTCGAAAAGCTCAAACTCAACGATGCATCCTTGCATTACGAGCCGGAAGTCTCGCAAGCTCTGGGCTTTGGTTTCCGTTGCGGCTTTCTGGGCCTGTTGCACATGGAAATCGTGCAAGAGCGTTTGGAGCGTGAGTTTGATCAGGACCTGATCACCACAGCACCGAGCGTGGTTTACCAAGTGGTCCAGCCTGACGGCGAAATCATCATGGTTGAAAACCCATCCAAGATGCCAGACCAAGGCAAGCTGCAAGAGATCCGCGAGCCCATTGTGACGGTCCACCTCTATATGCCGCAAGACTATGTGGGCCCCGTCATGACCCTCGCCAACCAAAAGCGCGGCGTTCAAATGAACATGGCCTACCATGGTCGCCAGGTCATGTTGACCTATGAAATGCCGCTCGGCGAGATCGTGCTCGACTTCTTTGACAAACTCAAATCAGTGAGTCGGGGCTATGCCTCCATGGATTACGAGTTCAAGGAGTTTCGGGCATCTGACGTGGTGAAAGTGGACATATTGCTCAACGGCGAAAAAGTCGATGCCCTGTCCATCATCGTGCACCGTTCACAGTCCCAATACCGGGGCCGTGCAGTAGTGGCCAAGATGCGCGAGATCATCAGCCGCCAGATGTTCGATGTGGCCATTCAAGCGGCCATCGGTGCCAACATCATCGCGCGTGAGAGCATCAAGGCCATGCGTAAAAATGTGCTGGCCAAGTGCTACGGCGGCGACATTTCGCGCAAGCGCAAACTGCTTGAAAAGCAAAAAGCCGGTAAAAAACGCATGAAACAAATTGGTTCGGTCGAAGTGCCTCAAGAGGCGTTCTTGGCCATTTTGCAGGTGGAAGATTGATGCAGTTCCTCACGTCTTTGGTTTTGGCTGCTTTTGTCGGCTATGCTGGTTCTTGGTATTTTGGTTATTTGGAGGGCAACTTCGCGCTGCTCTTGCTGCTGGCCACGGTGGTCACGGGCATTTATTGGCTGGCTGAACGCTTCTTCTTTTTGCCCCAGCGACAAAAAGCGGTGGACCAATTAGAGGCTCAGACGGTCCAGCGTCGGGCCGAATTGGCCAAGATGGGCATCGATAAGGTGGACACGGACATCCGCGAAAGCCGCGAAAAACTGCTGATGCAGCCTTGGTGGTTGGACTGGACAGCGGGATTGTTTCCGGTGATTGTGGTGGTGTTCATCTTGCGCTCATTTTTGTTCGAGCCCTTCAAAATTCCTTCTGGCTCCATGATCCCGACCTTGCACATTGGCGACCTGATTTTGGTCAACAAGTTCCATTACGGTGTGCGTTTGCCGGTGCTCAATACCAAATTGAGCGAGGGCTCGGCTGTTCAGAGGGGGGATGTGATGGTGTTTCGCTACCCCCCCAAGCCCAGTGTGGATTACATCAAGCGTGTGGTGGGGGTTCCTGGTGACGAGGTGTCCTACTTGAACAAGCGTTTGACGGTCAATGGTCAGCCCATTGCGACCAAGGTGTTGCCGGATTTCTTTGATGAATCCACCATGCGTTATTTCAAGCACGCCAGTGAAAGTTTGGGTGCCAAGCCACACCAAACCCTGCAAGACGATGATCGCCCAGCTTTTATACCCGGCGCAGACCCATTTCCTGGTCGCGAGCAATGTCACTACACCGTTGAAGGGCTGACCTGCAAGGTACCAGCGGGTCACTATTTCGTGATGGGTGACAACCGAGATAACTCATTGGATTCGCGTTATTGGGGTTTTGTGCCGGATGCCAACATTGTGGGCAAAGCCTTTTTTGTCTGGATGAATTTTGGTAACCTCAGGCGCATTGGCGCTTTTGACTGAGGTGGATGTGGTCGTTCAGTCTCCAGTGCCTTCGGGTCTGTCCCAGCTTCAAATCCGTTTGGGCTATGCCTTTTGTCAAGTGAGTTTGTTGCAACGGGCGTTGACGCATCGAAGTTTCAGCGCCGATCACTACGAGCGACTGGAGTTTTTGGGAGACTCCGTGCTCAACTTGGCGGTGTCGCACATGCTCTACACCCAGTTGCAGCACATGCCAGAAGGCGATTTGTCTCGCGTTCGGGCCAACTTGGTCAAGCAAGACACGCTGCACCAACTGGCCAAAACTCTGAACGTGGCCGAGGTCATGCGTTTGGGTGAAGGTGAGATGCGATCAGGTGGGCAGGGCAGGCCCTCTATTTTGGCGGACATGGTCGAGGCCATCATTGGCGCGGTGTACCTGGACGGTGGCTACAAGGATGCGCAAGCCTTGGTCGAGCGCCTGTTTGCCAAGGTCGACATCAAACCCGACATGCAAGCCGTGGGCAAAGACCCCAAGACCGAGCTGCAAGAGTGGCTGCAAGGGCGCAAGCTCGCGCTGCCCAAATACACCGTGGTCGGCACTTCCGGCGCGGCGCACCGCCAGCAATTTGAGGTCTCGTGTGAAGTGACCGAATTGCGCCAAACCCAGCAAGGCTCGGGCGCATCGCGTCGCACAGCCGAACAAGCAGCGGCCGCCGCCATGCTTCAAACCCTGAAATCCGAAAGCGCCGCATGAGCACCGATAAAAAAAACGCCTCTTCCGAATCTGCGCCTGAACGCACGCCGCAAGAGCAAACCATGCGCCGTCCCGTTCAAATCGCGGGCGTGACCATTCAGCCCCGGGACGCTTCGGAAGACGCTTCTTTGCCACCCGTGGCTGTCAAGCCAGCGCCTGCACCCGTTGAAGGCCAGCGCTGCGGCCTGGTGGCCATTGTGGGCAAGCCCAACGTGGGCAAGTCCACCTTGCTCAACGCCTTGGTGGGTCAAAAAATCAGCATCACCTCGCGCAAAGCCCAAACCACACGCCACCGCATCACCGGCATCCGCACGCAGGGCGCGGCGCAGTTCGTGTTTGTGGACACGCCCGGTTTCCAGACCATCCACGGCACCGCGCTGAACAAGTCGCTCAACAAAACCGTGGTCGGTGCGGTGAGCGATGTGGATCTGGTGCTGTTTGTGGTCGAGGCGGGCAGCTTCACCACCGCTGACGCCAAAGTCCTGGCGCTGCTCAAGCCTGGCATCCCCGTCTTGCTGGTGGCCAACAAACTCGACAACGTGCACCGCCGTGGCGACATCGCCCCTTGGTTGCGCGAGATGCAAGAGCGCCATGCCTTCACCGAGTTTTTCCCCATGTCGGCCAAGCAGCCCAAAGACATTGAGCGATTGATCGGCGTCTGCGAAAAATACCTGCCCGAGCAGCCTTGGTGGCATGCCGAAGACGAACTCACCGACCGCAGCGAGAAGTTCCTGGCCAGCGAAATGGTGCGCGAAAAACTCTTTCGCCTGACGGGTGACGAGCTGCCCTACACCTCCACCGTGGTGATCGACAAGTTCGAAGAAGAAGCTGGTCGCACTGCCAAGCGCATGCTGCGCATTGCGGCCACCATCGTGGTCGAGCGTGAAGGGCATAAGGCCATGGTGATCGGTGACAAGGGCGAAAAGCTCAAGCGCATCGGCACCGAAACCCGCGTCGAGCTGGAAAAGCTGCTGGACGCCAAGGTCTTCATTGAGCTGTGGGTCAAAGTGCGTTCGGGCTGGGCCGACGACGAAGCCCGTGTACGCAGTTTCGGTTACGAGTAATTTCATCGCCAATGGCCACCAAGCGGATCGCAGACGAGCCAGCCTATGTGCTGCACCGCTACGACTGGAGCGAAACCAGCCTGATCCTCGAGGTCTTTACCCGCCACCACGGCCGGGTGGCTTTGGTGGCCAAGGGAGCCAAGCGCCCGACATCGAGTTTTCGGCCTGTGCTGCTGCCTTTGCAGCCTTTGTCTCTGGCTTTTGGTGGTGACGGCGATATCCGCACGCTCAAATCGGCCGAATGGGTGGGCGGTCACGTCATGCCCACGGGCGAGGCGCTGCTGTCCGGTTATTACCTCAATGAATTGCTCATGCGCCTGACCGCGCGAGACGACCCGCACCCCCAATTGTTCGATGTCTACGCCGCTGCCGTGCGCCTGCTGGCCGGTGGCGACCCCGATGCGCTGCAATGGGCCTTGCGCGGCTTTGAGTTGCTGCTGCTGCGCGAAATGGGCCTGTTGCCTGCCCTCAACCTGCAGACCCTGACCCTCAAGCCTTTGTCGCTCACAGACAGTTACGCCTTGGTGCCCGAGGCGGGGCTGCAGTGGGTCAGCGATGACCCGCGCCACGCCTTGCGCGGCGAACAGTGGCTGGCGCTGCACGCGGCCCTGGCTTCTCCAAGCCCCTTGGCGGCTTTGCTGCGCGAGTGCGCCGACCTGCTGGTGCAACTGCAGCGACCCATGCGCCTCTTGCTCAACTACCATTGCGGTGTGGGCGCGTTGCGCACCCGTCAAATGATGCTGGACTTGCAAACTTTATGAACACACCCCAACGCGTGGCCCTGTCGGTCAACGTCAACAAAGTCGCCTTGCTGCGCAACTCGCGCCACCTGGGCATTCCCAGTGTCAAGCGCGCTGCCGAGCTGTGTTTGCTGGCAGGTGCCAACGGCATCACCATCCACCCCAGGCCCGATGAGCGCCACATCCGCGCCAGCGATGTGCCCGAGCTGACCGCCTTGATGAAGGCCTGGCCCGAGCGCGAATTCAACATCGAAGGCAACCCTTTCCACAACCTCATGGAACATGTGCGCGCAGTGCGCCCACACCAGGTGACCTTTGTGCCCGACAGCGAAGGCCAGTTCACCAGCGACCACGGCTGGACGTTTCCGCAGGATGCCGAGCGCCTGAAACCTCTGATCGACGAATGCAAGGCCCTGGGCGTGCGCGTTAGCCTGTTCATGGACCCCATTCCAGAGCAAATGGCCGCTGCCCGTGCTGTGGGCGCTGACCGGGTTGAGTTGTACACCGAACCCTATGCGGCCGCCTTTGGAATGCCCGAGCAGGCCACGCAGTTGCAGCGTTACGCCGATGCCGCCGTGGCCGCCACGCAAGCGGGCTTAGGCTTGAACGCCGGGCACGACCTGAACCGAGACAACCTGCCCGCCTTTGTGGCAGCCCTCAAAGGCCTGCAAGAAGTCTCGATTGGACATGCCTTCATGGCGGATGCGCTGGAGATGGGTTACGCCGCTAGCGTTCAAGCCTATATGGCGCTATTGGGTTGAGCGCATTGGGTTGAGCGTTCAGAGTGAAGACATCAAAACCTCGCCTTGGAGCTGGCCCGATGATGTTTGGACTGAGGTTTTTTTGTGGGAGCGACGCCCTCGTCGCGATAATCTCCCTGAGATCACCACCCATCGCCCCAAGGGCGGAGCTCCCACAGTGACTGCCTCGCTTATCGCTGTGCCCAATACAAGCCTTTCACTTCACACTTCACAGGGCCGGATCCATAACGCCCAACGCTCAATCGCCAACATATGATTTACGGCATCGGTACTGACATCTGCGACATCCGCCGCATCCGGGCCAGCCTGGACAAGCACGGTGAGCGCTTTGCCGCCAAGGTGCTGTCCGACGCCGAAATGGCCACCTGGAAAGCCCGCAGTGCCCGTTGGCCTGAGCGGGGAGTGCGCTATTTGGCCACGCGCTTTTCGGCCAAGGAGGCCTTCAGCAAGGCCATTGGCTTGGGCATGCGCATGCCCATGACCTGGCGGCTGTGCGAAATCGGCAAACTCCCCAGTGGCCAGCCGGTGATCGTGCTGCATGGGGGCTTGAAAGACTGGTTTGAAGCCAAAGGCCTGAGCGCCCACATCACCGTGACCGACGAGTCCGAGTACGCGGCCACCTTTTGTGTGGTCGAGACCCGAGCACCAGCAGCGGCTGCAGACATGGCAGGCCCTTGATTTGGACACGATCACCCTGAACTGTTGAGACACCCATGAGCATCCACGCCCCTCTGATCCTGGACATTGAAGGCCACAGCCTCACGGCGGTGGACCGCCGCCGATTGGCGCACCCTCTGACCGGCGGCGTTATTTTGTTTGGCCGCAATTGGCAAAGCCGGGCGCAACTGACCGACTTGTGCGCCGAGATCAAAAGCATTCGACCAGACCTCTTGATCGCGGTGGACCACGAGGGTGGCCGTGTGCAGCGCTTTCGCACCGACGGCTTCACCCATTTGCCCAGCATGCGGGCCATTGGCGATCTTTGGGGTCAAGACGACAAAGGGCAACCCGGCTCAG
Source organism: uncultured Burkholderiales bacterium (assembly GCA_903894995.1). Taxonomy (GTDB): domain Bacteria; phylum Pseudomonadota; class Gammaproteobacteria; order Burkholderiales; family Burkholderiaceae_C; genus Limnohabitans_A. The sequence goes on from CAITSG010000261.1 coordinate 33,418, forward strand.
GCGTGCTCAAGGCCTGCGAGGCAGCGACTTCGGTGGGCTTTGTGTTGGCCAGCGAATTGCGTGCTTGTGGTGTCGATTTCAGCTTTACCCCAGTGCTGGACCTTGACCATGGACTAAGCAGTGTCATTGGCGACCGCGCCTTTGCCAGGGATCCGCGCGTGGTCAGCCTGTTGGCCCGCAGTCTGATGCAGGGTCTGCTGCAGGCGGGCATGGGCAATTGCGGCAAACATTTCCCTGGCCATGGGGCCGTCAAGGCCGACTCACACACCGATATTCCGGTGGACAGGCGCAGCCTCAAGACCCTTTTGTCTGACGATGCGGCGCCGTACCCCTGGTTGGGCAGCGTGCTCTCGTCGGTGATGCCTGCGCATGTCATTTACAGCCGGGTTGATGCCCGGCCTGCGGGATTTTCCAAGCGCTGGTTGCAAGACATCTTGCGCGGTCAGATGGGTTTTCAAGGTGCCGTGTTCAGCGATGATTTGTCGATGGCCGGTGCCCGCCAGATAGAAGGCCACAGTCTGAGCTACACCGAAGCCGTGCTGGCCGCACTTGACGCGGGTTGTGACTTGGCTTTGCTGTGCAACCGATCAATCGGGGGCGGGGCTGAGCTGGACCAAGTGCTGGACGAGCTGAGCGAGGCGGCAGTCAAAGGCCATTGCTTGCCCAACGAGGTCAGCGAGCAACGCCGCTTGGGCTTGTTGCCCACGGCCGTTGCCAGAGATTGGGAAACCTTGGTCCGTTCGGCCGATTACATGCGTGCGCTGGATTTGTTACCGTGACACAACTGAATTTCAATCAAGAGAAAACACACCATGGTCGGCTGGGTATTCAAGTTATTTTTGGCATTTTTCGGACTGGTTTTGATGTTGGGCATGCTTGTCTTTTTGATGCTTTACATCGTCTGGGCCGGTTTGCGTTGGCTGTTGACTGGCCAAAAGCCACAAGTGGCTGTGGTTTGGCAGCGCTACCGTGATATGCGACGCGGGGGCGCGTGGCGGCCTGCGGGCCAAGCCCAAGGCATGTCCGACGATGTGGTGGATGTGGAAGTGCGTGAGGTCAAACCCACCGATGGACCCGTCAAGTTGTTGAAATGAAGCGCCTTGCAGTCGCCGTTTTGTGCGGGTTCATGACGGTTGCTTGCACCGGTGTCATGCCACTCGCTGCGCCATCACAGCGAGCACAAACCTTGCAGCAAGAACTGTCGGCGCTGGCCAAGACTGGTGAGTCAGCCGATTTGTCCGGCTACGCCTTGAGGGTGTATTCGCAGGGTCAACTGCTCTTTGCTCACGACACAGGCTATGCGGGTGCAGGGTTTTCAAAATTGATTCGTGAGGACACGACTTTCGAGTTGGCTTCACTGTCCAAAATATTCACAGCTTTGGCCGTGATGCAGTTGCAAGAAAAAGGCCTGATTGATCTGCAGGAGCCCCTGGCTGCGTACTTGCCCGGTCTGCCGCGAGCTTGGAGGGGGGTGACCGTTCACCATGTGCTGTCACACCAATCGGGTTTGCCGGACTTGATGAATCAGTGGTCTCGCCGACGTGTCAATGGCCTTGACCTCAAAGCGCTGATGTCGCATTTTGAACAAAATGCTCGCCTGCAGTTTGAGCCCGGTACGCGAGCGGCCTACAGCAACACCAATTACATTTTGCTGGCTGAATTGGTGGCGCAGGTATCAAACCTGGATTTTGGTGATTACCTGAGGTTGCATGTTTTTGAACCGTCAGGCATGGCCTCCAGCTTCGTACCTGCGGAACGATCACATGGCTTGAACGTCCTTCAAGCCTTGCCTTATGCCGAAAACAACAAAATCCACGAGGCAGACTACAGCCTGATCGGGGCCATCAATCAAAAAAGCTCCATGCATGACATGGTTCAATTTGTCCATGCACTGCTGCAAAACAAATTGATTCGGCCTGAAACACTGGACACGATGATGACCCCACACGCTGTTTTTGAGGACGGCAAGCGTTATGGTTACGGCTGGTACATGGGGAAGTTGGGCGGTTGGGCCGCCCTCTCGAGCACGCTGCCTGCGGCCGGTGTGGGGCACACAGGCAGGTTGGGGGCCTACCGATCGGCTTTGTATTTCAACAAGCAGCGCAACTTTCAATTGATCATGTTGTCGAACGGTGGCGTCAAGTCAGAAAAACTGTTGGTGGATTTTCTGCAAAAAACACGAGCACGACTGGAATAAACCATCAGGGGCTTATTCCTGAACGTGCCGCAGCGCCGGGAACAAAATGACATCGCGGATGCTGGCACTGTCGGTCAGCAGCATCATCAGCCGGTCGATGCCGATGCCGCAGCCGCCTGCAGGGGGCATGCCGTATTCGAGTGCACGCACAAAGTCGTGGTCGTAGTACATGGCTTCGTCGTCGCCGTCGTCCTTGGCGGCGACTTGGGCTTGGAATCGTGCGGCTTGGTCTTCGGCGTCGTTTAACTCGGAAAAGCCGTTGCCGAACTCGCGGCCGGTGATGTAAAGCTCAAAGCGCTCGGTCACTTCGGGGCGGGTGTCGTTGGCGCGGGCCAGCGGTGAGATTTCGGTCGGGTGCTCCATGATGAAGGTCGGCTCCCAGAGCTTGTCTTCCACGGTTTCCTCAAAGTAGAACACCTGCAGGCTGGCCAGGCTGCGGGTGGACAGCTTGTCCTTGGCCTCGCTCATGCCCAGCTTTTTCAGGGCGTTGATCAGCCACTCGGCGTTGTCGACGTTGTCACCGGCTTCGGTGTGCTTGACGATGGCTTCGCGGATGGTCATGCGGGCGAAAGGCTTGTTCAGGTCCACCGGCTTGCCGTTGTAGGTCAGGTCCAGCGTGCCTGCAGCGGTCATGGCCGCATCGCGGATCAGGCTTTCGGTGAAACCCATCAGGTCCTGGTAGTTCCAGTACGCCGCGTAGAACTCCATCATGGTGAACTCGGGGTTGTGGCGCACCGAGATGCCTTCGTTGCGGAAGTTGCGGTTGATCTCGAACACGCGCTCAAAGCCGCCCACCAGCAAGCGCTTGAGGTAGAGCTCGGGCGCGATGCGCAAGAACATCTCTTGGTCCAGCGCGTTGTGGTGCGTCACAAAGGGCTTGGCATTGGCACCACCGGGGATGGGGTGCAGCATGGGCGTTTCGACTTCCAAAAAGCCGTGCTGGACCATGAATTCGCGAATGCCGCTCACGGCCTTGCTGCGGACCACAAAGCGCTTGCGGGCGGCTTCGTCGGTCATCAGGTCCACATAGCGCTGGCGGTACTTCACTTCCTGGTCGGCCACGCCATGGAACTTGTCGGGCATGGGGCGCAGGCTCTTGGTGAGCATGCGGATGCTGGTGGCATGGATGGACAGCTCGCCGGTACGGGTTTTGAACAGGTGGCCTTCCACGCCCACGATGTCGCCCAAATCCCAGTGCTTGAAGAGGGCGTACAGGTCTTCACCCACGTCATCGCGGGTCACATAGACCTGGATGCGGCCCGTGGCGTCTTGCAGCGTGGCAAAGCTGGCCTTGCCCATCACGCGCTTGAGCATCATGCGGCCCGCGACCTTGGTGGTGGTCTTGGCCACGCCTTCGCCGTTCAGTTCTTCCGCGACTTTTTCGCCATGGGCTTGGTGCAGGTTGGCGGCGTGGTGCTCTGGCTTGAAGTCGTTGGGGAAAGCTACGCCTTTGCCGTCTGCCTGCGCCTGGCGCATGGCTTTGAGTTTTTCGCGGCGCTCGGCGATCAGCTGGTTTTCGTCTTGTGGGGCTGGCGCAGGTGCTGTTGCCGTTTGGGCGTTGGCGTTCGTATCGGACATGGCAGGCGGTGGTTGGGCTGGGTGCGCTGGGCACCTGAGCCGGGGTTGCGGGGAACTGTGACTGCGCCAAAGCGCAAAGCCGTCTATTTTAAGAGTTTGCCGGGGGCTTTTGGCCGGGGCTGGTTGGGTTCGTGGTGGAGGGTTCCGCCGGGACCACCATATCGCCCACCAACTCCAGCCGCATCAAGGGCTCTTGTAGCGCAAAGAGGCGGTATTTCATCTGCAAAGGCAGGGGCAACAACTCGCCCCAGCGATGGGACAGCCAGCTGCAGTCTTGCAGCCTCCAGGCCTCGTTCCATGACGGCACCACATGGGGCTGGGCGCTCAGCTGGGTCAGGGCCTCGTGCATTTGGGTAGACAGATGCTGCAGGTCTTCAGGCACTTGCACGGCGGGCTCTGGCGGCACCGGCTGTACCCTGCCCAGCCACAGGCCGTCGCTGCGTTGCTGCGTGGCATCGATGCGAAACTTTTCCACGCCCCGGCACCAAACCATGACCAAACCAGGCCTTGGCCGCTCGATGCGCTCGATCTGCACCCGGGTGCCCATGGCCTCGAACTGCTCGGCTGATGCGCCGGGGCGGTGCACTTCGCGGCCCTGGGTCAGTGTGACCACCCCAAAGCCGGTGCCCTGGCGTTCGCATTCGCCAATCATCTGCAAATAGCGCAGCTCAAACAATTGCAGTGGCAGCAAAGCGCCGGGAAACAACACGGTCCCCAAGGGAAACAAAGGCAATTCAGTGAAGGCAGTGGGGGATGGGGCATCGTGTTCAAACATCTGGGTATCATCGCACGAGCAGGAGAAAAACGATGGTGTTCCAGATGGTGAGCTTGGTGTTGGATGTGGTGGCGGGCCTGATAGCAGGCACCTGTTTGCTGCGCTTTTTGATGCAGTGGCAGCGCATCACTTTCCAGCAGCCATTGGGTCAGTTTGTGTTTGCAGTGACCGACTGGTTGTTGCTGCCGCTGCGCCGGGTGATTCCGCCATGGTCGGCCTGGGATTTGTCGAGCCTGGTCGGGGCTTTCCTCATCAAACTGGTGCAGTACACCTTGCTGTGGCTGCTGGCGGGCGGGCAGAGCGCTTTGGGCTTGCTGCCGCTGGTGAGCTTGTTGGGTATGGCCCAATTGGTGGTGTCGGCTCTGAGTGCGTTGGTGCTGGTGTTGGCGGTGCTGTCTTGGGTGAATCCTGGTTCACCCATGTACAGCCTGGCAGAGCGCTTGTGCGAGCCGTTTTTGCGGCCGTTTCAGCGGCTGATACCCCTGATCGGTGGGGTGGATTTGTCCCCCATCGCCTTGCTGCTGGTCTTGCAATTGGTGGGGATGGTGTTGGCCCAGTTGCAGATGAGCTGGCTGAACTGAGACGGATTGAACGTTTTTAGAAAAACAAAGGCCCTCCGAAGAGGGCCTTTTTTTGGGGTGCCTTGGGCCGATCAGCTCACCGCATCGGCGGGCTGGCGTTGCAGCATGGCCAGTGTGCTGGCAATGGTTTTGCGCAGTTCGCGACGGTCGCAGATGAAGTCCACAGCACCTTTGGTTTGCAAGAACTCAGCGCGCTGGAAGCCTTCAGGCAATGTCACTCGAACGGTGCTTTCGATCACGCGGGGACCTGCAAAACCAATCAAGGCTTTGGGCTCGGCAATCACCACATCACCCAAAAAGGCAAAGCCCGCAGAGACACCGCCCATGGTCGGATCGGTCAGCACGCTGATGTAGGGCAGGCCTGTTTTGGCCAGTCGGGTCAAAGCGGCGTTGGTCTTGGCCATTTGCATGAGGGACAGCAGACCCTCTTGCATGCGGGCGCCGCCCGTGGCTGTGAAGCACACAAAAGGCACTTTTTGCGCGATAGCGGTTTCCACCCCGCGCACAAAGCGCTCGCCGACCACCGAACCCATGGAGCCGCCCATGAAGTCGAACTCGAAACAAGCCACCACCAACTCAATGCTGAGCACGGCACCCCCCATGACCACCAAGGCATCGGTTTCACCCGTGTTGTCCATGGCTTCTTTGAGGCGTTCAGGGTATTTGCGACTGTCCTTGAATTTGAGGGCGTCCACCGGCAAAATTTCTTGGCCGATTTCGTATCGGCCTTCGCCGTCCAGAAAGCCATTGAGTCGCGCACGGGCACCTAGGCGAAGGTGATGCGAGCAGCTGGGGCAAACGTTCTGATTTACTTCAAGATCCGTCTTGTAAAGCACGGTCTCGCAGCTTGGGCACTTGACCCACAAACCTTCTGGCACCGTGCGGCGCTCGGCCGGGTCGGTGTGCTGGATTTTTGGGGGCAGCAGTTTTTCTAGCCAACTCATGAGGGTTCTCCTTCAGAGGTCGATTATCGTTGAAACGTTTTTGTCAATTTTGTTGATTTGAGATTGCAGGCCTGTTCAGGCGTCAAGCGCTTGACGAACACCATTCAGGAACTCGGCGGCCACGCTGTTGACCTGATCGGCCGGGGCCGCGTCGATCAACTGAATCAGGCGCGAGCCGATCACGACCGCGTCAGCCACGCGGCTGATGGCTTTGGCGGTCGCAGCGTCGCGGATGCCAAAGCCCACACCCACCGGCACGCTGACGTGCTGGCGGATGCGCGGCAGCATGGCTTCAACTGCATCGGTGTCGAGCGTGCCCGAACCGGTCACGCCCTTGAGCGACACGTAATACACGTAACCGCTGGCCACCCGGGCCACCTGCTGCATGCGCTCGTCGGTGCTGGTAGGGGCCAGCAAAAAAATCAGGTCCATTTTGTGGGCGCGCAGCTTGGCGGCAAATTCCACGCATTCTTCGGGTGGATAGTCCACGATCAGCACACCGTCCACACCGGCTGCAGAGGCGTCGCGGATAAAGCTGTCAGCGCCGTGTTTTTGGTCGTAACGCTCCACCGGGTTGGCGTAGCCCATCAGCACCACCGGGGTGGTGCTGTTGGTCTGGCGGAACTCTCGCACCATGGCCAGCACCTGCACGGTGCCAATGCCCAGCGCCAGGGCTTTGTCGCCCGCTTTTTGGATGACCGGGCCGTCGGCCGAGGGGTCAGAAAACGGTACCCCCAGCTCGATGATGTCGGCCCCGGCGTTGGCCATGGTGTGCATCAAGGGCACGGTGGTGCCCGCTTGTGGGAAACCGGCTGTGACGTAAGGGATCAGGGCTTTGCGGCCTTGGGTTTTCAGGGCGGAGAGGGTGGTGTCGATGCGGCTCATGTTTTTGCCCTCACTTCACAAAATTCACAGGTTGCTCAGCACCTTTGACCGATTGGCCTTGGCAGCTAGGGCGGCAGAAAAAGTCGCCGTTCGACAAATCGGCAACGGTGCCGATGTCCTTGTCGCCACGGCCCGACATGTTGATCAGGATCGACTGGTCAGCACGCATGGTTTTGGCCAACTGCATGGCGTAGGCCACCGCGTGGCTGGATTCGAGGGCGGGGATGATGCCTTCTGTGCGGCACAGGTAGTGGAAAGCTTCGAGCGCTTCTTTGTCGGTGATGCCCACGTACTCGGCTCGGCCGATGTCTTTGAGGAAGGCATGCTCGGGGCCGACGCCGGGGTAGTCCAGACCTGCGCTCACGCTGTGCGTCTCGGTGATCTGGCCGTTGTCGTCTTGCAGGATGTAGGTGCGGTTGCCGTGCAGCACGCCGGGGCTTCCCATTTGCAGCGAGCACGAATGCTTGCCCGAATCCATGCCTTCGCCTGCGGCTTCTACGCCGATCAGGCGGGTGTTCTCGTGCGAAATGTAGGGGTAGAAGATGCCCATGGCATTGCTGCCACCGCCCACGCAGGCAATCACCGCGTCCGGCTGCTGTTCGGCCATCTGCAGGCTCTTGAACATCTCGGGCATTTGCGTGAGGCACTCTTCGCCGATCACGCTCTGGAAGTCACGCACCATCATGGGGTAGGGGTGCGGGCCTGCCACGGTGCCGATGATGTAGAAGGTGTTGTCCACGTTGGCCACCCAGTCGCGCATGGCTTCGTTCAGGGCGTCTTTCAGGGTTTTGCTGCCCGACTCTACCGGCACCACGGTCGCGCCCAGCAACTTCATGCGGTAAACGTTGGGGCTTTGGCGCTTGACGTCTTCGCTGCCCATATACACCACGCACTCCAGACCATAGCGGGCGCAGATGGTGGCGGTGGCTACGCCGTGCTGGCCGGCGCCGGTCTCAGCGATGATGCGTGGCGTGCCCATGCGCTTGGCCAGCATGGCCTGGCCAGTGGTGTTATTGATTTTGTGTGCGCCGGTGTGGTTTAGGTCTTCACGCTTAAGGTAAATCTGCGCGCCGCCCATTTCGCGGCTCATGCGCGCGGCGTGGTAAATCGGTGAAGGGCGGCCTACAAAATGGGCTAATTCGGACTTGAATTCGGCTACAAATTGCGGGTCATGTTGGTAGCGCGCGTAAGCAGCTTTGAGTTCGTTAATGGCGTGGGTCAGCGTCTCAGAAACAAAGCTACCGCCATATTTGCCGAAATGGCCACGGACATCGGGTTGTTGGTAATCAAGCATGTTCAAAGCAATCCTGCAAGGCGTTCGTCAGCGGCGCGAACGGCGGCGACAAACTGGTGAATCTTTTCAAAGTCTTTGATGCCCTTGAGGGTGCCGCCCCCAGGCGCATCGACTTCTACTGCGGAACTGACGTCCACGGCCAGCGATTTACAGCGTGGCCGTAGCAGGGCGATGCCGTCGCCCACGTTTGCAGCATTGAGTCCACCACTCAAGACGAGGTGAGCGTTGACGCTTAGAGGAAGGAGTGACCAATTGAATGCCTTACCGCCGCCGCCGAATCCTTCGACATGGGTGTCGAGCAAGATGGCTTGGGCTTGTGAGTAATCGAGCACGTATTTTACGAGGTCGAAGTCTGCCCCCGCTGAGCCGGTGGGAATGCGGGCGGCGCGCAAAAAAGGCCGTTGCGTAGCGCCGGCCAGCAGTGTGCAGATATCGGGGCTTTCATCCCCATGCAGTTGTAGCAGTGCCGTGGGCAGCAGGGCGCAGGCTGCCGCCACCTCGCTGGGCTGGGGATTGACA